>DATJWY010000297.1:0-17118 GCA_035500775.1 Acetobacteraceae bacterium
AAGGCCCCGGACCCCATTACGCCATTTTTTAATAACATATCGGGGGTCTGGGGCCTCAAGGTCCCTGTGGGGTTTGGGGCAAAGCCCCAAGTCTCCGCGCTTCAATCTCAGGCGATCATGCTCTGGCGCCTTGTTTTGAGAGCGCGATTCACGCTTTCCGACTGTCAGCCTCAAGCGATCGCGCTCTACCGGCCCGGCGATTCCAGAAATGCCGGCACCAGCGGGTTGTCGCTCTGCAGGGAGGCCTTGCTCGGCAGCGCCGCATCGGACCAGCCGCCGCCGAGCGCCTCGATCAGGGTCACGCTGGCGGTGAGCCGGTCGCGCTGGATGGTCAGGGCCGTCTCCTCGTTCGCGAGCGCCGCGTTCTGCGCGGTGACGACGGTCGTGTAGGCCTGGGTGCCGGCGCGGTATTCGTTGAGGGCGATCAGCGCCGCCTGTTCCGCGGACGCGACCGCCTTTGCCTGCACCTCCGCCTGTTGCGCCAGGATGCGCAGGGCGGCCAGCTCATCCTCCACCTGCTGGAACGCGGTCAGCACGGTTTCGCGGTAATTGGCGACACTCTGGTCGTAATTGGCGCGGGCCGCCGCGACCTCGGCGGTGCGCAGCCCGCCCTCGAACAGGACCTCGTTGCCGGAGGCGGCAATCGTCCAGACCCGGTGCGACGTGCTGATCAGCGAGGAAAGCGGATCGCCGCTGAACCCGTACAGCGCCGACAGGCTGATATCCGGGTAGAAGGAGGCGACCGCGACGCCGATCTGCGCGTTCTGTGCCGCCATGACCCGCTCGGCGGCGGCGATGTCCGGGCGGCGCTCCAGCAAGCGGGCCGGCACCATGGGCGGGATCTCCGGCGTCGTCATGGCCAGCGGGCCGGGCGGGATCGTGAGTTCGGCCGGCGGAACACCGGTCAGCACGGCGATCGCATGCTCGAATTGCGCCCGGGCGATGCCGGTCGCGATCGCCTGCGACTGGGCGCTCTCAAGCTGCGTTTCCGCGGTGATCACGTCGGAGCGGGCGGCGACGCCGGCGGCGTATTGGTTGCTGGTGATGCGCAGGGAGGCCTCGTAGTTGCGCACAGTCTGATCGAGCAGGCGTTGCAGCGCGTCCTCCGTGCGCAGTTCGAAATAAAACGTGGCGAGCGAGGCCTGCGCCGAGAGGCGCGCATTCGCGAGATCCGCGGCGTTGACCTGCGCGCCGGCCACGTTGCTCTCCACCTGCCGCCGGATGCGGCCCCAGACATCGAGGGTCCAATCGGCGGAGCCTTGGAGCGTGTAGATCGTCCGGGGGGAGTTGGAGCCGATGCCGGTCGCGCCGCGCGTGACGCTCGAGGTGAAGCTGGCGGTCGGGAACAGGCCCGCCCTGGCCTGTTCCACCAGGGCCTGCGCGTTGCGGTACGCGGCCTCGGCTGCCTTGACCGTCTGGTTGTTGATGTCGACCCGCTGCTCCAGCCCGTCGAGCAGCGGGTCGTCGAAGGCCGACCACCAGACGCCCTTATCCGCCGCATCCGATGGCGTCGCCGGTTTCCAGCCGGCGAGTTCCTTGAAGCTGGCCGGTACCGGGGCTGGCGGGCGGCGGTAGTCGGGCCCCACCATGCAGGAGGTGAGGAGCAGCGAGGCGGCGAGGGAGGCCGCGCGCCATTTTCCACCGGCTGATCCGCGCGGCCGCGCGCGCCGAGACTCGCCCGGCTGGCGATGACCGTTCCGCACCGGCCTCATTCCCCGGCCTCGGTTGTTCCGCGCCGGAACAGCCGGGCCCAATGGGCGGCGCTCCAATGCCGGAAACGGTCCAGGTACAGATAGACCACCGGCGTGGTGTAGAGCGTCAGCGCCTGGCTCACGATCAGGCCGCCGACGATGGAGATCCCGAGCGGCCGCCGCAGCTCCGATCCCTCGCCGGAACCGAAGGCGAGCGGCAGGGCGCCGAGCAAGGCCGCGAAGGTCGTCATCATGATCGGGCGGAAGCGGAGCAGGCAGGCGCTGGTGATGGCATCGCGTGTGTTCATGCCCTGGTCGCGCTCGGCCGCGAGCGCGAAATCGATCATCATGATGGCGTTCTTCTTGACGATGCCGATGAGGAGAATGACGCCGATCAGCGCGATGATGCTGAACTCGCTGCCGGAGAGCAGCAGGGCCAGCACCGCGCCGACGCCGGCGGACGGCAGGGTGGAGAGGATCGTGATCGGGTGGATGTAGCTCTCGTAGAGCATGCCGAGCACGATGTAGACGGCGGCGAGCGCCGCGAGGATCAGCCGGGGTTCGTTCGAGAGCGAGGCCTGGAACGTCGCGGCGGTGCCGGAGAAGCTGCCATGGATGCTGGCGGGCATGCCGATGCGGAGGATCGCCCGCTGGATGGCATTGGCGGCATCGCCGAGCGAGTGGCCGGCCGGCAGGTTGAAGGAAATCGTGCTGGCGACGAACGGCCCCTGATGGTTGACGCCGAGGGGCGTATGGCCCGGCGTGAAGCGCGCGAAGGCAGCGAGCGGCACCATGGTTTCCTTCGCGGTGCTGACCGGGGCCCCGCTCGATGCGCTCGAACCCCCGCTCGCGGCGATGGCGTTCATGCTCGCGTTGCGGGCCGTATCCATCGCCACGCTGGCGGCGGATGCGGATAAGGCATGGCTGCTGGTGGTGCCGGCGACCGCGTTGGTGGTTTGGGTGCCGCTCGGTCTCGCGCCGGAGGTGCTGATCCAGAGGTCCCGCAGCGTCTCCGGACTCTGCCAGTAGCGCGGCGCGACTTCCATGACGACGTGGTACTGGTTCAGCGGATTGTAGATCGTCGAGACCTGGCGCTGGCCGAATGCGTCGTAGAGCGTGTTATCGATGACGGCGGGGGTGAGATCGAGCCGCGCCGCGGTCGGGCGGTCGATCGTCAGATCGGTTTCCAGCCCTTTCTGTTGCTGATCTGAATTCACATCGGCGAGGGCGGGGTCATGTGCCAGCGCCTCGGTGAGTTTCGGCGTCCAGGCATAGAGCTCCGCCGCGCTGTCGGCCTGCAGGGTGAACTGGTACTGGGCGTTGCTTTGCCGGCCGCCGACCCGGATATCCTGTACCGCCTGCAGGAACATGCTGGCGCCCGGCACATGCCCAAGGCGCGGGCGCAGGCGGGCGATCACCTGATCGGCCGAGACATGGCGCTCGCTGAGCGGCTTGAGGGCCGCATAGATGAAACCGGCATTGGTCAGCCGCCCGCCGGTGAAGCCGACCGCGCCGGAGATGGCGGGGTCGGATGCCAGGATGGTCTGGAAGCGCCGCAGCTTCTCGCGCATCAGCTGGAAGCTGATGCTCTGGTCGGCCTGGACGCCGCCGATGATCGCGCCCGTATCCTGCTGCGGGAAGAAGCCTTTCGGAACGACGATGAACAGCGCGATGTTGAGGCCGATGGTGGCGAGAAGCGCCAGCATGACAAGGAGGGGATGCCGGAGCGCCGCGCCGAGGGTCCGTTCGTAGAATCGCGTCATGCCGTGGAACATCGCCTCGCGGGCGCGGCCCAGCCGTCCCGGAGCCCGCCCTGACGCTCCGGCGCTGCCGGCGCGCAGGAAGCGGGAGCAGAGCATCGGCGTCGTCGTCAGCGAGACGATGAGGGAGACGACGATCGCGAGCGACAGGGTGATCGCGAATTCGCGGAACAGCCGGCCGACGATGCCGCCCATCAGCAGGATCGGCAGGAACACGGCGATCAGCGAGGTGCTGATCGAGAGCACGGTGAATCCGACCTCGCGCGCGCCGAGCAACGCCGCCTGCAGGCGCGACATGCCGGCCTCCATGTGCCGGGCGATGTTTTCGAGGACGACGATCGCGTCGTCCACCACGAAGCCGGTGGCGATGGTGAGCGCCATCAGCGAGAGATTGTCGAGGCTGTAGCCGAGCAGGTACATGGCCCCGAACGTGCCGATGATGGAGACCGGCACGGCGATCGACGGAATGAGCGTCGCCCGGATATTGCCGAGGAAGACGAACACCACCAGCACCACCAGCCCGACCGAGATCAGCAAGGTGCGCTGCGTGTCCGCGAGCGAGGCGCGGATGGTGGGGGTGCGGTCAATGGCGACGGAGACGTCGGTGTCGCCGGGCAGCGAGGCCGTGAGTTGCGGCAGGGCGGCGCGCACACGGTCCACCGTGTCGATGATGTTGGCGCCCGGTTGGCGGAAGACGAGCAGGGTCACGGCCGGCTGGCCGTTATAGAGCCCGGCGTTGCGGAGATCCTCGACCGAATCGAGCACTTCCGCGACGTCGGTCAGCCGCACCGCGGCGCCGTTGCGGTAGGCGACCACCAGCGGCCGGTAATCCTCGGCATGCGGCGCCTGGTCGTTGGTATAGACCTGGAAATGCCGGCCGCCGAACTCGATCGCGCCTTTCGGGCTATCGGCATTGGCGGAAGCGAGGGCGGCGCGGACATCTTCCAGCCCGATGCCGTATTTGAACAGCGCCCCCGGATTCAGCTCCACCCGCACGGCGGGCAGGGCGCTGCCGACGGCATCCACTTCACCGACGCCCTGGACCTGCGAGAGCTTCTGTTGCAGCACCGTCGCGGCGCTGTCGTAGAGCTGGCCGGGCGTGCGCGTCTTCGAGGTGAGGGCGAGGATCAGCACCGGCGCATCGGCCGGGTTCACCTTGTGATAGGTCGGGTTGCTGCGCAGGCTGGCCGGCAGATCGGCGCGGGCCGCATTGATCGCCGCCTGCACGTCGCGCGCCGCGCCGTCGATGTCGCGCGAGAGGCCGAATTGCAGGACGATGCGCGTATTGCCCACCCCGCTTTGCGACGTCATCTCGGTCACGTCGGCGATCTGGCCGAGATGGCGTTCAAGCGGGGCCGCGACGCTGGTCGCCACCGTGTCCGGGCTCGCGCCGGGAAGGTTGGCCTGCACCAGGATGGTCGGGAAATCCACCTGCGGCAGCGGTGACACCGGCAGGCGGCCATAGGCGAACAGGCCGGCGAGGGCGAGACCCAGGGTCAGCAGGGTGGTCGCGATCGGGCGGGCGATGAAGGGCCGGCTGATGTTCATACGCGGCGTTCGCCTATCCCGCCGCCAGATCCGGCGTGTCCGCCCCGGACGAGCGGCGGAGGCGGCGCGCGATCGCGTCGAACAGCAGGTAGATCACCGGGGTCGTGAACAGCGTCAGCACCTGGCTGACCACCAGCCCGCCGAAGATGGCGAGGCCGAGCGGTTGGCGTAGCTCGGAGCCGGTGCCGGAGCCGAGCATCAGCGGCACTGCGCTGAGCAGCGCCGCCATCGTCGTCATCAGGATCGGCCGCAGGCGCAGCAGGCAGGCCTGGCGGATCGCCTCGCGCGGCTTCAGGCCCTCCACGCGTTCCGCCTCCAGCGCGAAGTCGATCATCATGATCGCGTTCTTCTTCACGATGCCGATCAGCAGGACGATGCCGATGATGCCGATGATGTCGAGATCGGCTCCCGCCAGCATCAGCGCGAGCAGCGCGCCGATGCCGGCCGAAGGCAGGGTGGAGAGGATGGTGACCGGATGGATGAAGCTCTCGTAGAGCACGCCGAGCACGATGTACATCGTCGCCACCGCCGCCAGCACGAGCAGCAACTCGCTTGACAGCGAGGCCTGGAAGGCCTGCGCCGCGCCCTGGAACACGGTTTCGAAGCTGGCGGGCAAGCCGGTTTCGGCCTCGGTCTGGCGGATCGCCGTCACGGCGGCGCCGAGCGAGGCGCCGGGGGCGAGGTTGAACGAGATGGTAGTGGCCGGAAACTGGCCGAGATGGCTGACCAGCAGGGGCGCGGGCCGTTGCTCGATATGGGCGATCGCGGAAAGCGGCACCTGGCCCGAGGTCGAGGTGGAGGAGGGGAAATAGAGCAGGTTGAGGTTTTGCAGCGAGGACTGCATCGGCGCGTCGGCTTCCAGGATCACCCGGTACTGGTTCGACTGGGTGAAGATCGTGGAGACGATGCGCTGGCCAAACGCGTCGTAGAGCGCGTTGTCCACCGTCGCCGGGGTGATGCCGAAGCGGCCGGCGGTCGCGCGATCGATGGTGATATTGACGGCGAGGCCGTTGCTCTGCATGTCGCTCGTGACGTCGGCAAGCTCCGGCCGCGCGTGCAACGCTTGCACGAGCTTCGGTACCCATTCGGCGAATTCCGCCGGGTTCGCATCCTCCAGCACGAACTGGTACTGCGTGGCGCTGACGCTGGTGTCGATGGTCAGGTCCTGCACCGGCTGCATGTAGAGTTCGACGCCGGGCACATTCGCGATCTCGCGCTGCAGCCGGCGGATGACGCCGCTTGCATCCAGTTTGCGCGCATCCTTCGAACGCAGGTTGATGAGGAAGCGGCCGCTGTTGAGCGTGGTGTTGCTGCCGTCCACGCCGATGAAGGAGGAGAGGCTGACGACGTCCGGGTCTTTCAGGATCGCCGCGGCCAAAGCCTGCTGATGGGCGGCCATGGCAGCGTAGGAAGTGGTCTCCGTCGCCACGGAAATGCCCTGGATCATCCCGGTGTCCTGCACCGGGAAGAAGCCCTTCGGCACGATCACGTACAGCCAGGCGGTCAGCGCGAGCGTCGCGGCCGCGACCAGCAGTGTGAGCTTCTGCCGGTCCAGCACCCAGTCGAGCGCATGGGCGTAGCCCTGGGTCAGCCGGTCGAAGGCGCGTTCCGCCGCGCGGGCGATGCGGCCTTGCTCGCCTGGGGCGCGGTGGCGCAGCAGCCGGGCGCAGAGCATCGGCACCAGGGTCAATGACACCACCGCCGAGATCACGATGGTGACGGCGAGGGTGATCGCGAATTCATGGAACAGCCGGCCGGCGACGTCGCCCATGAACAGCAGCGGGATTAGCACCGCGATGAGCGAGACGGTGAGCGAGATGATGGTGAAGCCGATCTGCTCGCTGCCCTTGAGCGCGGCGGCGAGCGGCGCCTCGCCCATCTCCACGAAGCGGGCGATGTTCTCGATCATGACGATCGCGTCGTCCACCACGAAGCCGGTGGCGATGGTCAGCGCCATCAGCGAGAGATTATCGAGGCTGAACCCCCAGAGGTACATCGCGGCCAGGGTGCCGACGAGGGAGAGCGGCACCGACAGACTCGGGATGAGCGTCGCCGGGATGTTCCGCAGGAACAGGAAGATCACCAGCACCACCAGCACCACGGCGAGGCCAAGCTCGAAGCCGACATCGGCGACGGAGGCGCGGATGGTGGTGGTGCGGTCGGTCAGTGGCGTCACCACCATCGCGGCGGGCAACGCGGCCTGAAGCTGCGGCAAACGCGCCTTGATCTGGTCCACCACCGCGATGACGTTGGCGCCCGGCTGGCGCTGCACGTTCAGGATCACGGCCGGGGTGGTGTTCATCCAGGCCGCGAGCCGGTTGTTCTCGGCTCCCTGTTCCACGGTCGCGACGTCGGAGAGGTGAACCGGCCTGCCGTTGCGATAGGCGATCACCGAATCCCGGTAGGCCTGGGCGCTGGAAAGCTGGTCGTTGGCGTTGATGGTGTAGGAGCGGGAGGGGCCGTCGAAGCTGCCTTTCGGCGTGTTGACGTTGAGATTGCCGATCGTAGTGCGCAGGTCGTCGATATTGAGGCCATAGGCGGAGAGGGCACGGATATTGGCCTGCACCCGCATCGCCGGCCGGTGCCCGCCGCTGATGCTGACGAGGCCGACGCCGGCGATCTGCGAGATCTTCTGCGCGAGCCGCGTGTCGGCGATGTCCTCAAGCTGGGTGAGCGGCAGCGTTTTCGAGGTGATCGCGAGTGTCAGCACCGGCGCGTCGGCCGGGTTGACCTTGGCGTAGATCGGCGGCGCCGGCAGGTCGGCGGGCAGCAGATTGCCGGCCGCGTTGATCGCCGCCTGCACCTCCTGCTCGGCGATGTCGAGGCTGAGATCGAGGGAGAATTGCAGCGTGATGACCGAGGCGCCGGCGGAACTGCGCGACGACATCTGGTTGAGACCCGGCATCTGGCCGAATTGCCGCTCCAGCGGCGCGGTCACGGAGGAGGTCATCACCTCCGGGCTCGCCCCCGGATAGAAGGTCTGCACCTGGATCGTCGGGTAATCCACTTCCGGCAGGGCGGAGAGCGGCAACTCGGTATAGGCGGCGAAGCCCATCAGCAGGATCGCCGCCATCAGCAGGGTGGTGGCGACCGGGCGCAGGATGAACAGGCGGGACGGACTCATGCCGCCCTCACGGCGTGCCGTCGGTATGCCGGCGGCGATGCTGCGCCGGGTTTCCACCCTCCGCGTGCTCGGCCGGGATGCTGACCTTGGCGCCGTCGCGCAGACGGTCGATGCCGTCGATCACCACGCGCTCGCCGGGCGCGAGGCCTGAGAGCACGACGGTCTGCTGCGCATCGGCGATTCCGGTGCTGATCGGGCGGACGGCGACGGTGTTGTCCTTCACGACATAGACGAAGGTTCCAGGCGCCCCCTGCTGAATGGCGGCGTTCGGCACCAGGACCGCGTCATGCAGCGTATCGACGAGCAGATGTGCGTTGACGAACTGGTTCGGAAACAGCGACTCGTCGGCGTTCGGGAAGATCGCGCGCAATTTCGCCGTACCAGTGGTGGTGTCGATCTGATTGTCCACCGTTTCGAGCGTGCCGCTCGCGATCCGCGTCGCATCCTCCCGGTCCCAGGCCTCGACCGGCAGGCTCACCCCCGCGTGCAGCCGCTGCATCACCTGCGGCAGCGAGTCCTCGGGCAGGGTGAAGATGATGGACATCGGCTGCATCTGCGTGACGACCACGAGGCCGTTCGCGTCGGAGGTCTGGACGTAGTTGCCCTGATCGACCTGGCGCAGGCCGACGCGGCCATCGACCGGCGAGACGACGTGGCAATAGACGAGATTCAGCTTCTGGGCATCGATCTGCGCCTGATCGGCCGTGATGGAGCCCTCGTACTGATGCACCAGGAAAAGCTGGTCCTCGACCTGCTGGCGGGAGATCGAATCCTGCCGGTTGAGCACTTGATAGCGGGCGTAATTGGTCTGCGCCTGTTTGAGCAGGGCGGTATCGTGCGCGAACTGTCCTTGGTACTGGTCGAGCAGCGCCTGATAGGGGCGGGGGTCGATCTGCGCCAGGAAATCGCCGCGATGGACGTGCTGCCCCTCGTGGAAGGCGACGATCTGCAACTGGCCGTTGATCTGCGTGCGGACGGTGACGGTGGCGAGCGGCGTCACCGTGCCGAGTCCCTTGAGCATGATCGGCATGTCGCCACTTTTGGCGGGTGCGATGCCGACGGCGACGGGCGGCGGCGCCGGATGATGCGTCGGCCGCGCGCCATGCGACAGGCGCCAGGCGACACCGCCGCCGATCAGGGCCAGCGCCAGCATGACCAGAAGGGGACCACGTGCGCCCGAGCGGGCGCGTGGCGACGTGACGGCGGGCGACGCCACCAACCTGTTGACCTGTTCGTCCATAGACTACTTCTGTCCGGTGCTCCCGATGAAGGCCGCCTCCGGAGCCCGTCCGACCCCGGATGGGTGGGACGGACGGCCCGGAGAGCAATTCACCGATCCGCACGAAAATGTGTCACGCGGGACAATGGACTGCCCGGGCCGCCCTCGCCATCCCCGGGGGGTTAAGAAGTGTATCGCGGCGGCTTGCATCGTCCAGCGCCGCTTACATCGCCCGCGTGCCGGCGACAGCCTCGGCGGCAGGATAGGCGGTCTCCCAGCCGCCGCCGAGCGCCTTGTAGAGCTGGACCAGATTATTCGAGACCGTCGTCGTGCTGTCCGCCAGCTGCAGCTGGGCCGCGAGCAGCGCGCGCTCCGCATCCAGCACGTTCAGGAAGTCGGTCACGCCCTGCGTGTAACGCACCCGCGCCAGGTCCAACGCACGCTGGCTCTCGGAGACCGCGACCGCGAGCTGGTCGCGCCTTGCCTGTTCCTCGGCATAGGCGGTCAGCGCGTTGTCCACCTCGTGCCACGCCTGGAGCACCGTCCGCTGATAGGTGATCGCCGCTTCCTGCTGCTGCTGCTTGCGCAGTTCAAGCGTCGCGCGCAGCCTTCCGCCCTGGAAGATCGGCAGGGTGATGCTCGGGCCGAGCGCATATTGCCGGGCATCCCAGTTGGCGAGGTCCTGGAAGTGCAGCGCCTGCAGGCCGAGGCTGCCGGTGAGGCTGACCTGCGGGTAGAAATCCGCGACGGCGACGCCGACATCAGCGGTCGCCGCATGGAGCTGCGCCTCCGCCTCGCGGATGTCCGGCCGCCGCCGCGCGAGCTCGGAGGGCACGCCGATGGGAACGCGCGGCGGCACGGGCGGCACGGCCTGTGGCGTTTCCAGCTCGGCGCGCAGCGCGCCGGGCGCCTCGCCGAGCAGGAAGCTGAGCGCGTTGATGGTTTCTTCCTCCCGCTGGCGCTGTTGCGGGAGCTGCGCGGCCGTGGTGGCCACCTGCGTCGCAGCGTTGGCGACATCGAGCTCGGTGGTCACCCCCCCGCGGTAGCGGCTGCGGGTGAGATCGAGCGTCTCCTGCGCGGTCCGCAGGTTGCGCTCGGTGATATCGATCTCGGCCTGGATGCCGCGCAGCTGCATGTAGTCGCGCGCCAGCTCGGCGACGACCGAGAGCACGGCGCTGCGCCGCGCCTCCGCCGAGGCGTCCACGGAGGCATCGGCCTCCTCGACGGAGCGCCGCACCCGACCCCAGAGATCAAGCTCCCAGGAGGCGTCGAAGCCGTATTGCCAGAGGTTGAAGGGCGGGATTCGGGGGGGAGGGCTGCCTGTGGCGCTGCTCGGAATGCCGTTCTGGCTGCCGCCCGTGCCGTTGCCGAACAGGCTGATGACGCCGCGGTGACTCAGTTCTTCCCGCGAGTAGGACGCATTGCCGTCCACGGATGGGAATTGGTCGGCCCGGGCGATGCGCCCCTGTGCCCGGCTTTCCGCGAGGCGGATCGTGGCCAGCCGCACATCCAGGTTCGCCGCCACGACCCGGTTTTCGAGCGTGGTCAGCTCGGGGTCGTGGAACAGGGTCCACCAGTTCGGGTCCACCTTCTCCGGCACCGGCTGGCTGGCGGCCGAAGCGGTGTCCGGCTTCGGCCTGGCGGCGAACCAGGAGGCGGGTGACCACAGGCTGGGGCGCTGGAAATCCGGGCCGACCGTGCATCCCGCCAGCAGGGCCGATCCGGTGATCAGGGCGAAGCGGAAGGACGAGCGTGTCGGCACGGGCGGCCGCTCCTTGGCTGAGTGGGGATGGCTGACCGGGCATGGTGACCCGGATGGTGGGGCAAGGGTGGGACAGCGCCGGCGAACACCCTTGGGGGAATAGACCAGCGGGAGCCAGCGCTGCTGACCGATCGGTTCGGTCAGCATTGACAGCCTAGCCATTTTGGCCTGATCGTCAAACCCGACATGTGCCGGGGGAATGCAACGGGAATGGACGATCCGGAGGATTTCTCCTCGGAAAAGCAGCGACAGATTCTCCGGGGCGCCGCCACGATTTTTGCCCGGGAGGGCTACGAAGGCGCCAGCATGTCGCAGATCGCGAGCGAGGCCGGTGTCTCCAAGGGCACGCTGTATAACTACTTCACCAGCAAGGCCGATCTGTTCAGCACTTATATCGCCGATGAGTGCAGCCAGCGGATCGCGTGCGTCTTCGGCGATGGTATCAAGGAGGATGAGCTTGAGACCGCCATGCGGGATATCGCGCACCGGATCCTGAAATTGTTGCTCTCGGAACACGGGTTGACGACGCATCGCATCGTCATTTCCGAGGCGCTGAAATTCCCGGAGTTAGCGCGCACATTCCATGAGGCCGGCCCCGCGCGAGCGGTGCGGATCATGGCGGACTGGCTGGACCGGCAGCGCCAGCGAGGCCAGCTCCGGCTCGAGGATCCGTATTTCGCCGCCGAACAGTTTTTCGCCCTGTTGAATACCCGGGTCGTGCCTCTGCGCCGCCTGCAATTGCTGAGCGCCGACAGTGCGGCGGCGGAAGTCGATCGGGTGGTTGATGCCTCGGTGGCGATGTTCCTCCGGTTCTACGGGACGGAAAACACCGGCCGGTGACCGCGTGCGCGATGCCCCGGGAGGCGGAGCGCCTGAACGCGGAGGAGACGCTGCTGCGGGCCGCCGGATTGAGCGGCCGTCTCGCCGGCCCGGTCGATTTCTCCCTCGACGCCGGCGAATGCCTGGCGATCACCGGCCGCTCCGGCGCCGGCAAGACACTGCTGCTCCGCATGGTCGCCGATCTCGATCCGCATCGGGGGGAGGCCTGGCTCCGCGGGGCGGCCCGCTCGGCGATGCCGGCGCCGGTGTGGCGGCGTCAGGTCGTCTATTCGGCCGCCGAAAGCGGCTGGTGGGCGCCGCGGGTCGGAGCGCATTTTCCGTCGCCGCCGGGGCCGGAGCGCCTCGCCCGTTTTGGCTTGCGCGATGACATCCTGGAGGCCTCCGTCGCCGCCTGCTCCACCGGCGAACGCCAGCGCCTCGCTTTGCTGCGGGCGCTCGCCCTGACTCCCGCCGTTCTGCTGCTGGATGAACCGACCGGCGCGCTCGACCGCGAGAGCGTCGCGCGCGTCGAGGCCGTGCTGCGTGACTACCTCGTGGCCGGCGGCGCGATGCTGCTGGTGACGCACGATTCCGGGCAGGCGGAGCGGCTCGGCACCCTCCAGTGCCGCCTGCACGAGGGTGCGCTGCGTCCGGCATGACCCCGGTCTCGCTCTCGGTCCCGGATCTCGGCGCCGCCGCGCTGCTGATCGTGCTCGACGCGGCGCTGTCGCTCGCCCTTGGCCTTGGCCTGCACCGGCAGGTAACGGTGGCGGCGGCGCGCATGGTGGTGCAACTGGTCCTGGTCGGGCTGGTGCTGCGCACCGTCTTCGCGCTCGGCTCGCCGGCGCTGACCCTGGCCGTGGTGCTGGCGATGGTTCTCATCGCGGCGCGGGAAGTGGCGGCGCGGCCGGAGCGCCAGCTGGGGCGCTTCGGCAATCTGCTGGTCGGCGCCGTCGTCGTCAGCCTCGCGACCTTCCTGACCACCATGCTGGCGCTGACGACGGCGTTGCGGCCGCATCCCTGGTGGCAGCCGCGCGCGGCCATTCCCCTGGCCGGGATCATCCTCGGCAACGTCCTGAACGCGGCGAGCCTGTCGCTCGACAGCCTGCTCGGCGGCGTGGCGCGGGAACGTGCCGCCATAGAGGCCAGGCTGGCGCTGGGCGAGCCGTTCCGCGATGCGATACGTCCGCTGGTGCGCGAGGCGGCGCGTCGCGGCTTGCTGCCGATCGTCAATCAGATGTCGGCGGCGGGGCTGGTGACGCTGCCGGGCATCATGACCGGGCAGATCCTCGGCGGCATGGACCCGATGCAGGCCGTGCGGTACCAGATCCTGCTGATGTTCCTGCTGGCCGGCGGCAGCGGCCTTGCCGCGGCGGGTGTCGCGCTGTTCGCGTCGCGCCTGCTGTCCGATGCGCGGCAGCGCTTGCGGCTCGACCGGCTCGCCGGGTGACGAAAAGGCGAGTGGCCGCTGTAAGATCAGGGGGCTTTGCCCCCTGGCCCCCCACTGGGGCCGTCGGCCCCAGACCCCTTTCCATTAATGATTCCAAATTTGTGCGGGTCTGGGGGGCTGCCCCCGTCGTGCGAAGACACGCCAGCGCGTGACGGGTCCAGGGCAGAGCCCTGGCCTTTTTCTCGATCGGTCAAGGCTTACGGCGGTTGGTATGAGAGCATTGCCCGTGAGCCAAGGCGAACGGAAAATGCTCTAAATTCATGGGGCTGTGGGCGCTGGTGTCAATGGGTCGCGCTGCGTCCGCCCTTCTCCACGATCCATCGGGCGATACCCGGCCAGGCTTCCCGCAGGGTGTGCGAGCCCATGAAAAGGCCGATATGCCCGCCCGGCACCAACCGTTTGACGATCTCCTCGCGCGGCGTTCCGAGATAGGGCTCGGCGTTGAACACCTGCTCGCTCGTCGTGATGTCGTCCAGCTCGCCGGCGAGCAGATAGGTCGGGCAGGTGACGTCGCTGAGCGACAGCGTGCGGCCGAGGCCGACGAATTCGCCGCGCGCGAAGCGGTTCTCCTTGAAGATCTGCTGGATCGCCTGCAGGTACCAGCGCCCCGGCAGATCCACCGTGTGCTCGTACCAGCTCTTGAAGGTTTCCGTCTTGGCGATCCAGGCCGGATCATCGACATGCTCCCAGATGTCGAAATGATCCTGCACGTAGTGCTTCTCCGGGTGCATGCTCTTCCAGCCCTGGAGCATGAACTTGCCGAGCATCAGCCCGCCTCCGGCATCGACCAGTTCCTGGTAGAACGAGAGCGGCAATTGGCGTGACAGGCGCTTGATCGGCCCATCGCCGGCATCGGTGTCGATCGGGGAGCCGGCGAGGACGAGGCTCGCCACCTTCTCCGGGAAGCGCGCGGCATACATGGCCGACATCCAGCCGCCCTGGCAGAGGCCGACCAGGTTCACCCGGCCACCGAGATCGTCAACGCAGGTGTTCAGCTCGGCGAGATACTGGTCGATTTCCAGATCCTTCATGTCCGGCGTGGCCGATTTCCAATCAGTCAGGAACACCCGGTCCACGCCGTTGGCGCGCAGCGTCTGCATCAGGCTCTGGCCGTCATGGTAGTCGGCGATCACCGCCGAGTGCCCGGCGAACGGGGCATCCACGATGGTCGGCAGGGAGGAGGCGTTCGGCAGGGAATAGTCGCGGAGCACGAGCGTGCGCAGATCGAGCGCGACCGTGCTGGGCGTGGCGAATTCCGGCCGCGGCACGAAATGGATCCGTTCCTCCTCGGCGAGGAAGCGAAGATTGTGGGTGAAAAGCTCCACGCCCTGGTAGGCGAGATCGGTCACGGCCTGCAACGGCCAGAAGAACGGAACACCCGGGGGCGCGCGCTCGGTTGGGGCCTGGGCGTTCAGGTCATGGGTTTGCGTCATGTCCGGCTTCCCTGTTGGGTTTGGGACGGGAGCGGCCGGGCCGCGACGGCGGGCCGGATCGGTTGCCCGAACCCTGCCGTCGGCGGCGGTGCTCTCCCGTTTGCGCGGACCAGTGAATGCTCAGAAAGTTAGGTTCGTATTAAAAACGAGACAATCGCGATAAAGTCTGACGGATGTCCTGGTCTTGCGTGCTGTCTGCCGCGCCATGGGATGCGGCTTCGTTCGCGGGATATGGCCGGATATCCAGGCATCCCCCGGGGGAGAGGGACTCAGCGCGGCGGCCCGCCTTGCGCGGGATTGCCCGGTGAGAGTCCCTCCTCGCGCAGCAAATCGCGATTGATCTGCTCCATTTCCTTGTCCAGCGTGCGCTCATGCTCAGTCGAAGGCGCAACGCCGGCCGCGCGCTCCCGTAGCCCGACTTCGCCCTGTGTCGGCTGATAGTCGAAGCCGTTCTGCTCGTTGCCATTGCGTGGCTGGGCCGAGGCCGCCGATATCGCCGCCACGCCGCATGCCAGGATGATCACCGCGCGGAGCATCCCTGTTCCCGCCATGTTTGTCTCCTCATTGTGCGGCGCCTTACGGTGTGGCGCCTCCATCACCGGATGGGGGTCATATTTCGTTCGCCGAGGCCCCATCTGTCCTTTCGCCAGGTGCGTGGCTGCCATGCCCTCGCCAGGGATGACGCCGCAGCGATTCGGTGGGCTGGAATGGCCGGAGCGCCGAAACCGGGGCTTCCGCCCGGGATGCGCTTTCGTCAGCTTGTTATGTCCCTGGGGCGGCGTGCCGCCCTGTTTCGCCGCGAGCCAGTCAAGAACCGGTGCGTGGTTCTGCATCGTCTAAGAGGGTGTCGTGCGGGTAGTCGTTCTTGGAAGTGGCGTTATCGGCGTGGCGAGCGCCTGGTATCTGGCGCGCGCCGGTCATGAGGTCGTGGTGCTCGACCGGCAGCCGGCCGCCGGCATGGAGACAAGCTTCGCCAATGCGGGGCAGGTTTCGCCCGCTTTGTCCGCGCCCTGGGCCGGACCGGGCATGCCGCTCAAGGTTCTGAAATGGCTCTTCATGCGCCACAGCCCGTTCGTGATGCGGCCGCAGGCGGATTGGCGCCTCTGGCGCTTCCTGGTGGACATGGCGGCGAATTGCACCGAGGCGGCCTATGCGGTGAACAAGAGCCGCATGGTCCGGCTCGCCGAATACAGCCGGGATTGCCTGCGTGACCTGCGTGCCGAGACCGGCATCACCTATGACGACCGGCAGCGCGGCACGTTGCAGCTCTTCCGCACCCAGGCGCAGCTCGACCACTCAGCCGAGGACATCGCGGTGCTGAAGAAGCTCGACGTGCCGTACCGGCTGCTGGACCGGGCCGGCTGCGTCGCCGCCGAGCCGGCGCTGGCGCAGACGCAGGAAAAAATCGTGGGCGGCCTGCAATTGCCCGGCGACGAAACCGGCGACGCTCATAAATTCACCCAGGCCCTGGCGAAGCTCGCCGAGGCGGAGGGGGTGCGCTTCCGCTACGGCGTGCCCATCGTCGGCCTGCGCACCGAGGGCGACGCGATCACCGGCGTCGAGACCGAGATCGGCATCGAGACCGGGGATGCCTATGTCGTGGCGATGGGGTCCTATTCGCCGCTGCTGTTGCAGACGATCGGCATCAGGCTGCCTGTCTATCCGGTGAAGGGGTACTCGCTCACCGTGCCGATCGTCGATCCGGAGAGCGCGCCGGTTTCGACGGTCATGGATGAAACCTTCAAGGTTGGCATCACCCGGCTCGGCGATCGCATCCGGGTGGGTGGCACGGCGGAACTCGCGGGCTGGAACCTGACGCTCCGCGCGGTGCGCCGGCGCACGCTGGAGCACTCGGTGCAGGATCTGTTCCCGCGCGGCGGCGACCTGTCACGCGCCTTGTTCTGGACGGGCCTGCGGCCGATGACGCCGGACGGGACGCCGGTGATCGGCCCGACCCGCTTCCGTAACCTGCACCTGAATACCGGCCACGGTACGCTTGGCTGGACCATGGCCTGCGGCTCGGGGCGGTTGCTCGCGGACCTGCTCTCGGGGGTGAAGCCGAACATCCAGTTCGACGATCTTTCGATCGCGCGTTACGGCGCCGCCTGAAAGCACGGCGCTGCCGGTTCAGGTATGTCCGCCTGAACCGGTTTCGCTCTTATACCAACCGCCTTAAGTCTTGACCGGTCAAGAAATGCCAGGGCTCTGCCTAAGAGCCTGTTTGAGCGGGCTCAGCTTGCGGCGCGATGAATTGGCACCGGGTTGAGGAGCGCTTCAACGGCGCCGAGGACGGCGGCGCAAGCGAGGCGGCC
>DATJWY010000298.1:0-2989 GCA_035500775.1 Acetobacteraceae bacterium
CTCCGTCTGTATTTAGACAACCCCCTATTCGATTATTTCTCTTCACCGGAAGCAACCTCCGCTTCAAACGTATCGGGGTCCGGGGCCGTACGGCCCCGGCGGGGTGCAGGGGCGGAGCCCCTGCCCTTACCGGCCGACTCACATCCCCTGCGCAACGGCGCAAACATCTCCGAGCCATGCGCGTGGCGCCTAACTCCCCCGCCGCGCGATAAAAGACCTCCGAAGGCGGCTTGCCCTCCGGCTTCAGGGCCTGTATATCGCGCGCCTCGGCCGGAGTGTAGCTCAGCCTGGTAGAGCACTGTGTTCGGGACGCAGGGGCCGGAGGTTCGAATCCTCTCACTCCGACCAGCCGATTTCCGCGTTACGCCGGGGGCTCGCCCCCGGCGGCGAGGCGCAAAAGGGCACCGCCCCTTCCCCCCAGGGTTAAGCGCGGCTCCACGAAAAACCTCCCAGCAATAACCGGCCGCCCTCACCAGTTCCGCATGGATTGGCGCAGGATTTCCTCGAGGTCACGCCGTTCCACCGGCTTCGGCGCGCCGACCAGCAGGCGTTGCTGCTTCAGCGCCCCCTCCACCAGCGCCGGAATATCCGCTTCCGTGTAGCCCAGCGCGGCGACGCCGCTCGGCGCCCCCACCGCACGCATCAGGGCGATCAGCGCGTTCGGCAGGCTGTCGGGGCCGGGATCGCCGGCCTTGCCGCCGGTGAGCAGTTCAGCCGCCTTGATGTGCTTCTCCGGCGCCGCGTCATAGGTGAAGCGGAACGCGGCCGGGGCGGTCACGATCACCGAGAAGCCGTGCGGCACGAAGGCATGGTTCGGGGCGTACCCGGGCGCGTGATAGACATGCTTCAGCCCGGCGATCGGGTAGGCGCAGGCATGCGGGATATGGACTCCCGCGGTGCCGAAGCCGATCCCGGCCATGGTGGCGCCGAGCATCATCGTGCCGCGCGCCTCCAGGTCGTCGCCGTCGCGCACCGCGCGGGCAAGGTAGGTGCCGCCGAATTCCAGCGCCTTCATTGACCAGATATCGGCGATCGGGTTGCTGCCCTGGTAGGGCGGCCGCTCATCCGGGCGCGCCGGGCGCGGCCGGGCGTTGAACGGCTTGGAGATGTAGGACTCGACCGCGTGGCAAACCACGTCGAGCCCCGCCGAGGCGGTGACGCCGCCCGGGGTGGTGCGCGCCAGCTCGGGATCGACGATGGCGAGCGTCGGGCGCAGATAACGGTGCGAGATGCCGGTCTTCAGCTTCAGCGCGGGGATGTCGAGGATGGCGACCGTCGTCGCCTCGGAGCCCGAGCCGGAGGTGGTGGGGATCGCGATCAGCGGCAGCAGGGGCGCGGCCGGCTTCTTGCCCAGGCCCACCGGCGGGTTGACGTAATCCATGATCTCGCCGCCATGCACCTTGAGCAGGTTGGCGACCTTGGCGGTGTCGATGGTCGAGCCGCCGCCGACCGCCACGAACCCGTCCACATGCCGCGCCTTGGCGAAATCCGCGGCGTGCTGGAAGCTTTCCAGCGTCGGCTCGACATGGATGTCCTCCCAGAGGACGAGGCTCGCCCCCGCCTGTTCGATCTGCCGGCGAACGCGGTCGATGACGCCGAACCGATGCAGCACCGGATCGGCGACGAGCAGGACGTGCCGGAGGCCGAGCCGGCCAAGCTCCCAGCCGAGTTCCTCCACGGCGCCGGGGCCGTATTTGAGCTGGGTCGCATCGAGCGTGAAAATGCTCTCGAACGCGCGCGAATCGGTGTCCGGCATGGTTTCTCTCCCTGTGCGTGCGGCCTTATACGGTCGTTTGACAGAGAGCATCTGGCGCGCCGGCCGGACGAGTCAACCGCGCCGCCGGCGCTCAGCGCAGCCGCGCCGCCCAGAGCATCAGCCAGCGGATCGGGAACACCCAGGCGAAGCCGGCGACGACGAAATACGCGAGGCGCACCGCCCAGTGCACGTCACCGAGCTGGTCGGCCAGGCTGACGCTGCCGGCGACCCAGGCCAGGAAGAACAGCAGCCCGGCCAGGACGGCGACGGGCACGCGCGAACGGAAAGCGGCCAAGGCGAGTCTCCATGTTCCTGAGACCGGCAAGCGACTTCCGCCGCCGGACCAGGCATGATCCGGCGGGCGCGACTATCAGGCAATTCCGGCGCGCATCCAATCGCGCGGCGGAATTTTGCGCGTCCCGCACACCATCCATACCGCGAGAATCGCTCGACGCCGCCGCATTCTGCTTTATACAGCGGCGGTTTGGCACCTGAGCAGTTTCACTTCAGCTGTCCGCGCAGTGGCGGACGGTGAAACCACTCCGGCCTTTGTTTATGCGAGCGGTTTTATCAACCAGATCGATTCCGGTCTGATTGATACCGCTCTAAAGGGACGACACGATGAACCTCAAGGAACATATCCGGGGCATTCCGGATTTTCCGAAGCCTGGGATTCTGTTCTACGACATCTCCACCCTGCTGCGGCACCCGGATGCGTGGCAGGTGGCGATGGGCCGGATGGCGCGGGGGGTTTCCGCCTACGGGCCGGACCTGCTGGCGGGCATCGAGTCGCGCGGCTTCCTGCTGGCGGCGCCGCTGGCGCTGAAGCTCGGCATCGGCTTCATCATGCTGCGCAAGAGCGGCAAGCTGCCGGGCGAGACGGTGGGGCTGGAATACGACCTGGAATACGGCACCGACCGGATCGAGGTCCAGGCGGACGCGGTGAAGCCCGGGCAGCGCGTCGTGGTGGTGGACGACCTGCTGGCGACCGGCGGCACCATGGCGGCCGGCATCGAGTTGCTGCGCCGGGTCGGCGCCAACGTGCCGGCGGCGGCGGCGCTGATCGAGCTGAACTTCCTGAACGGACGCTCGCGCCTGGATGTGCCGGTGGAGACGCTGGTTTCCTACGACGAGTAAAAACCCCCGGGGGCGCTGCCCCTGGACCCCGCCGGGGGCGAGCGCCCCCGGACCCGCACACGTTTCCGGTTTCCAAAGGCCCCCGGCCTTTGGTGG
>DATJWY010000299.1:0-15515 GCA_035500775.1 Acetobacteraceae bacterium
CGACCACCGAGATCTATACGCATGTCCTCGCCGAGCGCCTGCGCGCGCTGGTGGAGGCGCATCACCCGCTCGCCCGGGATGAGAGCGGCATAAGCTGAACCGGATGCGGTTCGGCGGATAAAGCCCCTCCGGGCGTGGCCCTCCGGGGGCCGCATCACTCGCTTCGGAATTATCACGATTTCGTGATGAAGGCGGGCCCCGCAAGTCCCGGTTAACGCGCGGCGGCCATCAATGCCTGCGGCACGTCGCGACCGTAGGGTCGTGACAAGCGCAACCTGTGCTGTGCGGGCGGTCGGAGGCGTATGATGTTCAGCAAATTCAATCACTTGAGTATTCGCGCGAAGGTCATTTCCGCCTTCGCGGTGGCGTTATGCTGCGCGGTCGGTCTGGGGCTGTTCGCGATCAACGGCGTCAGACACATGAATGCGGACAGCGAGGACATCCGCATCAACTGGTTGCCCAGCATCCAGTTGCTCGGGGAGATGCGCGGTGCGGCGGAGCGGGTGCGCCTCAACCAGGGTGCCATCTTGCTCGCCACGACCGAGGAGCAGCGCGCGATGGCGAAGCACCTCGTCGAGGAGCAGCGCGCCGCCTATGACAAGATGCGACAGGAATACGAGTCGGCGATCTCCACGCCCGAGGAACGGCAGCTCGTAGATGTGATGGACGCGGCCCTGAGTAATTATCAGGAGCTGAGCCAGCATTACGATCAGCTCATCGCGGCGGGCAAGCGCGACGAAGCCAGCGCCATTTTTATGGGCGACATGTTCGATAGCATGAAGAAGTTCCGGGACGCTCTGCGGAAGGATTTCGACTTCAACGAAAGTGGCGGCCAGCGCGTCGCCGACGAGTCCGTCGCGAATGGCAATGCGACATATCACTGGATCCTGGTTGTCCTGGGGCTGGCCGCCCTGATCTGCCTTGGCGCCGGCTGGACCATCGTGCACAGCGTCTCGCAGCCGATCGCGGCCATGACCGAGGCGATGGGCCGGCTCGCCCGCCGCGACATGACCGCGCAGATCATCGGCCTCGGCCGTGGCGACGAGATCGGCGCCATGGCGAAGGCGGTCGAGGTGTTCAAGGACAGCATGGTCGAGAGCGAGCGCCTCGCGGCCGCGCGGGCCGCCGAGCAGACGGCGAAGGAGCAGCGCACCAAGCTGGTCGGGGACCTTGTCGGTAATTTCGAAACCAAAGTGGGGCAGTTGGTCGGGCATCTTGCCGCCGCCTCGACGGAGCTGGAAGCCACCGCCCGGGCGATGACCGAATCCGCCAAGCAGACCGACCAGCAGGCGGGGACGGTGGCGTCGGCGGCCGAAGAGGCGAGCGTGAACGTGCAGACGGTCGCGTCGGCGGCGGAGGAGCTGACCGCGTCCATCGCCGAGATCACCCGGCGGGTGGCGGATTCGTCCAGGATCGCCAGCAAGGCGGCGGACGACGCCCAGCATACCGACGGCGTGGTGCGGGCGCTGGCGGAGAGCGCGCAGAAGATCGGCGACGTGGTGGGGCTGATCACCAGCATCGCCGGGCAGACCAACCTGCTGGCGCTGAACGCCACCATCGAGGCGGCGCGGGCCGGGGATGCCGGCAAGGGCTTCGCCGTGGTGGCGAGCGAGGTGAAGAGCCTCGCCAACCAGACCGCGAAGGCGACCGAGGAAATCGGCGAGCAGGTGCGCCAGATCCAGGGCGCCACCGGCGAGGCGGTCAAGGCCATCGAGAGCATCGTCTCGACGATCGGGGAGATGAGCGCGATCGCGACCGCCATCGCCGCCGCGGTGGAGGAACAAGGCGCGGCGACGCAGGAGATCGCCCGCAACGTGCAGCAGGCCGCGACCGGCACCAAGGACGTCACGCTCAACATCGCGACCGTCAGCCAGGCGGCGTCCGAGACCGGCGCCTCGGCTTCCCAGGTGCTGGATGCGTCCACGGAGCTGTCCCGCCGGTCGGAGCAGCTCTCCGCCGAGGTCAACAGCTTCACCACGGCGGTGCGCGCCGCCTGATCCCGGCCCGGCCGTCCCCCGCCGCCAGGGTGGCGAGGGGGCGGCCGGCACCGTGGTCAGTGTCGCCTGGGGGCCGCGCGGCGCGCATCCTTGCGTCGCGCGGAGCGGTTCCGGGCGAGGGGTGTCTTCCGGCCGTCGCGCGCCAGTGCTAAAGCGCGCCACCATGCGCCACTTCCTCGACTTCGAAAAACCCATCGCCGAGCTTGAGACCAAGATCGACGAACTCCGGAAGATGTCGGACCCGAATGGGATCAACATCGCCGAGGAAATCGCGAAGCTGACCGACAAGGCGGATAAGCAGCTTCGCGCCACCTACGCGAAGCTGAACGCTTGGCAAAAGACCCAGGTGGCGCGGCACCCGGACCGCCCGCAGGCGCTGGACTATGTGCGCGGTCTGCTCACCGACTGGACCCCGCTCGCCGGCGACCGCGCCTTTGCCGATGACGCCGCCATCATCGGCGGCCTGGGCCGTTTCCGTGGCCGCTCGGTTGTCGTTCTCGGCACCGAGAAGGGCACCGACACCGAAACCCGCGTGCTGCACAATTTCGGCATGGCGCGGCCGGAGGGCTACCGCAAGGCGCAGCGCCTGATTGCCCTCGCCAGCCATTTCGGCCTGCCGCTGATCACCTTCGTGGACACGCCGGGCGCATTCCCGGGCATCGACGCCGAGGCGCGCGGCCAGGCCGAGGCCATTGCCCGCACCATCGAGGCCTGCCTGGAAGCGCCGGTGCCGATCGTCGCCACGGTGATCGGCGAGGGCGGCTCCGGCGGCGCCGTGGCCCTGGCGGCCGGCGACCGGGTGCTGATGCTGGAGCATGCGGTCTATTCGGTGATCTCGCCCGAGGGCTGCGCCTCGATCCTCTGGCGCGACGCCTCCCAGGCCTCGCTCGCCGCCGAGGCGCTGAAGCTCACCGCGCAGGACCTGAAGGCGCAGCGCCTGATCGACCAGATCATCCTCGAGCCGCTGGGCGGCGCGCATCGCGACCCTGCCGGGACCGTGACGACGGTGGGCAATGTGGTCGAGGCAGCGCTGACGCCGCTGCTCGGGATGGATGGCGCGGCGCTGCGGGCGAAGCGCCGGGAGAAATTCCTGGCCCTGGGCCGCGAGCCGCAAGCGAGCTAGGAAGAAGGGAAGGCCAGGGCTCTGCCCTGGACCCGCTGGGGCCGTACGGCCCCAGACCCCATGACTTTAAGGAAATCAAACAGTTGGGGGGCTGGGGCCTCAAGGCCCCAGTGGGGGCAGGGGGCAAAGCCCCCTGGTCTTGAAGCGGCAAAGACTGAGGGCCGCTGATATTATGGGGCAGTGCCCCGAAACCCGCCATTCACTCCCGCAACTGCGGATTATCAAAGCGCGGATTCCGTGCCGCATGCAGCGCCGCCGCGAGTGACGTGGCGAGATCGCGTTTCTCGCTCTCCCCGAGCCGCGCCGCCACCTCCTCTCGCACGCCTCGCGCGGCAAGGATGAGGGCCGGCACCCGCCCCGGTCGCTCGGTGAGATCAACCCGCAGCCAGGGCGCCGGCAGGGCGCGTTCCTGATGCGCCCCGGCGCGGTCGGTGCGGATGATGCGGAGCGTAGCCGCGGTCAGGCGCAGCACCTCGCTTTCCCGCCGGTCGCGCGCGTTGTACCGCAGCAGCGCCGCCGCCAGCACCACATCGGCGCCGTTGAAGCCGGCCACCGGCCAGGCGCCGAGCCACCAGAACAGGGTTGAGATCAGCGCGCCGAGGCCGAGGAGCGCGCCGGCGACGATCATCACCCCGCGTCGCGACAGGCTGCGATGCGGGACGATGACCGCCTCGAACAGCAGCCTTTCGGGTTCCGCCATGGTTCCGCATATGGGCGGGGGCGCGGCCGTGTCATCGCCTGCTTGTCATCGCGCGGGGCGGCGGGCATGAACCGGGCATGCCGACCAAACCGCGCTCCGCCCGTCGCGACTCATCCTCCGGCGGGGATGCGCCGAAACCGGCCCGCGCGGGCCGGCGGGCCAGGCCGGCGCCGCCCCCCGCGCAAGATGCCGGCGCCGCCAGCCTGGGCGGCGTCATGCCGGACGAGAATGTGCGCCCGTTCCTGGAGGCGCTCGCCCGCGCCAACCCGGATGCCAGGAGCGAGCTTAACTACACCGACCCCTATACCCTGCTCGTCGCCGTGGTGCTCTCCGCGCAGGCGACGGATGCGTCGGTGAACCGCGTGACCCGCCCCCTGTTCGCCGCCGCGCCCAACCCGGCCGCCATGGCGGCGCTGGGGGATGAGGGGGTCGGCCGGCATATCCGCTCGATCGGTCTCTGGCAGGGCAAGGCGCGGAACGTGGTGGAACTCTCCCGCCTGCTGATCGAGCGGCATGGCGGCATGGTGCCGCATGACAGGGAGGCGCTGGAGGCGCTGCCTGGAGTCGGGCGCAAGACAGCGAACGTGGTGCTGAACGTCGCCTTCGGGGAAAGCACGATGGCGGTGGATACCCACATCTTCCGGCTTGGCAACCGCACCGGCCTCGCCCCCGGCGCCACGCCGCGCGCGGTGGAGGACCGGCTGGTGGCGCGGATTCCCCCCGATATGCTGCGGCCGGCGCATCATTGGCTGATCCTGCACGGGCGCTATGTCTGCAAGGCGCGCAAGCCGGAATGCTGGCGCTGCGTCGCCGCGCCCTGGTGCGGGTATCCGGCCAAGACTCCGGCGCCGGGGTAGGGGCGCGGTCCGTGCGCGGTAAGGTCAGGGGGCTTTGCCCCCTGGACCCCCACTGGGGCCTTGAGGCCCCAGACCCCCAACCGTTTGATTCAAGGGGGCTGGGGCGGAGTGGTGAAGGTTCCGCCGCTCCGCGGGAGCGGTGGAATGGCTATGGAGGGAGAGCCCCGGCCTTGGTTGACCGGTCAGGACGCACGGTGGTTGGAATTAGAACGAAGCGCCGTTGCTGAGTCCCCGCCACAATTTTAACTAACGGTTGATTGCCTCCATGGCGTGACGCATGGCCTCGCTGGAGATTCGGATCGGGAAGCCGGATATGGGGATGATGCCCCCGAACGGGCTCTCCAGGTCCAGGACCATCTTGAATGCGGATGCAATCGCAAACGCACACAGGAGCAGGGTGATGGCCACCGTGACATTCCTTGGTGCGAACAGACCGAAACTGGCGAACAGGATGGTGAGCCATGTTACGACCCCGACGAGGAATGGCCCTGGAATAACGGAGGTCATCTTTTGCTGGGCCAGTACCCACCGCGCGTTGTTCACCTGGTCCGCGAGTTGCAACGCCTCGGTGCTCAGCAAGCGCTGGTGGTCATCGTGAGGCTTAAGGGCTGAAACCAGGTCCTGCACCTGCTCCAGCGTTTTGAGGGACGCTGGATTGTCCATGCTCGGCTTCTTATTCATTTCCTGTGGGAACAGGTCATCGAATTTCATCGTCGTGTAGTGCTGAAGGGCATCCCGAGCGGCGTCAGCTTCCGGCCCGTAGCGGCGCAGTACCCGGTCCAGTTGAATAATATCCGAAGATAGCTGCGTTATCTCACTATTCCTGGTCGCGAACGAGTTACTGGCATTCGATATCAAAAAACTGATCACCAGCGCCGACATGGTTCCCACCACGGCCATGGAAACGCCGATCACCCCCCGCGCTTCGTTGCTCGCGTGATGAGGGGGCAGAAGCGAGCCGACCAGCATGCCCAACATGGCGCCGGAGAAGATGGTGCACAGGATAACAAAGCCGATCTGGAACGCGTTCATTGTTCGTCCCCAGGCTGACGCATCTTGGATGCGTTGCATCTTGTGTCATGGCCGTGCTCGGCATGTCTAAACGAATCCTCGTTGCGCGCTTCCGAACGACAGCACCCAAAGATCGCGGATGCAGCGAAGAAAACAAAAGGATTCCAGCGGCCGCGGGATCGACGAGGCCGAGGCGCGGGCGATCGAGACCGCCGTGCCGCCGGGCGACGAGAACCCGAATTCCATCGTCCACATCAAGGGGAGCGGTGCGAAGGAGGAGCTCGCCGAGATCCACGACGCGGCGATGGCGCACTTGCCCAACGTCTCCAACGCGTCCCAGCCAGGCGCCTCAAGCCGACCCAGGTCGTCGAGCGATCGACGGCTCGGAGCGGCGAGGCATCCGCTGGACTGCGGCGGCCTCGCTCCTTCCACGATGTCTCCGCTGCAAAGGAAACACCCATGACCATTCCGCAATGGGTCCTGCTCGGCTTCGCGGGGTGGACGCTGGTTGTGCTGTTCGGAACGATCGGCGTCTATCGATGGTCCAGAATTCTCACGGGCCGTGCGAGAATATCCGAATGGCGGGCTGACGCGCCTCAGGGAAGCGAATTGTATCGCCGGGCGATGAGGGCGCATCTCAATTGCGTCGAGAACCTACCCGTGTATGGCGCCATCGTCTTCTGCGCATCTGTCGCTGGCGCAAGAGGGGCTTTTCTGGACGCGCTCGCCATCGCGTTTTTGGCGGCGCGAATCTGCCAGACGATCGTGCATGTCGCGTTTGTTCAATCCGATTTTGTCGCCTCGGTGCGCTTTGCATTGTTTTTCGTGCAGGCCGTCTGCATGGTGGCCATGGGAATTTCGGTGGCGGCGTCAGCAGCGGCTGGATCGTAGGAAATGGCCGAAAATGTCGGCTCTTCCAATGGTTAGCCCCAGTTCGCTTTCGGCGTCGAAAGCAGACCCAATGGTGCAGGTGGTGAGGCGCAACCGCCTACACTCTCATCGTTGCAGCCGCAGCGGCGACGGCATCCGGCCTTTGGTCGGAAGCGGTGACTACGAACACCAACGGCATTATTGATTGACCTGCCTGAAAGGCCAGGGACTTTCCCTCCGTGGCCATTCCACCGCTCCTGCGGAGCGGCGGAACCTTGGGCCACTCCGCCTCTGGACCCCGTCACGCGCAGGCGTGCCTTCGCACGTCACGCGCAGGCGTGCCTTCGCACGACGGGGCCGACGGCTCCAGCCCCCTTTTCATGAATGATTCCAAATTTGTGCGGGTCTGGGGGCGCTGCCCCCAGCGGGGTGCGGGGCAGAGCCCCGCCGCTTCGTTGAAAAGGTCAATCAATAAGGCCATTGGTATAAATCAGGTTCCGAGCCGCCGCACCGCGCGACAAGGCCATGCCTTTTGGCGGGGCCACGGAGGGAGCGTCCCTCGCCTTGCTTATCCCGGCGCACAGGCCTCCGCGACCCGCCCGCCCGTGAGCGGCCGCGGCACGCCGGTGGTTTCCGGGTAACTGATCGGCAGCCCGGCGAGGCTCCGCACGGCGAGGAAGCCGAAGCATTGCGCCTCCAGCGCGTCGCCGTCCCAGCCCACCGACTCCACGGGCTCCACCGGCACCGGCAGCGCTGCCCGGAGCGCCGCCATCAGGGCCGGGTTGTGCCGTCCGCCGCCGCAGACGAGGACGCGGCGCGGCGGCGCCGGTAAGGGCGCGCGAGCCACCGCGCCGGCGGTGAAGGCGGCCAGCGTCGCCGCCCCGTCCGCCGGGGAGAGGCCGGCGAGTTGGTCGAGGGCCGCGGCGAAATCCTGCCGGTCGAGCGATTTGGGCGCCGGGCGGTCGAAGAACGGATGCGCGAGCAGGCTGACGAGACGGGCCGTGTCCACGCGTCCGGCCCGGGCGAGGGCGCCGTCCCGGTCCATGCGCGCGCCGGTATGGCGGAAGGTCCAGTCGTCGAGCAGGGCGTTGCCGGGGCCGGTATCGAGGGCGATGAGGCGGTCATCCGCCCCGATCCAGGTCAGGTTGGCGACGCCGCCGAGATTGAGGAGGGCGACCGGCTTCAGAAGCCCGGCAGCCAGCGCCGCGTGGAACACCGGCACGAGCGGCGCCCCCTGGCCGCCGGCGGCGACATCCGCCGAGCGGAAATCGTACACCACCCGCGTCCCGGTGAGCCGGGCGAGCAGGGCGGCGTCGCCGATCTGCCAGGTTCGCCGGGCTTCCGGCCGGTGCAGGATGGTCTGGCCGTGGAAACCGATGATGTCCGCCGCGACCCCGAGCGCCGCCACCGCCGCCGCATGCGCCCGCGTCAGCCGGTCCGTGACGTCGCGCAGGAACGGATCATCGGCGGCAAGGCCGGGGGCGCGGTCGAGCAGGGCGCGCAGATCGGCGCGCAGGGCGTCGTCATAGGGCAGGGTGAGGGCCGGGCCGAACCCGGCGACGGCGATGCCGTCAGTGTCCAGGAACGCGGCATCCACCCCGTCGAGGGAGGTTCCGCTCATCAATCCGATGGCGCGTGGCATGGCGGCGGCATTTCTCTCCTGATCCGTCTGTGGTAGCGGGTGCGGGCCGCGCCGGGGAAGCCATCGCCGCGCGGCCGGCCGGCCCGCGTTCGATCGGGGGCGGCTCGCTCCTCCACCGGCAGGGCCCGCCCGCCGCTCCGCCTGACACGAGACACCGACCATGCCCAAGAGCGAGTTCCTGAAGGACGCGACGGAGCGCGGCTTCGTCTTCCAGTGCACCGACCCGGAGGGGTTGGACGAGGCCCTGCTGGCCGGCCCGGTCAGCGGCTATATCGGCTTCGATTGCACCGCGGACAGCCTGCATGTCGGTCACATGATGCAGATCATGCTGCTGCGCCTGCTGCAGCGGCACGGGCACCGGCCGGTCGCCCTGCTCGGCGGCGGCACCACGCGGATCGGCGATCCCTCCTTCCGCGAGGAAGCGCGGCAATTGCTGACCGACGCGCAGATCGCCGCCAACATGGTCGGCATCCGCCGCAATATCGAGCCGTTCCTGCATTTCGGCGACGGCCCCACCGACGCCGCCATGGTCAACAACGCCGACTGGCTGGACAAGCTCGGCTATATCGAACTGCTGCGCGAGGTCGGGCCGCATTTCAGCGTCAACCGCATGCTCTCCTTCGACTCGGTCCGCACGCGGCTGGAGCGGGAGCAGGGGCTCACCTTCCTCGAATTCAACTACAGCATCCTGCAGAGCTACGATTTCCGCGAGCTGAACCGCCGCCTCGGGGTGACGTTGCAACTCGGCGGCTCGGATCAGTGGTCCAACATCATTTCCGGCGTCGATCTGGTGCGGCGCACGGATGGCAGGCACGTGTTCGGCCTGACCGCGCCGCTGATCACCACCGCCTCCGGCGCCAAGATGGGCAAGACCGCGCGCGGCGCCGTCTGGCTCAGCGCCGAGCGGCTGTCGCCGTATGATTACTGGCAGTTCTGGCGCAACACCGAGGACGCGGATGTCGGCCGCTTCCTGCGCCTGTTCACGGAGCTGCCCTTGCCGGAGATCGCGCGCCTGGCCGCGCTTGGCGGCGCCGAGATCAACGAGGCGAAGAAGGTGCTGGCCACCGAGGCGACCGCGCTCGCACATGGCCGCGCGGCGGCGGAGACGGCGGCGGAGACGGCGCGCCGCGCCTTCGAGGCCGGGGAGGCGGCGGAGACCCTGCCGACCCATCTCGTCGCCGCGGCGGAGCTGGAGGCCGGCATTCCGATCTTCCGTCTGTTCGTGGATACCGCCCTGGCCGCCAGCAATGGCGAGGCCCGCCGGCTGGTGCGCGGCGGTGGCGCCCGGGTGAATGACGACGTCGTCAGCGACGAGACGCGGGTGATCTCCGCGGCGGATCTGCGGGACGGCGCCATCAAGCTCTCGGCCGGGCGCAAGCAGCATCGTCTGGTGCGGCCGGGCTGATCGCGCGCCCGCCCCCGGTGGGGCGGGCGGCGGTCCCGGAGCCTGATCGGTGTGCGGCGGAAGGCCACCGACAGGCTCTGGCGCCTTGTTTTTGCGGGTTCTTGGATCGGTTCGGAGGGTTCCGTCCGAACCGATGCCGTTCTTCTCGGTTCAGCGCCGGACGGCGAGGCGTCCCTGCTCCTTGGCGCGGGCGGCGCGCCGCTTTTTCCAAGAGCGTTTGATATCGCTCCAGAAATACCAGCCTACGCTGCCACTCCAGAGGATCGCGCTGGTGACTCCGAGGGTCAGGTTGAGATGTGCGCCGAGCAGCGACATGCGGGGAAATTCCTGCGGTTGCGGCGTCGCTGGTGATGCGGCCTTGTCCCGCTCCGGGTCAAGCGCGCATTCACATTCCCGCGCTCTATTTTGCTGCATATGCGAACGCTGTTGACGCGATCAGTGAAAAACCACGGAAAACAGCCCGTTTGGCCAATGCTGCACTGCGGCTAGAGGACGGATCGTGCAGTATTTTTGTCGTGTCGTCCGCGTTGCGAACCCGTTCGCGGGTGATTAACCTCTGTCATGACGGCCAACCGGAAAAAACCAAAAAACCAGGGGCCGTCGAAACCAGGGAGGGCCGCGCGAGCGGCTCAACGTTCAACGAAGGCGGCAGGTCGCTTCATGACGAGTCCGGGCCTGCGCCGAAGGAAAGGCACGCACGATGATGCTGCACGGCACTGTTAAATGGTTCAATCCCACCAAGGGATATGGCTTCATCGCCCCCGATACGGGCGGGAAGGACGTTTTCGTCCATATCAGCGCCGTGCAGAAGGCGGGGCTGCGCAACCTCAACGAGGGACAGAAGGTCGGCTTCGATATCGAGCAGCAGCAGAATGGCCGTGCCGCGGCCATTAATCTGTCCCGCCCCGAATAAAGCCCGATCGGTGCGGCCGGGCGCGTCGAACGCGCTCCGGTTCCGCGTTTCCGGCCGCATTCTGACGGTCCGGTTATTTTTTACATGAGCCGGTGTTGGCCTGGAGTCTGCTCGGTGCCATCTGCGCCGCGTGGGCTCCAGGCATTTTTTGATGCCCCCCTCATTGATTTCGAATGGCCCCATCTGAGCCGATGATGGGCCGGGTTTCGCCGGGGCCTCGCCGCGCCATGGAGGGCGGGCGTTTCATCCGTATCGACGGGGCTGGCGGGGCCGGGCAGGCGGGTGGTCCGCGGCCGTGCGGCCGGTTCGGGACCGGTTTCACCGGAGAAGGCGATGGTCCGGCGCGGCCGGCTGGCTTATATCGCCGCCTCACGTGCCCGTTGCGGCGCGTGCGACGAGAGGTGTGCGAATGAGCGGGGAGAAGATCAGCTTGAGCCTGAAGGGGACCGCGCCGCGCCGCGCCCTCGACGCGGACGATGTCCGCGCCGCCTATCGGCGCTGGGCCGGCATCTACGATACGGCGTTCGGGGGCGTGTCGGCGATCGGGCGGCGTCGGGCGGCGGCGATGGTGAACACACTGCCCGGCACGAAGGTGCTGGAGGTCGGGGTTGGCACCGGGCTCGCCCTGCCGCGCTACGATCCCGCCAAGCGGATCACCGGCATCGATCTTTCGGCCGAGATGCTGGCGCGGGCGCGCCGGCGCGTGGCGGAGCTGAAGCTCACGAATATCGACGCGCTGCTGGAAATGGACGCCGAGCGGACCAGCTTTCCGGGCGCGACGTTCGACATCGCGGTGGCGATGTTCGTCGCCTCGGTGGTGCCGAATCCGGACCGGTTGTTCGCCGAACTGCGGCGGGTGGTGCGACCGGGCGGAACGTTATTGTTCGTCAACCATTTCGCGGCGGAATCGGGGCCGCGCTGGTGGATGGAGCGGGCGCTCGCGCCGGCCTCGCGCGCGCTGGGATGGCACCCGGATTTTTCCATGGGCGCGCTAATCCCCCCGGCGTATCGACCAATGATTGTTGCCAAGCCAGTGCCGCCCTTCGGGCTTTTTACATTGGTGACTTTGCCAAACAAGCCAATCGCGGCGGCGTGATGCTGCACCGCGTTCCGCACGGATGCCGCATTGCACTTACAGGAGACTAGGGGCGCAACATTCCGTGTGGTAACTTGATCCGGCTTAATGCGTCCGATACTTCCCTTGTTCATGGGCCGGGCCCGGCAGCGGCGCCCGGCCACTCGCAAGCGGGACGGACCTTCACATGCAGGTTTTCCGGCGGCGCGCAGCCGCGTTCCTCGCCTCTGTCGTCCTCGCCGTTCTCCTCGCGCTGTGCCTCGCGCCTGGGGCCCATGCACAGACCCCGCATCCGTGGGAGATCGGCATGCAGGCAGCGCATAGCCCGGTGGAGGCCCATATTCATGCGCTGAACGCGCTGGTGACCGCCATTATCGTGGCCATCACGCTCTTCGTTGCGGCGCTGCTCGCCTATGTCGTGTATCGCTACGACGCGAAACGAAACCCGGTCGCGAGCCGGGTCAGCCACAATTCCCTGCTGGAAGCGGCATGGACGGTGGTGCCGGTGCTAATATTGGTCATTATCGCCATCCCGTCTTTCCGCCTCGTCTACTATGAGGACCGGACGCATGACGCGGACATGACCATCAAGGTCACCGGTCATCAATGGTTCTGGGAGTATACCTATCCGGATCAGGGTGGGATTAACTTTCAGAGCTACATGATCCCGGAGGATCAGCTAAAGCCCGGTCAGCTCCGCCAGCTCACGGTGGACAACCAACTCGTCGTCCCGGTCGGCAAGAACATCCGCATCCTGACGACGAGCGGGGATGTCATCCACAGCTTCTTCATTCCCTCGCTCGGCGTACAAAGGTATGCCATTCCCGGCCGCATGATCGAGACCTGGGTTCGGGTCGATCAGCCCGGTGATTATTACGGAGAGTGCAACCAGATCTGCGGGATCAACCACAGTGCCATGCCGATCTCGGTGCATGCACTGACGGAGCCGGATTTCGAGGCCTGGGTGCGGCAGGCGAAGACGAAATTCAGCAATGCCGGCCTTGATCCCGGCGTGCATCTGGCGCAGGCGGAGACAGCGCGCTGAAGGCCGGCGGCCTGGCGCGAAGGAGCAATGACATGTCGGCAACCACCCACGATCAGGCTCACGGCCATCCGGAGCATCGCCCGGGCTTCGTGGCGCGTTGGCTGTTCAGCACCAATCACAAGGATATCGGCACCCTCTACCTGATCTTCGCGGTCTGCGCCGGGGTGGTGGGCGGCATCCTGTCGATCGTCATGCGGGCGCAGTTGCAGCATCCCGGCAATCATCTGGTCGCGGACGGGCAGGTGTGGAACACGATCGTGACGGCCCACGGGCTGATCATGATCTTCTTCACCGTCATGCCGGCGCTGATCGGCGGCTTCGGCAACTGGTTCGTGCCCCTGATGATCGGGGCGCCGGACATGGCCTTCCCGCGCCTCAACAATATCAGCTTCTGGCTGCTCGTCCCGGCCTTCGTGCTGATCATGACCGGGCTGTTCATGGGCGAATCCGGCAGTGGCTGGACGCTTTATCCGCCGCTCTCCAACAGCACCTATGAATCCGGGCCGGGGATGGATTTCACCCTGTTCGCCCTGCACCTGGCCGGCGTTTCCTCGCTCCTCGGCGCGATGAACTTCATCACCACCATCTTCAACATGCGCGCCCCGGGCATGACGCTGCACAAGATGCCCCTCTTCGTCTGGGGCATCCTGGTGACGGCCTTCCTGCTCGTGCTCTCCCTGCCGGTGCTGGCGGGCGCGATCACCATGCTGATCTGCGACCGCAATTTCGGCACCTCGTTCTTCGAGCCGGAGGGCGGCGGCGACCCGGTGCTGTGGCAGCATCTGTTCTGGTTCTTCGGCCACCCCGAAGTCTACATCATGATCCTGCCGGGCTTCGGCATCATCAGCCACGTCGTCTCCACCTTCAGCCGCAAGCCGATCTTCGGCTATCTCGGCATGGCCTATGCCATGGTGGCGATCGGCGTGGTCGGCTTCGTGGTCTGGGCGCACCACATGTTCGTCTCCGGCATCTCGGTGGACACGCGCGCCTATTTCATGGCCGCGACGATGATCATCGCCGTGCCGACCGGCATCAAGATTTTCTCCTGGATCGCCACCATGTGGGGCGGCTCGATCGAGATGAAGACACCGATGCTCTGGGCAGTCGGCTTCATCTTCCTGTTCACTATCGGCGGTGTCACCGGCGTCGTGCTCTCCAATGCCGGGCTTGATCAGATTCTGCACAACACGTATTACGTGATCGCGCACTTCCACTATGTTCTGTCGCTTGGTGCGGTATTCTCGATTTTCGCCGGGTTCTATTACTGGATCGGCAAGATGTCCGGTCGGCAATACCCTGAGTTTTGGGGCAAGGTGCATTTCTGGGTCACGTTCGTCGGCGTGAACCTGACCTTCTTCCCGATGCACTTCCTTGGCGCCGCCGGCATGCCCCGCCGCTACCCGGATTACCCGGAAGCCTTCGCCGGCTGGAATCTCGTTTCCTCCATCGGCGCCTATATCGGCGGCGTGTCAGTGCTGATCTTCCTGTACGTCGTATATCGGACCTTTACCTCGACCGTGCCGGTGGCGGAGAACTACTGGGGCGCCGGGGCGACCACGCTGGAATGGACCGTGAGCTCGCCGCCCCCCTTCCACACCTATGAGGAGCTGCCGCGGGTACAGTGATGCTGAATATCGAAAACACGGCCCTGGGCGCTGAGTCGGGCAATGCCGCCGCGCTGTCTGGCGCCGATCTGCCGGCTTCCGTCGGGGACTGGATCGCCCTGCTCAAGCCGCGGGTGATGACGCTCGTGGTCTTCACCGGGTTCATCGGCCTGATGGTCGCGCCGGGGCATCTGCATCCTGTGCTGGCCCTCGCCGCGGTGCTGTGCGTCGCGGTCGCCGCCGGGGCTTCCGGCTGCATCAACATGTGGTACGACCGGGATATCGACGCGGTGATGCGCCGCACCCGCAACCGCCCGATCCCGGGCGGGCGCATCGCTCCCGGCGAGGCGCTTGGCTACGGCATCACCCTCGCGGTCGCGTCCGTGCTCGTCATGGCGCTGGCGACGAATGTCGTCGCCGCCTTCGTGCTCGCGCTGTCCATCGGCTTCTACGTCTTCGTCTATACGATGTGGCTGAAGCGACGGACGCCGCAGAACATCGTCATCGGCGGCGCCGCCGGCGCCTTCCCGCCGGTGATCGGCTGGGCGGCGGTGACAGGCTCGGTCTCGCTGATGCCGCTGCTGCTCTTCGCCATCATCTTCTTCTGGACGCCGCCGCATTTCTGGTCGCTCGCGCTCTACGCCTCGGGCGATTACGAGCGCGCCGGCGTGCCGATGCTGCCGGTGGTGGCCGGGGCGCGGGAGACGCGGCGGCAGATCGTGCTCTACACCCTTGTCCTGGCGGCAGTGTCGCTGGTGCCCTGGGCGCTCGGCGAGGTCGGGGCGGTCTATGGCATCACGGCCGTGGTGCTCGGCCTCGGCTTCCTCGTCTCCGCCTGGCGGGTGCTGCGCGACAAGCAGGACGAGGCCGGCCGCAGCCTGACCAAGGACGCGCCGGCGCGCGCCGCCTTCCGCTTCTCGCTCGCCTATCTCTCGATCCTGTTCCTGGCGCTCGCGATCGACCACGCGATCGGCGGCGGGCATGGCTGAGTTTCCGCCCCCGCTTTCCCCGGAGGCGGCGGAAGAACTCCGTCGCCGCCGGCGCGGGCGTAACCTCGTCCTGTTGGCCGTGCTGCTGGCGCTCAGCGCCTTGTTCTTCGCCATGACGCTCGTGAAGCTGGCGAAGGCCTGACCCGGATGCGCCCCTGCCGGAAACCTGGATGGTTCGGCAGTTGGGCAAAGGCCAGGGGCTCTGCCCCTGGACCCCGCCAAAGGCAAGCCTTTGGAATCCTTTACTTAAGAATTGGGGGTCTGGGGCCTCAAGGCCCCAGCGG
>DATJWY010000300.1:0-7905 GCA_035500775.1 Acetobacteraceae bacterium
AGAGCCCTGGCCTTCCCCGCCAATAACTCAGGTATTCATCGCGTCGAAGAAATCCTGATTGGTTTTGCTGTATTTCAGCTTGTCCAACAGGAAGTCCATCGCATCCGTGGTGCCCATCGGATTGAGGATGCGGCGCAGGACCCACATCTTCGACAGCATGCTCTTCTCCACCAGCAGCTCTTCCTTGCGGGTGCCGCTCTTGGTGATGTCGATCGCCGGGAAGGTGCGCTTGTCGGAGAGCTTGCGGTCCAGCACGATCTCCGAGTTGCCGGTGCCCTTGAACTCCTCGAAGATCACCTCGTCCATGCGGCTGCCGGTATCGATCAGCGCGGTGGCGATGATGGTCAGCGAGCCGCCTTCCTCGATATTGCGCGCCGCGCCGAAGAAGCGCTTCGGCCGCTGCAGCGCGTTCGCGTCCACGCCGCCGGTCAGCACCTTGCCGGACGAGGGGACGACGGTGTTGTAGGCGCGGGCAAGACGCGTGATGGAATCGAGCAGGATCACGACGTCGCGTTTGTGCTCGACAAGGCGCTTGGCCTTCTCCAGCACCATCTCCGTCACCTGCACATGCCGCGTCGCCGGCTCGTCGAAGGTGGAGGCGACGACCTCGCCCTTCACAGTGCGCGCCATGTCGGTCACTTCCTCCGGCCGCTCGTCGATCAGCAGCACGATGAGGAAGACTTCCGGGTGATTATTCGAGATGGCGGTGGCGATGTTCTGAAGCATCACCGTCTTGCCGGTGCGCGGCGGCGCCACGATGAGCGCACGCTGGCCCATGCCGATCGGCGCCACCAGGTCGATCACGCGGGGCGTGAAGTCCCGCTGCGGCCCCTTGGCGACGCTCTGGAAATTCTCCATCTCCATCTTCAACCGCCGCTCCGGATAGAGCGGGGTGAGATTGTCGAAGTTGATCCGGTGGCGGACCGCCTCGGGCGGCTCGAAATTGATGTTATTGACCTTGAGCAGCGCGAAATAGCGCTCGCCGTCCTTGGGCGCCCGGATCTGCCCTTCGACCGTATCGCCGGTGCGCAGGCCGAAGCGGCGCACCTGGCTCGGGCTCACATAGATGTCATCCGGCCCGGGCAGGTAATTCGATTCCGGACTGCGCAGGAAGCCGAACCCGTCCGGCAGGATCTCCAGCGTTCCCTCGCCGTGGATCGCCTGATCGTTTTCGGCCAGGTTCTTGAGGATCGCGAACATCATATCCTGCTTGCGCAGGCTGGATGCGTTCTCGATTTGCAGAGATTCCGCGAAGCTCAGCAGATCGGCCGGTGACTTGGCCTTGAGTTCGGCGAGGTGCATTGGGTCGCCTCGGTAAAGGGCAATGTTCGAGGAAGGACACGGCCTAAAGCCGATGCACCGCTTTTCCATGGGAATGGGAAGCTGGCGCTGTCCTGAGGGAGAAGGGTTCGCCTGGACGACGCGGCTGCGTCGACGGCCGTTCGAGATGCCGAGAGCCGTCGGGAGCAACACTCTGGGCGACCGACAGGTGGCATGGATCGCGGCCGATTACAAGGGCCGATGGGGCAAGGTTGGGGTGCCGTGAGAGGTCAGAACGGCCGCACCACCACCATGATGACGATCACCATCATGAGCAGCGTCGGCACCTCGTTGGCGATCCGGTAGAAGCGCTGTGGCCGCGCGTTCCGGTCCTCGAGGAAGTCCCGCCGCCAGCGGGACAGGAACCCGTGAAAGGCGCCGAGCAGGAGCACGCAGGTCAGTTTCACGTACCACCAACCGGCGGACCAATCGACCAGCCCCGGCGTCAACGCGAGCAGGATGCCGAACAGCAAGGTGGAGATCATTGCCGGGTTGATGATCTGCTTGAACAGTCGCCGCTCCATCACCTTGAAGCGTTCGCTACCCTCGGAGCCCGGCGGGGTCTCGCAATGATAGACATAGAGGCGCGGCAGATAGAACATCCCCGCCATCCAGGCGATCAGCGACATGATGTGCAGCGCCTTGGTCCAGGGATACAACCGGGCCAGGAAGTCGATTGTCATCGCGATCGTCCTGTTCGCTTGAGGAAGGCCAGGGCTCTGCTCTGGACCCGTCACGCGAAGGCGTGCTTCGCACGACGGGGCCTTGAGGCCCCAGACCTCCGCTACTTTGTAAATTCCTTTATATAAACAACAGACTCGCAAAACGAATGGGGGTCTGGGGCCTCAAGGCCCCAGCGGGGTCGAGGGGCAGAGCCCCTCGCCTATCAACCGCCGCCCGGCAGCCCGAAGCGCTGGGCGACCTCGCGGAAATCGTGCGCCGTCTGGTGGCGTTCCGAGGCGGCGGTTCCGTCCTCCGCGCGCACGAGCTGGCAGGTGCGCAGCCCCGCCGCGGCGGCGGCATCGAGTTCGGCCTCGATGTCGGAGAGGAACAGGATTTCCGCCGGCGGCAGGAAGATGCCGGCGGCGATGTGGCGATAGCTTTCCGGCTCGCGCTTCGCTCCCACCCTGGTGTCGAAGAACCCGGTGAAGGCGCGGGTCAGGTCCCCGGCGACCGAGTGGCCGAAGATCAGTTTCTGCGCGTCCACCGAGCCGGAGGAATACACATAGAGCCGCAGCCCGGCGGCGGCCCAGCGGCGCAGCGCGGGGGCGACGTCCGGGTAGAGATCCCCCTTGAGATCGCCGGAGAGGTAGCCTTCCCGCCAGATCAGCCCCTGCAACGTCTTGAGCGGGGTGATCTTCGCGTCCTGATCCATCCAGCCGAGCAGCACCGCGAGCGGGTCCTGCTCCGGGGCGAGGCGGGTGATCTCGGCCAGCTCCGCCTGCACGGCCGGGTCATCGGCCCGAGCTTCGAGCAGTGCGGGCAGGCGGGCGCGGGCGAACGGGAACAGCACGTCCCGCACGAAGGCGATTCGGCTCGTCGTCCCCTCGATGTCGGTGACGATGGCGGCGATCGGAATGTCCGGCATCAGCTGGCGGGGAAGCGTTCGCTGATCGCGTCGCCGGTATACTGCGGCACCCAGCCGGACGTATCGGTGAAGATCCGCAACACGGTGAAGGAGGGAAGCTCCCCGGCGTCGAACCAGTGCTTGATGTTGGCGGGCACGCTGATGAGGTCGCCCTCGGTGCAATAGGCGTCGTAGATGCGGCCGTTCAGGTGCAGGACGAAATTGCCGGTGCCGCTGACGAAGAAGCGGACCTCGTCCTCGGTATGCGTGTGCTCGGAGAGGAATTTCTGCCGGATCGCGGGCAGGTTCGGTGTCTCCGGGGTCATGCGCACCACGTCGGCGGAGCCGGCGCCGGTCTCGCCCATCAACTGGTCGAGATAGGGCCGGTAGGCCTCCAGGATGCGCTCGGCGGAATCCTCCGGCGAGAGCGCCACCGGGCTTTCCCAGCGCTCGAAACGGACGCCGAGGGGGGCGAGTTCGGCGGCGATCGCGTCCGGGTCCTCCGTGCGCAGCAAAGGCCGGCCGGGCGCGTCATCCGTGTAGACGGTCAGGCGGCTCATCGCAGCTTCCTCCGTTCCAGTTCGCAGGCCAGCAGGAACTCCAGCGCCTCCAACCGGGCCAGCGCGGTGTCCATCCGGGGACCCCAAACGTACACGCCGTGGCCGCGAATTAAATACCCCAGGGGAAGATCCTGTAAAACAGGCTCGACAACGCTGGCGAGGCGCGGAATATCCTGGTCATTGTCCAGGAGTGGGAGATCGAGGGCGACCTCATGCGTCGTCTGCCCTTCGAACGCCTTCAGCACCTCGTAGCCGGCCAGACGGATGGCGGGGCCCGGCTCGATCATGGAGAGCACGGTGGCGGCCACCGAATGCCCGTGCAGCACCGCCCCGGCTTCCGGGATCAGCCGATAGACCTGGCAATGCAGCAGGGTTTCGGCGCTCGGCTTGGCGTCCGGCGTCACGGCGCTTCCGTCGAGATCGACCTCCATCACGCCGAGGCTGTCGAGGAAGCCCTTATGGCCGCCGCTCCGGGTGATGGCGATGCGCCCCTCGCCGAAGCGAACGCTGATATTGCCGGCGGTGGCCGGCACCCAGCCGCGCGCATCCATCCGCCTGCCGGCGCCGATGATCGCTTCCGTGGCCCAGACAGGGATCGCCGGGTCCGGCAGCGCCGCCCCGGTTGCGTGGTCCGCCATGCGTGCCGCTCCGCCCGTGATTCAGCCGCGATGCGCGCTGGTGGTGTCGCGCTGCTCGGTGGTGGCGGCGGGCGGCTTCAGGTTCGGCGCTTCGATCGAGCCGGTCGGACGCTCGGCGCTGTGCTCCATCGAGGCATCCGTGTCGTCCGCCATGTTCTTCTTGAAGGCCTTGATGCCCTTCGCGAAGTCACCCATCAGCGTGCTGACCTTGCCGCTGCCGAACAGCAGGAGCACGACCAGTAACACGACCAGCCAATGCCAGATGCTCAGGCTACCCATACTTGCCTCCTTGAGGGGCCGCGGCCCGGCGGCACACTAGCCGCCCGGAAGCCGGTTGAGAACATATACGCCGCAGATGGCGGCGGCGCGGGCCGGGTGCAACCGGCCGGATCACCGGGCGCGCTCGCCGCATTCCTTTCGGGCGCCGGGCCTGGACCGTTCGTCACGCCGGGGACGCTGCGCCGCGCGCGGGCCGGACGGCGAAGGACGCGGCCGCTCAGGCTACCGCGTAAACCGTGCTTCACCGTCTCGCGTCAAGCGGCCGTGACGGCCCGGCATGTATTCCGATGCCGCCGGTCCTGGTCCGGGGCGTCACAGCGCCTGGCGGGCGTGGATGATGATCGCCTCGGCCTCCGCCGGGTCGAGGCCGAGCGCGGCCCGCGCCACCGACGACTCGAACCCCGCGCGGGCCATGGCGGCGAGTTCCTTGAGCCTTCCCTCCGCATCCGGCGGCGAACGGCGGAACGGGCCGATCCGGCGGCGGCGAGCATGGATCAGTGCCGCCGCCAGTTCCCGCTCCGTGTCTTCCGGCAGCGCCGCCACGGCCAGCGCCGGGTCCACCCCCTTCGCCGCCAGATGCGCGCCGATCGCCCGGCGTGACCGTCCGGCACGGGTCAGCGACCGGGCGCGGCCGGCGGCGAAGGCGCGATCATCCACCGCCCCGGCCTGGGCCAGCCGGCTCACCACCTGCCGCGCCGCCTGCCGCGCCGCGCCTGCCGCCGTGGTCACGGTGTCGGCGGGCTGTCCCTCCGCCTCGGCGGCGCGCGCCCAGCGTTCGATCCGGCGCTCCAGCACGCGGAGCAGCCCGGCCTCGGTGGCGGCGAAGCGCGCCAGGTGACGCAGCGCCGCCTCATGCAGCCGCGCGGCATCCGGCGGCGCGCCGGCCGGTGTCCGGGTCGGTGAGCCTGTGGGGCGCGGCGTGGCGGGCGGATCGGCGGGCGGGGAGCGCATGCCGTGAACATGCCATGCGGCCGGGGGCGGCGGAACCGGCGCCTTACCGTGGATAAGCGTCTCGGGGCTTCGCCCCGAACCCCGCCCGGGGGACGCGCCGTCTCCCGGACCCCGGCGCAATGTGGCGTTCTGTTTGGGCGCGCCGGGTCGCGGATCCCGATCGTTTCGTGATAGACCAAATCATAATGATGTATGACGCCCTGGCCTTCCTCACCGGCTTTGCCGATCAGGCGGTGGTACTCCCGGTCACCTTCGCCGTGGCCGCCGCGTTGGCGGCGTTCGGTTGGCGCCGGGGCGCTCTCGCCTGGCTCGGGGCCGTCATCGGCTCCATCGGCCTCGTCGTCGTGCTCAAGCTGCTGTTCTTCTATTTGTATGTCTATGTGCCGTTCGGCATCCACCTGAAGAGCCCGAGCGGCCATACCGAGGCCGCGGTGATCGTCTATGGCGGGCTGGTCGCGCTGCTCGCCGGGCGGCGGCGGGCGGGGTGGAGCGGGATGGCGCTGGCACTCGGTTTCGGCCTGCTCGTCGGCGTGGTGATCGGGTTCACCCGGCTGGAATTGCACGCCCATAGCAAGGCCGAGGTGCTGGTCGGCATGGCGGTCGGCCTCGGCGGCATCGTGGCGCTGATCCGGCTGGCGGGTGCGCCGCCGCGCGCGGTTCACGCGCCGGTGCTCGCCGTGCCGGCGCTCGCGGCCATGCTGCTGTTCCATGGCGGGCATCTGCATGGGGAGAGCGCGCTGGACCATATCGCCGCGGCCCTGCGCGCGAATATGCGCGACGCCCTGCGCGGGCTGCGCGGGTTTTGAGGCCCGGGCGGTCTTTATCCCGGGATTACGGTGCGCCTTGTCATGGCAGCGCCTCCGCCGGCGCGAGATTGAGCGCCGCCGCCAGCAGGGCGCGCGTATAAACCTCGCGCGGCGCCTCCAGCACACGCGAGGCCTCGCCTTCCTCCACCACCCGCCCCTGCCGCAGCACCATCACCCGGTGCGCGAGCGCCCGCACCACGGCGAGATCGTGGCTGATGAAGAGGTAGGCGAGGCCATGCCGCGCCTGCAGCGTCCGCAGCAGATCGACGATCTGCGCCTGCACCGAACGGTCGAGCGCGCTGGTCGGCTCGTCCAGCACCAGGAAGCGCGGCTGCAGCACGATGGCCCGGGCGATGGCGATGCGCTGGCGCTGGCCGCCGCTGAATTCGTGCGGATAGCGATCCGCCGCATCCTCCGGCAGGCCGACTTCCCGCAGCGCCGCCGCGACGCGCGCCCGCCGCGCCGCCGCGTCCAGATGCGGCTCATGCACCGCCAGCCCCTCGGCGACGATGCCGCCGACCGACATGCGCGGCGAGAGGCTGCTATGCGGGTCCTGGAACACGATCTGCATCCGCGCGCGCAGCCGGCGCAGCGCCCGGCGGTCCAGGGTGGCGAGGTCCTGGCCCTCGAACCGGCGCTCCCCGGTCGCGGCCAGCAGGCCGAGCAGGGCGAGGCCGATGGTGGATTTGCCCGATCCGCTCTCGCCGACCAGCCCCAGCGTCTCCCCTTCCCGCACCTGGAGCGAGACGCCATCGACCGCGCGCACGCCCTCGGCGCCCCGGCGGAACAGGCCGCGCCGGCCCGGGAAGACCACCCGCAGATCGCGCGCCGCGATCACCTCCGGCGCCTCCACCGGCAAGGGGCCGGGCGCGCCGCCCGGCTCGGCGGCGAGCAGCATGCGCGTATAGGGATGACGCGGCGCGCCGAAGATCGCCCGCGTCTGCCCCATCTCCACGATGCGGCCCGCCTGCATCACCGCCACCCGGTCGGCATAGCGGCGGACGATGCCGAGATCATGCGTCACCAGCAGCATCGCGAGGCCGCGCGCCTGCCGCTCCCGCGCCAGCAGCGCCAGGATCTGCGCCTGAATGGTCACGTCGAGGGCGGTCGTCGGTTCGTCGGCGATCAGCAGCGCCGGGTCGTTGGCGAGCGCCATCGCGATCATCACCCGCTGCCGCTGTCCGCCCGAAAGTTGGTGCGGCAGCGCGCCGAGGCGGGAGGCGGCATCGGGGAAGCCGCAACGTTCCAGCAGCGCCGCGATCCGCTCCGGCGTCGGCGCGTTGCCGTGCAGCGCCATCGCCTCCCCGACCTGCTTCCCAATCCGGTGCAGCGGGTTGAGGCTCGTCATCGGCTCCTGGAACACCATTCCGGCGACGCCGCCGCGCATCCGTTGCAGCGTCGCCGCGTCGGCGCCGGCCATGTCCACCCCGTCCAGCACCACCCTGCCGCTGGTCGCGGCCCCCGTTGGCAGCAGGCGGAGCACGGAGAGCGCCGTCAGCGACTTGCCGGAGCCGCTCTCCCCGACCAGGGCCAGGGTCTCGCCGCGCTCCAGCGTGAGGGAGACGTCGTGCAGGACCTGGTTCGGGCCGAAGCCGACGCAGAGATCGTTGATCGTGAGTAGCGTCATGGCGTGGTGGCCGGAGGCAAGGCCAGGGCTCCGCCCTGGACCCGCTGGGGCCTTGAGGCCCCAGACCCCCGATATTTAAGTGTTTGATTCCAAAGACTTAGCCTTTGGCGTGGGTCGAGCGGAACGAAGCAAGGGCCAGGGGCGTTCCATCAGGGAC
>DATJWY010000301.1:0-5094 GCA_035500775.1 Acetobacteraceae bacterium
CGCGGCCATGCCCTGTGGCATTACGAGGTGCGGCACCTCTCCCTGCGCGAGGGCAAGGCGGGGCCGCATGCAAGCCGGGTGGAGCGGCTGACCGCCGTGGCCCGTCCCGTCCACGTGCAGCGGGTCGCCGGCGATCATTACCGGTTCGGCGAGCCGGAGACGCTGGTTCTCGCGACGATGGACGTGGTGCTGATGCGCCAGGACCCGCCCTTCGACATGGCCTACATCACCGCGACGCATCTGCTGGAGCACATCCACCCGCGCACGCTGGTGGTGAATGATCCGAAATCGGTGCGGGACGCGCCGGAGAAGCTGCTGGTCACGCATTTCCCGGAGTTGATGCCGCCGACGCTGATCTCCTGGGATGTGGAGGCGATCCGCGCCTTCCGGCGGGAACATCGGGACATCGTGGTCAAGCCGCTCTTCGGCAATGGCGGCGCCGGCGTGTTCCGCATCCGCCCGGATGACGAAAATCTCGGCGCGCTGCTGGAGATGCATTTCGCCCGCTCGCGCGAGCCGCTGATGATCCAGCGTTACGAGCCGGCGGTGCGGCAGGGCGACAAGCGCATCATCCTGATCGACGGCGAGCCGGCCGGCGCCATCAACCGTGTGCCGGCCTCGGGCGAGGCGCGCTCCAACATGCATGTCGGCGGCCGGGCGGAGAAGGCCGTGCTGACCGAGCGCGACCGCGAGATCTGCCGGCGCATCGGGTCCTTCCTGCGGCAGCAGGGGCTCATCTTCGTCGGCATCGACGTGATCGGCGACTGGCTGACCGAGATCAACGTCACCTCGCCGACCGGGCTGCAGGAGATCGGCCGTTTCGACGGCGTCTGCCTGGAGGCGGGGATCTGGGACCGGATCGAGGCGCGGCTGGCCGAGGCACGACAGGCGGCGGGGTAGGGCGATAGCGGCGGCCGGGCGGAGAGGCGACGAACCCGATCGGTAACCGAGCCGGAATGGCTGGACGGCACGGGGTGAAACGCGCCGTCCCCGTGGTTTACCTGCTGTTGTCCGACATGGTCTCTGCGACGGACGGTGGGGACCGCGGAGGTTCCCGGAAGGCCGAGATGCGGCCACGGACGGCGGAGGCTGACTGCATCGTCGATTCCGGCTGGCGTATGCAGCCCCGGATCAGCGGTTCGCAGACACCGTCGCTGCCGATCGTCTTGTCGTCGTCGCCGGTGTAGTGCAACTCGGTCACCTGGCCGGAAACGATCCGGGCGGTCACGCGGCAATACGTTCCGCTGCCGCCGATGGAGACGCCGCCGAGTGAGAGCGGCAGGGACACGGTGAAGCCTCCGGTCGCCGCCGGCTTGTAGTCATAGCTGTAGAGCGTCGTGGTGGGGTTCAGCTGCACCACTTTGTCGGGCGGCCCGGCACAGGATTGCAGATCATCCGCCGAAGCGCCGACCAGGCGGAGTTGCGCCTGGTGCGCGATTTTGGATTCAGTATAGCCGCCACATCCGGCAAGAAGCAGCGGAATGAGAAAGGATGGTGCGATGCGGTACATTGGCATGCATGCAGGTTTAGCATGCAACCATTAGTATGCATACACGTCATGAAACTCCCGCATTGGGCGACTGAGAGCCTCGCGCCCTCCGGGGCCGGACGGGCCAGAATGATACCGGCGGCGTTGTTGATTGACCGATCCAGGGAGAGCCCTGGTCTTGCTTAATCGGCCAAGGTTTGCGGCGCCGGGAGCATGAGCGGCGCTCCTTTGTGCGTCGATCATGCTCTAACGCCGCTTGCTTCTCGCCGGGACGCGCCGCACCCTGTCGCGGCAGCCTCGCTTCCTCGGAGAATCGCTCATGGCCGCCATCCCGACCTTCGTGACCCCGCATGGTTTTCTCGGTGTCACGCGGCGCGACCCGGGGGCTGCCTTCGTCATTGCCGGCATTCCGCTCGATATCGGCACCACCAACCGCAGCGGCGCCCGCTTCGGGCCGCAGGCCATTCGCTATGCCAGCCGCATGTTGATGGACGGGGCGCATCCCCGTGCCTGGATCGATCCCGCGACCCTGTCGCTCGCGGATCTCGGCGATTTCCGCATCGCGCTCGGTGACATCCCCGGGAGCCTCGCCCTGATCGAGGAGCAGGCGGCGGCACTCCCGCATCTGATCGCAATGGGGGGCGAGCACAGCATCACGCTGCCGCTGCTCCGTGCCCTGGCCAGGCGGCAGGGCGGGCCGGTCGGGCTGGTCCATTTCGACGCGCACGTGGATACCTGGCCCGATAATTTCGGCCAGCCCTACGCGCATGGATCGGTCTTCTTCCACGCCATCGAGGAGGGGCTCGTCGATCCGGCGCGCATGGTGCAGATCGGCATCCGCTCGCCAGTGCAGCGCGAGGTCTGGGACTGGACCGTCGGCCGCGGCGTCACGATCCTGACCGCCGAGGACGTGCACATGGCGGGAGCGGCGGCGACGGCGGACCGCATCCGCGCGGTGGTGGGCGAGGCGCCGGCCTATCTGAGCTTCGACGTGGACGCCCTTGATCCCGCCTTCGCCCCGGGCACCGGCACGCCGGAGATCGGCGGCCTGGCCAGTTGGCAGGCGCAGGCGATCCTCCGCCGGCTCGGAGGGCTACCCTTCGTCGGCATGGACGTGGTGGAGGTCTCGCCGCCTTACGACGTTGCCGAGATCACGGCGCTGGCCGCGGCCACCATCATCTGGGAATACCTGGCGCTGATGGGCTGAGACGGCGGCCCGTCCCCGGCCGGTATGCGCCTGGTGCGGGGCTGGGGGCGGACTATTGTATTCGGCCGGGGACGATTCTGCGTGAATTGTCCGGCGGGACGCTCTATATTCGCAAGCATTGACGCACCCGCACGTGCCGCGAGCCCGATTCCGGGCACAGCAACGACGTAACGCGTCCTTTTGGGTCGAGCCGGCCAGATGTGGGCCGGCGTCCTTTAGGGAACCGGATATGTACGCTGCCCGCCACGTTGCGATGCCCCCGAGACATCGCGCGACCGCCTGAGACCGCTGCCGGCACGCCCTGACGTGTCCGGCTCCGGTCCTTCTCGCCGCGCGCCCTGCCGTCCGTGATCCGGCCGCCAGGGCGCCTGCCTCATCCCGCGTCGCCGCGAGTCTTGCCCGATGAATCAGTTCCGCACCCGAATTGCCGTTTCGTCCCCCCGGCGCCCGCTGAGCGCCCCAACGCAGCGTCCCGGCGTCGATGCTTTGATCGCCGCCATGCGCCCGGCCGAGCCGGTGCACTGCCTACGCCCCGCCACCATCGCCGCGACCACGCGCCGCTTTCGCCGCGCCTTCCCGGGCGAGGTGCTGTACGCCGTGAAGTGCAACCCCGATCCCGCGATGCTGCGCGCTGTCTGGGCCGGTGGGGTGCGTCATTTCGACTGCGCCTCCGCCGTCGAAATCGCCCTGGTGCGCACGATGTTTCCCGGCGCGGCGATCCACTTCATGCACCCCGTGAAGGCACGGCCGGCGATCCGCGAGGCCTGGCTCCGGCACGGTGTGCGGGACTTCGTCCTCGATACCGCCGATGAACTTGCGAAGATCCTGGATGAGACCGACGGCGGCGCGTTCGGCGGCGCCAGCGAGCTTGGCCTGTTCGTAAGGCTGGCCCTGCCGAAAGGCGGCGCGATGTACGATCTCTCCGGCAAATTCGGCGCCCCGCTCGCGGAGGCGGTCGCATTGCTGCGCGCCGCCCGCCCGCATGCGGTGCGGCTGGGCCTGCACTTTCATGTCGGCTCGCAATGCCTCGAGCCCGCCTCGTATGCGCGCGCCCTGGCCCTGGCCGGTGAAGCGATCCGTCAGGCGGCCGTGCCGGTGGAGGTGATCGATGTCGGTGGGGGCTTCCCGGTGAGCTATCCGGATGTCACGCCGCCGCCGCTCGGCGCCTTCATGAAGGAAATCAAGGCCGGGTTCCATGCCCTGGGCCTGCCGGAAGGCACGCGGCTCTGGGCCGAGCCGGGCCGTGCGCTGGTCGCGGGCGGCGCGTCGGTGGTGGTGCAGGTGCAGCTTCGCCGTGGCGACACGCTGTACGTCAATGACGGTGTTTACGGCAGCCTCTCCGATGCCGGCGCGCCGGGCTTTCGTTTCCCGGTGCGGCTGATCCGCCCCGAGGGCGCCCCGGCATCGGCAACGGAGCGTGGCTTCGAGCTGTTCGGGCCGACCTGCGACAGCGCCGACCGCATGCGCGGCCCCTTCCTGCTGCCCGAGGATGTGCGTGAGGGCGACTGGATCGAGATTGGCCAGCTCGGCTCCTACGGCACCGCTCTGCGAACCGCGTTCAATGGTTTCGACAGGGCACGGCTGGCCGAGGTCGCGGATCCGCCGCTGCTCGAAACGCCGGGCTATGCCGCAGAGCCCGCGAAGGGGCGTCGTGCGGCCTAGGGCCGGACCAGCCGGGCCGGAACCGGTCCGGCTGATCCAATCGCCCGAAGACCCAGAGCGCGGCGGGCCGCTTTTCGGCCCAGCCGCTTGTCGCAACAAACCAGCCCGGGTGTTTTCAGGTCGCCCATGCGGCCTGAAAATGCCCGGGCTGTCCTCCAGAGAAGCGCCGTTCGACCGGCCGGGACGCGGATCCCGGGGGCAGGGCGGCGTCTTCATCCACCGCCTTCCAGCCCCGAGGAGTTCCTCCCATGAAGCATGTCTCTTTCTCCGGCCGCCTGGTGGTGCTCGGTTTCGGCAGTATCGGCCAGGGCGTCCTTCCGCTCATCCTGCGGCATATCGACATGCCGAAGGACCGGATCACCATCATCACCGCCGAGGAGCGCGGTCGTGAGGTCGCGGCCGAGTACGGCATACGCTTCGCCATCGACCCGATCACCCGCGACAACTACCGGGACGTGTTGACGCCGCTGCTGGGTGAAGGCGATTTCCTGCTGAACCTCTCGGTGGACGTCTCTTCGGTCGCGCTGATCGAACTCGCGCGCGAGCGGGGCGCGCTTTATCTGGATACATGCATCGAGCCCTGGGTCGGCGGCTACACTGATCCGTCGCTCACGCCCTCGCAGCGATCGAATTACGCGTTGCGCGAAAGCGCGCTCGCCCTGCGCCAGGGCGCGGAGGGAGCGCCGACCGCCATCGTCACGCACGGCGCCAATCCAGGGCTGGTCTCGTATTTCGT
>DATJWY010000302.1:0-21787 GCA_035500775.1 Acetobacteraceae bacterium
GTTCGACTATTCCGCCTCGATGGATGCCTACACCGCCGGCAAGATTGACGCCGATCTGGTCACAAACGGTGACGCGCTCGTCACCGGCGCGGGGGGCGGCAAGAGCGTGATGATCATGCTCACCGACTACTCGAACGGCAATGACATGATCGTCGGCCGGCCGGGGATCAAGAGCCTGCATGACCTCAAGGGGCAGAAGGTCGGCGTCGAGATCGGCTTGGTCGAGCATCTGCTGCTGCTCGATGGTTTGCAGAAATACGGCATGAAGGACACCGACGTCACGCTGGTCAATACCAAGACCAACGAGACGCCGCAGGTGCTGGCCTCTGGCCAGGTCGCGGCGATTGGCGCGTGGCAGCCGAATTCCGGCATGGCCATGCATCTGGTGCCGGGCGCGCGGCCGATCTTCACCTCGAAGCAGGAGCCTGGCCTGATCTACGACGTGCTCGCTGTGAGCCCGACCAGCCTGAGCAGCCGCCGCGCGGACTGGGAGAAGGTCATCAAGGTGTGGCACCGTGTTGTCAGCTACATCAACGACCCGAAGACGCAAGATGACGCAGTGAAGATCATGGCCGCGCGCGTCGGGCTGACGCCGAAGGCCTACAAGCCGCTGCTTAAGGGCACCAAACTTATCGACCTGCCTGAAGCGAAGAAGATCTTCAAGAAGGCGGATGGTTTCGGTTCGCTCTATGGTTCGTCCAAGGTCGCCGACGATTTCAACGTGAAATACGGCGTCTACAAGGCCCATCAGGATATCGACAGCTACATCGATCCGTCCCTGACGAACCAACAGTAGCCGTCGAGATAAGCCGATTCCGGAGACGATCGATGAAATTGCCAGCTTGGCTGACGCTGCATAAGCCCATCTCCGCGCGGGCTCGCTCGATCTTTGGAATCGGCTCCATCGTGTTGCCGTTGCTGGTGTGGAGCGTCGTCAGCTACGTACCTTTCGTGTGGCATCCGCAGATGTTGGTCACAGACCCTGGCGATGTTGACTTTCTGGAGGCCGGGATGCGCATGGATCGCGCCGCCTTCCAGGGGGCCATCGACGACATGAGGAGCCAGGGCAAGGCGCCGCCGAAGGGGGAGCCGGCCAACCCGATCTATCTGCCCGCGCCGGACGAGGTCGCGACGGCCTTCTACACAGCCTTCACCACGCCACCCGGTGAGCGCGACGGTCCATGGTTGCATCAAAGTCTTTGGCATAGTATTCAGATCATCTTTTGGGGTTTTGTCATATCCTCTCTTATCGGCGTGCCGCTCGGCATTCTGTGCGGCACGCTGGCCGCGGTTTCCCGCCTGACGGAGCCGTTCGTCGAGTTTTTCCGCTACCTGCCGGCGCCGGCGTTCGGCGCGCTCGCGGTTGCCATTCTCGGCATCTATGACGGGCCAAAGATCGCCATCATTGTCATAGGCACGCTGTTCCAGCAGGTGCTGATTATCGCCAACACCACCCGCAAGCTGGATCTCGCCCTGATCGAGGCGGCGCGCACGCTCGGCGCCAAAAGTGTCCGCCTGCTGTTCCGTGTCGCCATCCCGGGTATCCTGCCGGATCTTTATCGCGACCAACGTATCCTGCTTGGCTGGGCATGGACCTATCTGATCGTCGCCGAACTGATCGGCACGACTTCCGGCATTACCTGGTTCATCACCCAGCAGGCACGGTACCAGCATTTCGCCAATGTCTATGCCGCGATGATGATGATCGGCATCATCGGGCTCGGCACCGATCTCCTGCTTGGCCTCGCTGGCAAGGCTCTCTTCCCCTGGGACAAGGGGCGTGCCCATGCCTGACATGACCCCGAACGCGATGGAGCGTCCCTTGGCCATGCGGCAGGTGGAGTTCGACTACCACACCCAGTCCGAAGCTGTGCGCGCGCGGCTGGAGCGGATGAAGGCGCGAGAGGTGGTTCTGAGCGTCGAACATCTCGGTAAGATTTTCGGTGATGGGGCGAAGCAGACGGTCGCTCTGTGTGACATCAACATGCACGTGCACCGGCGGGAACTCGTCTGCGTTATCGGCCCTTCCGGTTGCGGCAAATCGACGCTCATCCGCATCCTTGCCGGTCTGGATCAGGCAAGTTCTGGCGCGGTGCTCGTTGACGGCAAGCCGGTGGACGGGCCTGGGCGCGACCGCGGCATGGTGTTCCAGGGCTATACGCTGTTCCCATGGCTGACGGTCCGCCGGAACGTGATGTTTGGTCTGGAGATGAGCGGGCTTGGGCGCGCGGAAGCGGAACGGCAGGCGCTGCAATGGCTGCAGCTTATCGGCCTGGAAAAATTCGCCGATGCCTGGCCGCACCAGCTTTCAGGCGGGATGAAGCAGCGCGTGGCGATTGCCCGTGCGCTCGCCAACCAGCCGCGCGTATTGCTGATGGATGAACCGTTCAGCGCGCTCGACGCGCAGACCCGCGCGCGGATGCAGGCCTATCTGCTGGAGATCTGGAAGAAGATCGATATCACGATCGTCTTCATTACCCATGACCTCGACGAGGCCGTTTTCCTCGCGGACCGCATCCTGGTCCTGAAGGCGCATCCGGGTGAGGTGCAGGAGCTGATCGAGGTGCCGCTGCCGCGGCCGCGGCATGCTGGCCAGTTCAGCACAGCCGAATTTCTTGCCACCAAGGCGCGGCTTGAGGAACTGATCCATCCGAAGAGTGTGGTGGAAGAGGTTGAGGAAGACGTTCCGTATCCGGCGATGCCGTTGCTGACCAACGTCGCCGATCAGGTCGAATAGGAAGGGGGCGCCACGATGCAATGGTCTCGTCTAGCCTGGCCGGAATTACCGCCGGTGCTGGCCGCCGTGGGGCAGGCCGCGATTCTGCCCGTTGGCGCCACCGAACAGCACGGGCCGCATATGGGCTGCGGCATGGATGCGGTGCTGGCTGATAGGCTTTGTGCCGCCGTTGCCGAGCGTACCGGTGTGCCAATGCTGCCGACGCTGCCCTATGGCTGCTCGCTCGGCCATAGCCGCCGCTGGGCGGGAACGATCATGGTTGAGCCCGGTACGCTGATTGATCTGGTCACACAAATCGGTGGCTCGGCCTGGCACAGCGGCGTGCGGCGCCTGTTCATCGTCAACACGCATGTGACGAATGCGGCGCCGCTGCGCTGCGCACTCGAAAAGCTATGGGCGGCGCATGATGATCTGATGGTGGCGGTCATCAATTCCGCCATGATCAGCCCACGCGTGCGTGAGGTGCATTTCGCCGACGCCGAGGATTGGCATGCCAATGATGCCGAGACCTCGCTGATGCTCGCCGTCGCGCCGGAGATGGTGCGCGAGGAGGAGATGCCGCACGCGGACGATCCCGACCGCACGGAGGGCCTGGTGTTCGCCCATCCCGTCAACCGCACCAGCCGCAATGGTGTGACTGGTTTTCCGAGCCGCGCCACACAGGAGAAGGGCGAACTCTGGTTCGGCTGGATGGTCGAGGATCTCGCCCGCACGATCGAACGCGGGCTCGCCGAGGTGCCGCCACTCGATCATTCGTACTGTGACGCCGCCGGCTGAAACAGTTCTGAAGCCGGCGAGGAGAGCAATCCGAAGTCGGCGAAGCAAGGAGCGACAGATGGACGTCATTTCCCACGACGCGGAGATCGCTGCCATTCAGCAGCGTCTGCAGGAGCAGGGCGTAAAATATTGCATCGGCGCTTATGTCGATATCCACGGCGTGCCGAAGGGCAAGGTGGTGCCGATCGCGCATCTGGAGCACATGGCGCATGGCTCGGAACGTTACACGGGTTACGCGCTGGACGGGCTTGGCCAGGACCCGCATGACGATGAGATCACCTCGATCCCGGACCTGAATCAGATCATCCAGCTTCCCTGGGAGCCGAAGATCGCCTGGATGCCGGCAGACAATGCCTTCCAGGGCAAGCCTTATCCGCTCAACACCCGCGTCGCCCTCAAGAACGTTCTCGCCCAGGCGGCGGAAATGGGGTACGGCTTCAATCTTGGCGTCGAGTGCGAGATCTATCTGCTCCGTCAGAACCCGGATGGCACGCTCTCGGTGCCAGTGGCCGACGACAAGCTTGTGAAGCCCTGCTATGATGTGCGCGGCTTCGTCGATAATTTCGCCTGGCTCGATAAAGTCGCAACCTGCATCAACGATCTTGGCTGGGACCTCTACTCCTTCGACCATGAGGACGCGAACGGCCAGTTCGAATTTGACTTCACCTATAGCGACGCGCTGACGATGTGCGATCGTGTCACCTTCTTCCGCTTCATGGCGAAGCACTACGCCAAGGAGATGGGACTGATCGCGACGACGATGCCGAAGCCATTCGCCGACAAGACAGGCACCGGCGCGCATTTCAACATGTCGCTCTCCGATCTCGGGACAGGCCGCAACGCCTTCGCCTGTTCGCCGGCGGACGATCCGCGCGGGCTCGGTCTTACCGAAGTTGGCTATCATTTCATCGGCGGCATTCTGCGGCACGGCCGGGCGCTCTGTGCCGCTTTCGCGCCGACGGTGAACAGCTACAAGCGGCTGATCCGGCGCGGGGCGATGAGCACCTTCTCTTGGGCGCCGGTATTCAACTCCTACGGATCCAACAACCGCACCAATTCGGTGCGCGTGCCAGCGGGCGGCGGGCGCTGCGAATCCCGCAATGCGGATGGCGCGGTGAACCCGTACCTGGCCGCCACCCTGGCCCTCGCCGCCGGGCTGGAGGGGGTGCGCGAGCGCATCGATCCGGGCGCACCAAACGAGGATAATCTCTACGAGATCTCGGAAGCCGAGCGCCGCGCCCGTGGCATCGAGTTCCTGCCGCAGACCTTGCAGGAAGCCGTTTCCGCCTTCGCCGCCGATCCTCTCGTGGAAGCAACGCTGGGCACCGCGCTTCGCGACGAGTTCATCCGCTACAAGACCGAGGAGTGGGAGGCCTACCATCTCAGCGTCAGCAAGTGGGAAATCGAACGCTACAGCCACCTGTTCTGAGACGGGCCGGGTACTGGGGACCATGTCTGACAGCGGACACGCAGGCAGTCGTCCGGTCAGCCGGATCAGCATCTCGCTCCCGGAGGAGATGCTGATCGAATTCGACCGGATGGTGGAAGCAAGAGGCTCCGCCAGCCGCTCGCAGGCCATCCAGCACATGCTCTACCAAGCTCTGGTGGAGCATCGACGGAAGGTCGGCAATGACGTCATGGTCGGCACCGTGACCTTGTTCTACGACCATTCCGTGGCGGGCCTGCAAAAGCAGCTCGCCGATCTCCAGTATCGCAATATCGCCGAGGTCATCAGTTCCCTGCACGTGCATCTGATGCATAACCAGACGCTGGAGGTGATCCTGGTGCAGGGACCGGCGGGCAAGCTGCAGGCAATCGCCGACGAGATGATCACCCTGCCCGGGGTGATCTCCGGCCAGATCCATCTGGCGGCGTCGCTTATTCCGCCAGTGCATCCGTTCGAGCCACAGGCGGAAACTGCCTGAGGCGTGCGCAGGATGCCGGGGTGATGCCCAACCCGGCCGCAAACGCGGTGCGCATCGCCAAAAAAATCCGTGTGGCCCTCTTGCCTTGAGCCGCGCGATCCGGTGGACTCTCAATCAAGGCAGCTAGGGTTCCAGGCGCGGATGATGCGCTGTTCGGTCCGAGAGCTGCGGCCCGGCGGGAGACATCCGCCGGGTGCACGGCGGGATAAAAGCCCGGGAGAGACTTGCGTGATGTAGGATCAGCATCACCGGCCTCTCGCTGATCCTCCATCGCCCGGTAACGGACGGCGGGGACGGTGCGGCTTTCCGGCACCAGACACCATTCACCCTACCCTCCGTCCGGTTGCGCGGATCATGTACCCCGCCGGGACGACCCGGCCGAGGCCGGGGGTGCTGCCAGGACGACCTGGCGCAGGCAGGAGACTGTCATGGTGCAGATCGACCAACAGACACCGGAGCAGCACCGGCAACGTTATTTCGAGCTGAAGGCCCGCGCCCGCGAGCGTGCGGAGGCGCGCCCGCACCACGACGTGCCGCCGGCGCCGCGGGAGCTTGATCCGGAACGCGTCATCCATCGCGAGACGATCCCGGGAGGGTGGTACTGGCCGGTGCGGGTTCCGCGCGGGCAGGCCCTGCGGATCATCAACACCGCCGGTAATGCGGGCGTGTCCGCCATGTTTTGGAATGCGGACGATCCCAGTGAACGCTACAACGCCGGCGATACGGTCAAACTGCAATGGACGGCGCAATTGACCAAGGGGCGGGTGCTGTTCTCCGACATGGGGCGGGTGCTCGCCTCAATCACCGAGGATACGTACGGGCATGCCGAAACGCTGCTCGGCGGTAGTTCGCGAGCGAGCAATGCACGCAAATACGGGAATCCCGCCTTGCGGAACAGCGTGGAGAATTTCCGCCTGGGAGCCGGCAAGCACGGCTTGCTGGTGAAGGACGTGCCGCCCTGCATCACCTTCTTCGCGGGCGTGCGCACGGAGGAGGATGGGCGATTCGTCTGGCAGGATGGCGTGGCGAGGCCGGGAGATTTCGTCGATCTGCGGGCGGAAATGAATCTGCTCGTTGTGCTCTCCAACTGTCCGCACCCGCTCAGCCCGGAGACGGAGTTCGCGCCAGGGCCGATCGAAGCCGTGCTGTGGCGGGCGCCGGCGCCAGCGCCGGATGATCTCTGCCGCCATTTCGGCGAGGAAGCCGAGCGCGGCTTCGAGAATACCGATCCGCTGTTCCGCTGAGAGGGAGCGATACCAATGAGTGACATCAACACCCTGAAGCCGGACAACGCCATTCTCGATCAGGTCGTGCCGGCGCGTGCGCCCTGGTCCGTGACCTTGAAGCGCGGTCAGATCTTGCGCATCATCGACCTTGAGGGTCAGCAGGCTGTGGATGCGCTGTTCTATCGCGCCGACCACACGGATGAACGCTACAGCGCGCAGGATACGTTGCTCGCCCAGGGCTCGGCCTACGTCGGGCTGGGCACGAAGCTGCTCTCGAACGAGGGCAATATCCTACTCACCGTGGTGGGCGATACCTGCGGCCGGCATGACACCTCGGCTGGCGCCTGTAGCTGCGAGGCCAATACCGTCCGCTTCGGCCACCACACGCGCTACATGCATGCCTGCCGGGAGAATTTCCTGCTGGAAATCGGCAAATACGGCATGGGCAAACGGGATCTCGTCAGCAACGTCAATTTCTTCATGAACGTGCCGATCCTGCCGGATGGTGAATTGGCGATCGTTGATGGGTTGTCCGAGCCGGGCGGCTACGTGGATCTGCGGGCGGAAATGGACGTCATTGTTGTGCTTTCCAACTGTCCGCAGGTGAATAATCCTTGTAATGGGTTCAATCCTACGCCGATCCGCGTGCTCGTCTGGGATGCGGTGGATTGAAAGGCACCGCAGGGGCTCCACCCCTGCACTCCGCCAAAGGACCATGCCCTTTGGAAACCCTTTCGTTAGCGATGTGAGCCGATGTTTCGCAAAATCCTGATCGCTAATCGTGGCGAGATCGCCTTCCGCATCGTGCGCACATTGCGGCGCATGGGTATCGCTTCCGTCGCGATTTGCTCCGAGGCCGATCGCTTCGCGCCGCCAGTCCTCGCTGCGGATGAGTCCGTGCTGATTGGGCCTCCGCCCGCGGCGGAGAGCTATCTGCGCATCGACGCCATCGTCGAAGCCTGCCGGCGTACCGGGGCTGAAGCCGTGCATCCAGGCTACGGCTTCCTCAGCGAACGTGCCGAATTCGCCGAAAGGCTGGAGGCCGAGGGCATCCGTTTCATCGGGCCCCGACCGGAACAGATCCGCGCCTTCGGCCTCAAGCACACGGCACGTGAGCTTGCCATGGAAAGCGGAGTGCCGCTGCTTCCTGGCAGCGGTTTGCTGGACAGCGCGGAGGAGGCGGTCGCCGCGGCGTCACGCATCGGCTACCCGGTGATGCTGAAGAGCACGGCCGGCGGTGGCGGCATCGGCATGCAGCTTTGCCGCGATGAGGCGGAGTTGCTGGACCGCTTCGCGACGGTGCGCCGTCTCAGCGCCAATAATTTTGGCGATGCTCGTGTTTATCTGGAGAAATTCGTTTCCGCGGCCCGGCATGTCGAGGTGCAGATCTTCGGCGACGGCAAGGGCGGGGTGGTGACGCTCGGCGAGCGCGATTGCTCGCTGCAACGCCGCAACCAGAAGGTGATTGAGGAAACCCCGGCGCCGGGTCTTTCCGCGGCAACGCGCGCCACGCTGCACCGGGCGGCACGCGCCCTCGGCGAGGCGGTGCAATACGCTTCCGCCGGCACGGTGGAGTTCGTCTATGACGCCGAGGCCGAAGCCGCCTACTTCCTGGAGGTGAACACGCGGCTTCAGGTTGAGCATTGCATCACCGAGGAGGTGTTCGGCGTCGATTTGGTTGAGTGGATGGTGCGGCAGGCGGCTGGGGCGTTCACCCTGCCGGAGCAGGCGACGCTGATCCCGCACGGCGCCGCCATTGAGGCGCGTATCTATGCCGAGAACGCGGCGGAGAATTTCCGGCCCAGCACCGGAAGGCTGACCGAGGTGCGGTTCGCGCCGGATGTGCGCGTCGATGGCTGGATCGAAACCGGTACCGAGGTGACGCCCTATTACGATCCGCTGCTCGCCAAGGTGATCGCGCATGGCGCCGACCGTGCCGAGGCGCTCGACCGTTTGACCAAGGCACTGAGTGGCAGCACCATCGCGGGGCTCGAAAGCAATCTCGACTATGTCGCCTCCGTCCTGGAGGCCGACATCGTCCGCGCCGGCGGTATGACCACGGGCACGCTCGCGACGCTGGCCTATCAGCCGCACAGCATCGACGTGCTCGCGCCGGGCACGCAATCGAGCGTGCAGGATTGGCCGGGCCGCCTCGGCTACTGGGATGTCGGTGTGCCGCCGAGCGGGCCGATGGATGACCGCTCCTTCCGTCTCGCCAACCGCATTGTCGGCAATGCTGATGGGGCGGCGGCGCTGGAGCTGACGCTGACCGGCCCGACGCTGCGTTTCAACGCCGATGCGCTGATCGCGCTGACCGGCGCGCCCATGGCGGCGACGCTGGACGGGGAGGCCGTGCCCTACTGGCGTGCCGTGCCGGTGCGCGTGGGACAGGTGCTGGCGATCGGCGCGATCGAGGGGCCGGGCAACCGCGCCTATCTCGCCATCCGCGGCGGCATCGACGCGCCGCTCTATCTCGGCTCACGCGCCACTTTCTCGCTAGGCGGCTTCGGCGGGCACGCGACCGGCGTGCTGCGCACCGGCGACGTGCTGCGCATCGCCGCCGATAGCGCGGTCGCCGAGCCGCTCCCGGAACTGCCGGAAGCGGAACGGCCGGCGTTGACCCACGCCTGGGAGCTTGGCGTGCTCTATGGGCCGCATGGCGCGCCGGATTTCTTCCAGGACGCGGATATCGAGGATCTGTTCTCGACCGCCTACGAGGTGCACTACAACAGTGCCCGCACCGGCGTAAGGCTGATTGGCCCGAAGCCGCGCTGGGCCCGGCCGGATGGTGGGGAGGCGGGGCTGCACCCCTCCAACATTCATGACAACGCCTATGCCGTCGGCGCCATCGATTTCACCGGCGACATGCCGATCCTGCTCGGGCCGGATGGGCCGAGCCTCGGCGGCTTCGTCTGCCCCGCCGTGGTGGTGCGGGATGAGTTGTGGAAACTCGGTCAACTCCATCCTGGCGACAGCGTGCGATTCCGCCGCCTCGCCCCGCCGGCCTTGCCGTGCCCGACCGTGCCGAAGCCGACCGACGCCGCTGGCGACAGCCCGATCCTGCGCCGCGCGGATGGCGAGGTACCGGTCTGCTACCGCCGTGCCGGCGACGGTTATCTGCTGATCGAGTTCGGCCCGCTGGTGCTGGACATCAGCCTGCGCATGCGCGTGCAATTGCTGCTGGAGGCGTTGCGGGCGGAGCAATTGCCCGGACTGATCGACCTCACCCCGGGCATCCGCTCGCTGCAGGTGCATTACGACCCTGCCGTGCTGACGCTGCCGCGCCTGCTGGATACGGTACAGCGGCTGGAAGCCGCGTTGCCGGACAGCGAGCACGCGGAAGTGCCGAGCCGGATCGTCTATCTGCCGCTGTCCTGGAATGACGAGCAGGCGCAGCTTGCCATGCGCCGTTATCAGGATCTGGTGCGGCCGAACGCGCCCTGGTGCCCCTCCAACATCGAGTTCATCCGGCGCATCAATGGCCTCGACTCCATCGAGGATGTGCGGCGGATCGTGTTCGATGCCAGCTATCTGGTTCTCGGCCTTGGCGACGTCTATCTGGGCGCGCCGGTCGCCACGCCGCTCGATCCGCGTCACCGCCTGGTAACGACCAAATACAACCCGGCGCGCACCTGGACGCCGGAGAACGCGGTCGGCATCGGCGGCGCCTATCTCTGCATCTATGGCATGGAAGGACCGGGCGGCTACCAGCTTTTCGGCCGCACCATCCAGGTCTGGAACAGCTGGCGCAGCACCGACGTGTTCGCGCGCGGCCGACCCTGGCTGCTGCGTTTCTTCGACCAGATCCGGTTCTATCCCGTCTCCGGCGAGGCGTTGCTCGATGCGCGCGCCGCCTTTCCGCACGGGCGCTATCCGGTGCGGATCGAGGAGACGAAATTCAGTCTCCGCGACTACACCGCTTTTACCCGCACCCATGCCGCGAGCATCGGCGCCTTCAAGCAGCGGCAGCAGGCGGCATTCGAGGCGGAGCGCCAGAGCTGGATCGAGCAGGGACTGGACAGTTTCGTCGAGGATACCGGGGCGGCCGCGCTGGACGAGGCCGGGCTGCCCCCGGGCTGCATCGGCGTGGATAGTCCGGTGCCCGGTAATGTCTGGCAGGTGTTGGTTGCCGAAGGGGACAGCGTGCGCGCCGGCGAAACGGTGGCGATCGTGGAATCGATGAAGATGGAGATGCGCGTCGTCTCGCCCGCCGCCGGGCGGGTGCGGGAGATCCTGTGCCGCCCCGGACGCGAGGTGCGAGGCGGGCAGCGCGTCGCCGTGTTGCAGACGGAGGAAACCGCATGATGGAAACCGCGTCCATGATCCCCGCCATGCTGCAAATCGGCCCGTTGCTGACGGCCTATCGCGCCGGCAGCCTGAGCCCCGTCGCGGTGGCGGAGACGGTGCTGGAGCGCGTCGCCCGCTACGATGATCCCGCCGTCTGGATCAGCTGCGTGCCGGAAGCGGCGGTGCGGGCGCGGGCCGCCGCGCTCGCCGCCGATCCAACTCTCGCCGCGCGCCTGCCGCTCTACGGCATTCCCTTCGCGGTGAAGGATAATATGGATGTCGCGGGGATGGAGACCACCGCAGCCTGCCCCGCCTTCGCTTACAGGCCGGAGCGGACGGCGACCGTCATCCAGCGTCTGCTCGATGCCGGTGCGATCCTGATCGGCAAGACCAATCTCGACCAGTTCGCGACCGGCCTTGTCGGCATGCGCTCGCCCTATGGCGCGCCGCGCTCGGTCTTCGACCGGCGTTATGTCTCCGGCGGGTCGAGTTCCGGCTCGGCGGTTGCGGTGGCGGCGGGGCTGGTCGCTTTCGCCCTCGGCACCGACACGGCAGGGTCCGGGCGGGTGCCGGCAGCGTTCAATAATATCGTCGGCCTCAAGCCGACGCGGGGTCTGCTCAGCACGACCGGGGTGGTGCCGGCCTGCCGTTCGCTGGATTGCGTATCCGTGTTCGCGGCAAGTGCCGGGGATGCACGGCGTGTCGCCGATGTCGCCGAGGCGTTCGACCCGGAAGACCCGTATGCAAGACGGGCCGGGTCGGCGAGGCTGCCGGGGGAAGGGCTGCGTTTCGGCGTGCTGGCTCCGGCGGACCGGGATTTTGCCGGCGACCCGGCGGGGCCGGCGCTCTACGAGGCCGCCATTGCCCGCCTCGTTGCCCTGGGCGGGACTCCGGTGGAGATCGACTATGCGCCGCTCCGCGAGGCGGCCGTTTTGCTCTATGGCGGCCCCTACGTCGCCGAGCGGTTGGCCGCGATCAGCGACTTCTTCGCGGCACATGCGGAGGCAATGGACCCGACCGTGCGCGGCATCATCGGTGGCGCGCGGGCGCACAGCGCGGTGGATGCATTCCAGGCCCAGTACCGGCTGCGCGGCCTCGCGCGTGCCGCGGAGCGGGAATGGGGACGCTACGATGTCATGCTGCTGCCCACGGCGCCGCGCATCGTCTCGGTGGAGGAGGTGTCGGCTGAGCCGGTCAAGGCGAACAGCCTGCTCGGCCTCTATACCAACTTCGTCAACCTGCTGGATATGAGCGCGATCGCCATTCCCGCCGGATTCCGGCCGGACGGTCTGCCTGTGGGCGTGACGTTGATCGCCCCGGCTTTCGCCGATCGCGAGCTCGCCGGTCTCGCTGATCGGCTGCACCGGGCACTCGGGGAGGGGGCGGGGCTGGCGCGCGAGAGGCTGGCCGAACCGGAGCTGAGCGCGCCCGTGGAGGACGAGGTGCTGCTCGCTGTGGTCGGCGCGCATCTGACCGGGTTGCCGCTGCACCACCAGCTCGTCGCGCTCGGCGCCAGGCTCCGGCAGCGGACGCGCACCGCGCCGGATTACGCGCTCTATGCGCTGCCGGGCACGGTACCGCCGAAGCCGGGGATGGTGCGGCGCCCGGGCCTCGCGGGGCCAGGGCAGGAAGTGGAGGTATTCGCGCTGGATGCGGCGGGTTTCGGCCGCTTCGTCGCCGCCATTCCCGCGCCGCTCGGCATCGGCAAGGTCACGCTCGCGGATGGCCGCGTGGTTTCCGGTTTCCTGTGCGAGGAACAGGCGCTGGATGGCGCGCGGGACATCACGGCGTTCGGCGGTTGGCGGGCCTATATGCGGAGCCTGGAAACCTGATCGCGCACGGCCGGGCCGCCCTGGCGGGGGCGGACCGGCCGTTCCGGCTCAGGGATACGATTCTCCCGTGGCCTCCATCGCCTGTTGCCCGCACAGGGTCACGAAGGTGATCGCGTCCGGCACGCCGAAGCGGAACGTGTCGGATACGGAGAACCCGCCTGCCGCGTCGCCGATAGTGTGGATCGCGGCACGCACCGTCCGGTTCGTCCGCAGCGTGGCGGGCAGAGCGGGGACCGCGACCGGTATGTGCGGATCGGTCGAGGCGTCATCGCCGGAAACCTCGTCCCACAGCAGCAGCAGCAGCGCGCCATCCGCCCGGCGCAGCAGCAGGTGATGCACGTGTGACACGTCGTCGAACGAGCCGGCGCCGGCGAGGCTCAAGGTCAGGCGGAGATTGGGCGGGGGCGGCGCGCAGCGCCCTTCCTCCGGCGGGCCGAGGGCGTGGATGAAGTCCCGGAGGGCGACATAGGCAGGCCGTTCGGAAAGATCGTAGCGCAGCAGGCCGAACGCTGATTCCGGATCCTCGTTCTTCGGATCGTATTGATGATCGAGGAACTGATAGACGAAGATCGGCTTGATCCCGAGACGGAAATACTCGGCGTAGACCCGGGGAATGTATTTCGCCTGGAGCGCTTCGGCGGTGTGGTGGATATCGGTCGGGTAGCCGGTTTCCGTCGCCGCCATCGGCCGGTTGCCATAGATGGGGCCAACGGCGCGGTAGGCGCCCTGCGCGACCACGAGGTTGACCGACGGGAAGGTTCCGGCGCGATAGAAGGCGCGCAGCCCGCCATATGGTTCTGCCGGCCCTGCGTCATTGCCGCCGAATGGGTAGGGGTGGAAATTCCCGAGATCGGCATATTGCCAGAGGCCGAACATCGCCCGCACCGGCTTTGCCGTGGGCATGCCGGCGAGGCCAAGCGCGGTGCCGATCACCGGCAGGGACGATGTCTCTGGATCGGCCTTCAACACCCGATAGAGATCTTTCTGATACTGCACCGATCCGTCTGGGTAGCCCTTCCCTTGGTAACTGATGTGCAGCATGGACCAGAACCCGTCGGGTTCGTTCGGCCCCTCGACCGCGTCGATCGCGCGCTGTGTCTGGTTCAGCCGCTTGACCTGATCCCTTACTGCTTCCGGCGCATCCTGCTTCGGATCGGCGAGCAGGGTCGTGGTGATGCCGTGATCCGCGAGATCGGCAATGTGCTCGTTGATCATGTCGCGGACACGACGGATGCCGAGCGCGACCAGCTTGTTCCGTACCGCGTCGTAGCGATCCGTGTACGGCGTGCCGTAAAACCCGAAATGCGTGACGACGCCCATGGAGCCGAGCAGAGCCTCCGCGGGCTTGGCGGAGGCGGCTGTCAGGGTTTCCGTCTCCGCCCGTGCCGGCCCGGCGCCGCACAGGAGGGCGAGCGTCAGGCCGGCGGCAAGCCGGATTACGGCGACGGCCATCAGGCACGCTCCAGGAACATCGATCCCTTGGTCGGACGATAGGCCTCGAGATCGCGCAAGTTGGAGGCATGCTTGGCCGGATCGGTGGCGTTCAGCGCGACGCCGAGCACGTTGGCGCCGGCGAGGCCAAGCCGCCGCAGCGTGGCGCGGATCACCTGGTGCGGCGTTTTCCCCCAGCGCACCACGAGCACGGTGGCGTCGGCGAGGGCCGCGACCGGCAGCGCGTCATCCACCGCAGCGATCGGCGGCGTATCGATCACCACCACGTCGTAGAGTCGTCGTGCCTCTGTCAGTAGGTCGCGGATGCGCTCAAGGTTGAGCAGGTTATGGGGATCGGCAAGGCCGCGCTCGACGCCGAGCACGTCGAGGCCGAGTTCCTCGCTCTGCGTCACCGCCTGCTCCAGCGGCAAGCTGCCGCGCAGGCAGGCGAGCAAGCCAACCGTGGGTGTCATGTGCAGCGCGCGGCCGAGGCCGGAGCGGCGCAGGTCGGTATCGATCAGCAACACGCGCTTGCCGCTGATCGCGAGGCTGCGCGCGAAGAAGGCGGAAACCGTGGTCTTGCCGTCCCCGGGTAGGCCGGAGGTGAAGACGATGACGCGCGGCTGCTGGTCCAGGCAGCGGAACCAGATCGAGTTCCGCAAGGTCTGGTAGGAAGCGGCGAGATAGGAGAGCGGCGCCATGGCGAAACGCAGCCGGCGGCGGGAGAGCCGCACCCGTGGCAGCACCGCAAGGCCGGTTACGCCGCAGGACGCCTCGATCTCCTCAAGGCTCTGCGAGGGGGTGTCGCCGATCTTGTCAAGGAGCAGCGCGGCACCGCTCGCGAGCAGCACGGAGGCGCTTGTCGCGATCGCCATCAGAAGACCGTGCTGCGGGAAGGAAGGCGTAAGCGGCAGGGACGGCGCCGAGGCCAGCCGCGCATCCGGCTCCTGCATCTCCCGCTGCACCGCCACCTGCTTCGAGCGGGTGAGCAGGTCGTCATACAGGCGGCGGTCCGCGTCGATCTCGTGATCGATCTGCGAGGCGGTCAGCTCGGCCTGGCTGGTTGTGCCGAGTTCCTGTTCCAGCCGCCGCGCGGTGCGCTCCAACTGCTGCGTGTCGGCACGGGCGATCGCGACGTCATTGCTGGCGGAGGCGGACATGCGGCTAATCTCGCGGGAGATCTTCTGCTGCACGCCGGAAAGCGCCGCCGTGGCGGCAAGCACTTGTGGGTGACGGCTGCCCAGGCGGGCGCTGAGATCGGCCAGCGTCGCGGCATCCGTCGCCTCCTGCTCGCGCAACCTCTGGATCAATTGCGAGGAAAGGACGGCGGTGTCGGTCTCCGGGCTGTTGCCGGCGCCGTGGATCGCGCCATAGCGCGCCTCCTTGCGGGCAAGATCGGCACGCGCGTCGGCAAGCTGCGTCGTCACGTCGGCGAGCTGGCGGCTCGGCAGCGTCTCGCCATTGGCGCGCAGCAGATGATTCTTGTCGCGGAATTGCTGCTGCTGCTGCTCGGCATGCAGCAGCTTCGCTGACATTTCCGCCAGTTGTTCGCTGAACCAGGCCTCCGCCTTGTTGATCACGAGCTCCTTGGCTGAGCGCTGGTCCGCGAGGTACTGGGCGATGTGCGCGGAGAGGATGCTCTGCGCCAGATCCGGTTGCGACGCGTTGAACGCCGCCGAGATGATGAAGGACTTACCGTCATTGAAGGTCTGGAATCGTGTTTGGTAGGCGACGACCGTCTTCTCGACCTGCTGTGCCGGCGTGAGCTTTTTCGGTTGCGAGAACTTCAAGCCGGCGAACCGGAGCAGATTCGACACCGCGTTCTTCAACGGTGAGGGTCGATCGGCGAATTCTGGATTATCCTGTAGGTGCAAAGATACAACGACCTTGCGCGCCAGCTCGTCGCTGTCGAGCAGCTGCATCTCGCTGCGCACGAAGTTGAGATCGGCGAGCCCGGTCGGCGCATCCTGGATCAATTGGACATCAATCACGTGGTTCTGTCTGGGGTCGATGATCAGCATCGCATCCGACCGATAGCTCGGACGTAGCGAAAAGATGATCGCCGCAGCGCCGCCGAGGACGGTAAGAAAAGTGAGAGCGAAGACCAGGCGATGACGCCAGAGCGCGGCAAGCACGCTGCCGAACGTCATTCCACCTTTCGTCGGCATGCCGAGATCATGAGGGTATGAAAAATCCAGGTGCTGTTCCAACCCCTGCGCCGGTGGATACCCTCGTGAAGGAATCATAAGGTTCTGCATGATGATGTCATCTCCACCGACGTTCTAGACTCCCACGGTCGGATCGACCGAAACCAGTCTCAATGCGCCGCGATCGAACCTTCAGTCTGGCATAACTCCGGTCCGCGCGAGCGGATTTGCCGCACCGCCACACGGAGTGCCGACACACAGTAACAGTCTCGTGATTACTGGAACCGTCATCGCATTCACAACGCGCCCGCGGCGAGACGTAGTTTTAAATGTATCCCTTCATGCGCCGAACGTCAAAATTATCCATTGGCGGATACATATTACCACGTTTTGTATCATTCTATATAATAAGACGCGAGGGGAAATGGTCCAGGAGGTCAGGCGGTGCAGATTCCGGTGTTGGCCGTTAACCGTGTAGGGTTTCTCGGAGGTGTCGAACGCCTGATCGTCAACGGAGCGGTTGGCGTGCGAGAACGCGGGTTCCGCACCACCCTGACCTGTCCCGCGCCGGGAACCCTCGCAGATGCGGCGGCGGCACAGGGGATCGACGTGATTCCGGCCCCGATCGATCGCAGCAAAGCAACATTGTCGCCGCGGAAATGGTTTCTACTGCGTAACGCACTGAAGGTTGGTAGCCGTGCCATTACCGGCATCGCCCGAGAAACCGGCGCCGCGTTGCTGCACGCGCATCATCCGATCGGCGCGCTTTATGCACTCGATGCCGCGCGCAGCCTTGGTCTGCCGCTCATTCTGCACGTACATGAAACCCTGCCGCTGGCACCGCTCTATGGCCTGGTTGCACGTCATGTGATTCCGCATTGCGCGTTACTCGTCTGCGTCTCGGAAGCCGGGCGGGCGCTGACCAAGCGTCTTGGCGTGCCGGATGCGCGCGTGCGCCTGATTTATAACGGCGTGGATCGCAGCTTTCTCGCGCCACCCGCGCCGGTGCCGGAACTCGCCCGGCCCGGGCCGCATATTGGCATCTTCGGCGTGCTGGAGCCGCGCAAGGGACAAGAGGATTTCATCCACGCCGCAACCCGCCTCAAGGAGCGGCATCCCGGCGCACAGTTCTGGATCATCGGCGCGCTGAGCTATGCCGATAACGGCCCCTATGTGAAGCGCCTAAGGAAGGTGGCGGCCGAGGGGGGTATCGCTGATCGCGTTCATTTCGCCGGACATCGTGACAATGCGGCGGATTGGATGGCGGGCGTGGATCTTGTTGTGTTGGCCTCGCGGGAACGCGAATCATTGCCAACCGTTCTGATCGAGGCCGGCATTCTGGGCAGGCCAATGGTTGCGACCGAAGTAGGCGGTGTGCGAGAGATCGTGTGCGACGGCCAGACAGGCCTCGTCGTGCCGCCGAGCGATCCCGCCGCCCTTGCCGACGCGATGCACCGCATACTCGGTCCGGACGGTACGGTGATGGCCGAACGGGCACGAACCGACGCGCATCGCCGCTTCACCCCGGAACGCTTCGCCGATGAACTCGCGGCGCTCTACCACTTCGTGCTGACACAACCCAGAACCGCCATGGAGAACGCAGCATGAAAGTTGCAATCATCCACGACGCGCTGAACCAATATGGTGGCGCCGAGCGGGTTCTGGAACAAATCCACGCGATCTATCCGACCGCGACGGTTCTGGTGCCGATCCACGATCCCGCGCGGATGCCGCCGCATTATGCAGATTGGGATATCCGCACATGCTGGCTCAATCGCGTGCCACTTGCGCGGCGCAAGCACCGGTTGATGCTACCGCTCTACCCGCAGGCGATCGAGAGCTTCGATCTCGATGGATACGATCTCGTGATCAGCAGTTCCTATGCCTTCGCGCATGGGGTGCTAACCAAGCCGGGAACGTACCATATCAATTACTGCCATTCGCCTGGCCGTTTTCTCTGGGATTACCATCGCTATGCGGATCGTGAGAAACTCGGCAGCGCCGTACGCTGGCTGCTCTCGCCGCAGCTCGCCTGGCTGCGGCAATGGGACCGGCTGGCCGCCGATCGCCCGGATGCGTGGATAGCCACGAGTCGCGTGGTCCGTGACCGGGTGCGTAAATATTACGGCAAGACCAGTATTATCATTCCGCCACCGGTCGATGTCACCCGCTTCGAGATCGGCGAGGGTACTGGCGGCTATTACCTGATGTTGATGCGGCTGGTCGGCTGGAAGCGGCCGGATATCGTGGTCGAGGCCTGCACCCGGCTCGGCCTGCCGCTTGTGGTCGCAGGCGATGGTCGGGAATTCGAGGCGCTCCGTCGCATCGCCGGCCCCACGATACGTTTCGTCGGGCGGGTCAATGACGCGCAGATGCGGCCGCTCTATCGCGACTGCAAGGCCTTCATTCTACCGGCGGAAGAGGATTTCGGCATCACCCCGCTGGAGGCGATGGCGTCCGGCCGGCCGGTGATCGCACTCGGCCGCGGCGGCGTTCTCGATACCATGGATCCTGGTGCCACCGGCATGTTCTTCGATCAGCAGAGCGTGGAGGCGGTAGCGGATGTTCTGGCGACGTTCGACGATCGGGACTTCAACCCGAGGGCGATCCGCCGGCACGCCGAGGGCTTCGACAATGTCGTCTTCCGCGAACGTCTGCGTTGCTTCATCAAGAGCGCCATGGAGGAGAACATTCCGACGCCACCTGTCGGCGGCATGCGCGCGGCCGGTTCGCGCCTCGCGATCGTCTAGGGCATTACCAGTCGATATCGGAATCCGTTCGGCTAATAAAACTGCTCGTCGAAACAAATGGTTATAACGGTTTCACGCCGTAGGGCAGAGATGACGCCGTCGGTGAAACCACTCTAGCGCGTTGCCGGGTCGCGCAGGGTCACGGATGCATGCTTCTGCATCTGTTCGGGTGTGATCACCTGAACGGCATCCGCAGTGATCAACGCGGATCCGACGGAACTTTTGCCCTGGTCGTGCTGTTCACGGAACGGCACGTGGATGCTTTCCATCTCGTCCTCTTTGTGCCGGAGCCACCATCCGATCATGCATCCGATACGCGCCAGCCTTGCCCTTGCCCGAACCGCCGGCCGGAACCTGCTTAAGCCGCAAGGGGGCCTGTTCGCGATGGTGCAGACCTTGCTTGTCCAAGGGCTGACGCTCGTCGTCAATGTCGGCACTGGCGTCATCACCGCGCGAGTGCTCGGTCCAACCGGCCGCGGGGAGTTCGCGGCGGTCAGCCTGTGGCTGCTCATCCCGCCCATGCTCGCCGTTTCCGGCCTGCATAATAGCGTCATCTATCTGACCGGGCGGGAACCGAAGGAGGCAAACTCGGTCGCCGCCGCCGGGTTGATAGCGGCCACGCTGGCTTTCCTGCCGATCGCCGCCACATGCTTCGTCCTGCTGCCATGGTTGATGCACAGCTACCGGCCGGAAATCGTCGGACTCGCGCGTCTTATCCTGGTTCTTTCGATCGTCAATGTCTGGAGCGTCATGAGTCGGCAAGGGCTGCTGGCGGTAAAGAATTTCCGTGCCTACAATATCGCTGGGTTCGGCATGGCCTTTCTCTACCTGGTGCTGCTGCTCGGCCTGGTGATCCTGGGCGCGATATCTCCGCGCAGCGCCGCGCTGGCGCCATGGGCGGGCACCACGATCGCCGTAATGCTGACCGTGCAACAACTCGTCAAGAACTGGCATTGGCGCGCGCTGCGGCCGCTCAGCCGGATGCAGGCATTGCTGCGTTACGGAATGAAGGCGGCGCCGAGCGATGTCGTCACCGTGCTGAATTCGACGTCCGACCGGCTCGTGCTCGTCGCCCTGGTTCCTGCCGCCGAATTCGGCGTCTATGCGGTTGCTGTCTCGTTTGCCCGCTTGCTCTACGTGGTGCAGACCGCAGTCTCCACTGTCATGCTGGCCGATCTTGCCGGCAAGACCCCGCGGGAGATGGAGATCTTCGTGCATCGCACCTTCCGGCTATTGCTCTGGTTGCTGGTGGTCGGTTGCGCCACGCTCTACCTGTTTGACACGCAACTGCTCAGTGCGGTGTATGGATCGGAATTCGCGCAAGCGGCGCCTGCCTTCCGCATCCTGTTGTTCGAAGGGGCTGTCACCTGCATCAGCCAGATGCTCATCCAGGCCTATCTGGCGGCGGAGAAGCCCAGCCTGCCTTCGCTGCTGCAGGTGGTCAGTTTCAGCCTTGGTCTTGCCGGCATGATCGCGCTGGCACCTATCTACGGTGCCATCGGTGCCGCCAGCGCCCTGGCCGCTGCCTCCACGCTACGTTTTGTCCTGCTGCTGGCCAATCTGCACCGGATCGGGCTGCGGCTGCCCAATCCTTTCCCCGGAATCGATGATTTCGCGCCTCTGCTGAACCGACTGCGACGCATGACCGGAGTTCCGCGTGGCACGACGGAGGAAAGCGCGCGCTGCGTCGACTGACACCGGTCCGGCAGCGAGGGTTCGCTCCGGGCCGCCTCGGCCATGCGCATCCTCGCCAGCGCGCCTTGCGCCGTGTGAGCCAGTCATAGAGTCGGGCAAGCACCCCCTAGGTTGCCCGGGGTTTCCGCAACAACTCGGTGACCGACATCGGTTCCTGCCACGGGACGTCGTGAAAGCCAGTCTGCAGAACCGGGCTTTGCGGATCGCTGTGCCAACCCTGGGGGAGAAGGGCAATGATGTCATGCGTCGTAACCGGCAGGGAAGCGCGTAGCGGGAGGCCAGCCAGGCGCGCATTCAATGCACCGACAAGATCACTCCCAGGCCCGAGCCGCAAATGTCCAAGCTGCGTGCTGCGCGGATTCATCTCGATCAAATAAGCGGCGCCGAGGCGTCTGACTGCCCGTTTTGAAAGTCATGGGGCTGGCAGTCGCTTGCGGTTTGGGTGAGCGAGATGGTGCAGCATGAGGCGGATCATGGCCAGGGCGACCCTCGCCCCGGAAACCTCGGGCAGTTGTTCGTAGGGTTCTGTTGCAAAGTTCGTTTTTGATGCTAGTGCGGAACATGTAGGGGTTTGATTTTGCGAGGTAATTTTGTTGCAAAATGCACCTCAAATCAAACTTTGCAACAGAACCCTCGGTCTTGCGATCGCGCGAATAGTAGAACAGCGCCGCGGGTGGTCCGGCTCCGGCGAATGGCGCGTCATCGCGCCCATACACCCACAAGCGCCCGGTCACCGTCTTGCTCCTGGCCAGGATCGGCACGGTGGTATCGTCGCCGTGCAGCCGCTCGGCCGCCATGACATGCGCCCGGATCAGACTGACCAGCGGCATCAGCGTGGCGGTGCAGGCGCCGACCCAGTCGGCCAGCGTCGATACATCGAGGTCGATCCCCTCGCGGCCATAGGCGCCACTCTGCCGGTTCAACGGCTGGTGGTCGCAGAATTTGCCCGTCAGGATCATGGCCAGCAGGTTCGGCCCAGC
>DATJWY010000303.1:0-3651 GCA_035500775.1 Acetobacteraceae bacterium
CCGGCATGTGGCGCTAAGAACAAGAAATAGAGAGCCCGGTTCTTTCTCTTTTCTCAGGTCACACCACCAACGCCCCCAGCAGCGCATCAAGCCGCTTCCGCCCCTCGGCCGTCGCCGCCAGCCGCCCCTCCCGCCACCCGAGATACCCTTCCTCCAGCGCCGCCTCCAGGATCACCGGCTCGGTCGCATCGGCGAGCGTGATCCCGGTGCGGGCGGCGAAGCGGGCGGGGTCGATGCCCTCGCTGAGCCGCAGCCCCATCAGCAGCGCCTCGCGCGCCCGGTCCGCAGGCGGCACCGGCGTTTCCTCGACGCAACCATGCCCGTCGCGTTCCACCCGCTCGGCCCAGGGTTCGGGCGCGCGGTGGCGGCGTGTGGCGAGGAGGGCGCCGTCCAGGGTGATGCGGCCATGCGCGCCGGGGCCGAGGCCGACGTAATCGGCGTAGCGCCAATAGGCGAGGTTGTGCCGGCTTTCCGCGCCGGGTGCTGCGTAGTTGGAGACCTCGTAGGGCAGTAGCCCGTGCCGGGCGGCGGTCTCGGTGGTGGCGTCGTAGAGGGCGGCGGCGGTGTCCGGGTCGGGCAGCACCAGTTCGCCGCGCCGGTGCAGCGCCTCGAAGGCGGTGCCGGGCTCGATGGTGAGTTGGTAGAGCGAGAGGTGGTCGGCGGCGAGCGCCAGGGCGCGGTCGAGTTCCGCGATCCAGGCGGCGAGGCTCTGGCCGGGGCGGGCGTAGATCAGGTCGAAGGAGAGGCGGGGGAAGATCGCCCGTGCCGCTTCCAGCGCGGCGATGGCCTGCGTCGCCGAATGCTGCCGGCCGAGGGCGGCGAGGTCCGCGTCGTTCAGGCTTTGCACGCCGAGGGAGAGCCGGTTCACCCCCGCCTGCCGGAAGGCGCGGAGTCGCCCGGCCTCCACGCTGGTCGGGTTGGCTTCCAGGGTGATTTCCAGATCGGGCAAAGGCGGGAAGGCGGCCTGGGCGTCGGCGATCAGCGCCGCGACGCTTTCCGGCGCCATCAGCCCCGGCGTGCCGCCGCCGAAGAAGATCGAGGCCAGGGAACGCGGCCCGAGCCGGGCCGCCTCATGCGCGAGTTCCGTGCGCAGCGCCGCGGCGAAGCGCGCTTCCGGCATGGTCGCGCGCACATGCGAGTTGAAGTCGCAATACGGGCATTTCGAGAGGCAGAACGGCCAGTGGATGTAGAGGGCGAGAGGCTCCATGCCGCTCATGTAGGGTGTCATCGCCGGCGATGGAAATCGCCGCGCCGCCGCGCCAGCTCCGAGGCTTGTTCGGCTCAGGCGCGAGTGGGGTGATTGCCCGGCCGCGCCGGGCGTGGCATCGCTGTGTGCGTTGCACAAGGGCGGGGCACGACGCGGGTGAGCCAGGTTGCGGAAGCACGGGTGGTCGTGTCGCGCGGCGAGACGGGCGCGATCCTGCTCGTGGTGCTTTCGTCGTTGCTGTTTGCCGTGGGCTACGCTTTGGCGAAGCGGCTGGTCACGGATTACGGCCTGACCGCGCCGCAATTGACCTTCCTCCGCTGCGCGCTGGTGGTGTTCGGCGCGGCGCTGGTCGGGCCGGTGTTGCCGGGGTTGGATCTGTCGGCGCGGCGGGTCTTGCGGCCGGCGCGGGCCTGGGAGCAGCGTGGCGCCGCCGCGCTGCTCGTCGTTTCCAACGCTCTCTCCGTGATCGGCTATGCGTTGTTGCCGGTGACCGAGGCGACCGCGATCGGCTTCACCACGCCGCTGTTGCTCGCCGCCCTGGCCGCCCTCGTCCTGCGCGAGCGGGTTTCCGCCACGCATTGGGCGGCGGTGTTGATCGGGTTCGTAGGCATGTTGCTGGTGGTGCGGCCCGGCGGGGCGGGGTTCGCCGGGGTGGGGGCGCTGGCCTCGCTGGGCGCGGCGCTGGCCTATGCCGTGTATCAGGTGCTGATCCGGCGGCTGCGCGCCGTGGCCGGGGCGGCCGATACGGTGGTGCAGGTGGGGCTGGCCGGCATCGTCATACTCGGCGGCTTCATGGTCACGATGTGGCATCCGCTGAGCCTACGGGCGGCGCTGCTCGTGCTGACCTTCACCGCGCTGGTGACCGGAGGCCTTGCCGCCATCGCCGCGGCGATACGGCGGGGCGCCGCCGCGCGTCTCGCTCCCTGGCAGTATTCCGGCCTGATCTGGGCCATGCTGCTGGATGTCGGCATGTTCGGTCGGCTGCCGTCCGGGGTCGCGTTGGCCGGCGCCGCCCTGATTGCGCTGGGCGGCATCCTCTCCAGCCGCAGCCCCGCCGAATGACGGTTTCCAAAGGCCGACGGCCTTTGGCGGCGGTCCAGGAGGCGGAGCCTCCTGGTGGGGAGCGGGGCAACGCCCCGAACCGCCGCCCCCTGTTCCTGTCCCCCCGCCGTCTGTTACGACTTGCAAATGATCTCCACACCCCGAACCTACCGCACGGTGCAGGCGCTGCGCGCGGTCGCGGCGCTGCTGGTGGTGGCGTTCCATGCGAGCGAGCTTTGGTGCCAGCGCCTGGCCCCGCCCGGCGCGCGGCCTTGGGGGCAGGGCTCGGCCGGGGTCGATCTGTTCTTCGTCATCAGCGGCTTCGTCATGGCGGTGTCGGCGGCGCCGCTGGCGGCGCGGCCGGATGGCTGGCGCGTGTTTCTCTGGCGCCGTTGCGTCCGCATCCTGCCGCTGTACTGGCTCATGACCACGCTCAAGCTCGCCTCCGTGGCGGCGCTGCCCGGCCTCGCGCTGCGGACGCGGCCCGATCTCTGGAACGGGGTCGCGTCCTATCTGCTCGTCCCGGCGCGGGATGTGGCCGGCGTGGTGCGGCCGGTGCTGCCGGTGGGGTGGACGCTCAGTTTCGAGGCGTTGTTCTACGCCCTGTACGCCCTGGCGCTCGGCCTGCGCCTGCCGCCGCTGCGTGTGTTGCTGCCCGTGCTGCTGCCGCTCGCCGGGCTTGGTTTCTGGCGCGCGGCGGATTGGCCTGCGCTGCTGCGCCTCGCGGACGGGCTGGTGCTGGAATTCGCGTTGGGCGTCTGGCTCGGGCGGGCGGTGCTGGCCGGAAGGCGGATCGGGGCGGGGATGGCGCTGGTCCTGGCGCTGGCGGGCGGGGCGTTGCTGCTGGTTTCGCCCTCGTTCGGGCCGGCGCGGGCGGCTGCCTGGGGCCTGCCGGCGCTGGCGGTGCTGGCCGGCGCGGTGGGGCTGGAGCGGCGGATCGGCCGTCATCTGCCGCGGGGCTTGCTGGCGCTCGGCGATGCCTCCTACGCGATCTATCTCTCGCACGGCTTCGTCCTGCCGCTCGCCGCGCTGCCGCTGCGGCGCTTCGTGGCTGGGGGCGGCGTGCCTGAGGGGCTGTGCGTCGCGCTGGGTCTCGCCGTTTCGGTGGGGGTTGGCTGGGGGGTACATCGCTGGGTGGAGCGGCCGCTGAACGAGCGGCTAAAATCGCTGATTGGTCAGGGTTTGATCAATAAATTTGTGAACAGTCCGAACGTTATATAGGATTTTTTCTGAAACCCTGATTTATTGCGCGGTCAAAATGTGCATTTGAGTGCGATTTAACCGCGTTTCATGTCGCTGTACTATCAATGGTAACATACTTGAATGCATGCCGTGGACAAGGAGGCAGCACGGGCATTTGCCAGTTTGGTCTGGGGCCAATGGTCCCGCCATGCGCATGCGTG
>DATJWY010000304.1:0-9665 GCA_035500775.1 Acetobacteraceae bacterium
GGGCGGCGATCAATGCCGCCTTCCTCGCGCATTACACCTCGCTGGCGCGGGCGCATTTCACCATCCGCCGGCTGGAACGGATCTTCGGGCATGAGGCGGTGCAGGCGGCGGTGGAGCGGATCCGGGCGGAGTAATGCCAACTGCCGTAAGTCTTGACCGGCCAAGAAAGGCCAGGGCTCTGCCCTGGACCCGCTGGGGCCGTACGGCCCCAGACCCCATGACTTTAAGAAAATCAAACGGTTGGGGGTCTGGGGCCTCAAGGCCCCAGTGGGGGTCCAGGGGACAAAGCCTCCCTGGTCTTCCAGCGGTCAAGACATAAGGCCGCTGGTATAAGCCACGCGTGCCGTAAGCCAACGGGTCTGGTGCCTGGCCTTTTCAGTGAAGCGGCGGGCCCGCACAGGCTTGGACTCATTTGCATGGCCGCTCATTACGGCTGGACGTTTAAAGGGAGGCGTGGCGGATCAGGATGATGCCGGAGGAAAAGAGGCGCCCCGCCGACTCTGTGAGCCGAGCCGAATTGACGCGCATGGATGAGCGCCTGACGACTCTCGAGCAGGCCAGGAATCAGTTGATGGCAGCCGTGTTCGGCGGAATCCTGATCCCGCGCAGCGGCCCGGCGCGGTATTGTCTCGCGGTCATCTTCGCGGTCATCGCGCTGCTTGTCCGCATCGCGGTGCTTCCCGCCACCGCCGGGGTTCCGTTCGTAACGTTTTACCCCGCCGTGGTGATCGTCGCTTTCCTGTGCGGATTCGGCCCGGGGCTGCTCACGGCTTTCCTCGGCCTGGCGTGCGGCTATTGGAGTTTCATGCCGCCGTTCTGGTCGCTGAAACTCGCGGCCCGCGATGTTCCGGTCCTGCTGGTCTATACGATCTCGGCGGTCCTGGTCTGCGCCGTCATCAGGCGTCTCATGCGGATGGCGGGCACGATGAGCATGGTCAACCGCCAGCTCAACGCGACGATGGGATCGTTGGAGCAGGACATCATCGAACGCAAGCGGATCGAGGAAGCGCTCCAGACAAGCGAGGAACAATTCCGCTCGTTCTTCGAGGATGCCGCCATCGGCATGGCCCTGGTCTCGGTCGACGGGTGCTGGCTTCAGGTCAACGCGGCCTTATGCGACATGCTTGGTTACTCCGAGGCGGAATTCCTCCAGCGGAATTTTCATGACCTCACCCATCCCGATGACCTGAAAGCCTGTGTAGCCACGGTCAAGGGACTCCTGGACGGGGAGCGCAAGACCCACAAGGCGGAGAAGCGTTATCTCCATAAGAACGGCACCGTGGTCTCGGTCCTGGTCAATGTCAGCCTGCTGCGTGACGAGAGCGGTGCCCCGATCCATTTCATCACCCAGATCCAGGACATCACCGACCGCGTGAAAACCGAGGCCGATCTGCGCATCGCGGCCGCCACGTTCGATGCGCGGGAAAGCATCATGATCACGGACGCCAGCGGCATGATCCTGCGGGTCAACCGGGCGTTCACGGAATCCACGGGATACACGGCCGAGGAGGTCCTCGGGCGGACGCCCCGGATCCTCCGCTCCGGGCGGCACACCCGGGAATTTTATGCCGGGATGTGGGGCACGCTGCTCCGGACCGGCATGTGGCACGGCGAGATCTGGGACCGGCGCAAGAACGGCGAGGTGTATCCCAACTGGCTCAGCATCACGGCGGTGAAGGAAGCGGATGGCACCCTCAGCCATTTCGTCGCCATCCACACCGACATGACCGAGAAAAAAGCGGTCGAGGAACGGATCAACGCCCTGGCGTTTTATGACCCGCTGACCGACCTGCCGAATCGCCGCCTTCTGATGGACCGGCTGCAACAAGCCCTGGCCGTCAGTGCCCGGACCGGGAAGGCGGGCGCGTTGTTCTTTGTCGATCTGGACCATTTCAAGACGTTCAACGACTCGCTCGGTCACGACAAAGGCGACAAGCTGCTGCGGGAAATCGCCCGGCGACTCTCCGCCTGCGTCGGCGCCGGGGATACGGTGGCGCGCTTTGGCGGCGACGAGTTCGTGATCGTGCTGGAGGAACTGGGCGGCGCCCCGGCGGAGGCGGCGGCCCATGCGGAGAAGGTCGGAGAACAAATCCTCTCCGCCGTCAGCCAGCCCTATATCGACGGTGGCCGCGAATACAGAAAGACCGCCAGCATCGGGATCGCCCTGTTCAGCAATCAGTCCAGGAGCGTCGATGACCTGATGAAACAGGCGGATATCGCCATGTATGAGGCCAAATCGGGTGGCCGCGGAACAATGCGGTTTTTCGATCCCGAGCTTCAGGTCACCATCAATGACCGCGCCCTCATGGAGGAGGATCTGCGCCAGGGGATCGCGGGCGGGCAGTTGTCGCTCCATTATCAGCCCCAGGTGGAGGGCGGCCGCATCATCGGCGCCGAGGTTCTCATCCGGTGGCGGCATCCGCAGCGCGGCACGATATCGCCCACCGAATTCATCCCCCTGGCCGAGGAAACGGGGCTGATCCTGTCCCTGGGATACTGGGTGCTGGAAACCGCCTGCGCCCAGATCGCGGCATGGGCGAAACGGGCGGAAACCGCGCATCTCTCCCTCGCGGTGAATGTCAGTGCCCGGCAGATCCGCGAACCCAACTTCGTCGATGAGGTGCTGGCGGTGATCGAGCGCACCGGCGCCGATCCGCGGCATCTCAAACTGGAACTGACCGAGAGCATGCTCGTGGATGATGTCGAGGACATCATCGCCAAGATGAATATCCTGCGCTCCCGCGGGCTGCGGTTCTCCATCGATGATTTCGGCACGGGTTATTCATCGCTGTACTACCTGAAGCGCCTGCCCCTGACCCAGTTGAAGATCGACCGATCCTTCATCAAGGATGTCCTCTCCGCCCCCAACGACGCGGCGATCGCCCGCACCATCATCGCGCTCGGGCAGAATCTCGGCCTGAAGGTGATCGCCGAGGGCGTGGAAACCGAGGCGCAACGCAAATTCCTGATGTCCCACGGGTGCGGCGCCTACCAGGGCTATTTGTGCAGTCCTCCGGTTCCGGTCGAGGCGTTTGAGGACCTGCTGCGCGAGCATGCCTGCGCGTGATTGGATCAGGTTGAAGCGTAGGGACTTGGGGCTTCGCCCCAAACCCCGTCACGCGAAGGCGTGCCTGCGCATGACGGGGCCTTGAGGCCCCAGACCCCCAATACTTATACCAACCGCCGTAGGTCTTGACCGATCGAGAAAAAGGCCAGGGCTCTGCCCTGGACCCGCTGGGGCCGTCGGCCCCAGACCCCATTCCCTGAAGAATTTCAAATGGGTGCGGGTCTGGGGGGCGCTGCCCCCAGCGGGCTGCGGGGCAGAGCCCCGCAGCTTCCCTGCATGGGTCAATCAATAGGGCCGTTGGTATTAGAGCAATATCCGATCAGATGGGCTCATCTGATCGGATAAAATTGCTCGCCAAACAAACGGCTTAGAGGGTAAAATGGATAGTTGTACAGCGAAGCTGCTAGTGGTCAAAATCTGACAGATGATACCCGACTGGGCATGCTGACCGCTCGGCGGGACGTCCACTCTCGACCCTTCTCAGACTTTTACACTTGATGACCGTAAGTCCGGTCTTGGCCGAGAGCGGAATGGCAGCTCTGGAGCTAGCTGACTGGAAACCTGCCGTTCGTTCCGCTTTAACCGTTCGGGCTGTTTCGACCGCGCCTGGAAATCGCGCAATGTCTGGCGCGTAATGCCCGCGATCAAGGACGGTTCGCCCTGGTGACGCTTTACCATCATCAGCGATTGTGAACCGGCACTCCCAAACCTGGTGCAAGCGACCCTCAACGAGCTGCTGACGCACAGGGTTGGTACCCCCTCGATTTCGGAGGGTTAGAGCGTCCGTCCCGAGTGCAGTATTGCCTGAAATGGGTCAGCGAACTGCACCAGCACCGGGCGGGCCCCATCGAGCGCCAGGGCGCGCAAGTTGTTCGCCATGGGATGCTCAGAATTCCCAACTTTTAGCAGGAAGCTGTCACCGGTGCTGGCGTGGGATGGCGTCGGCACCTGGACGAGAGTCTTGATCACTTTGCCCGCGAGCAAGGTGAATGTGAATATGTCGGCTGGCGCCATAGGAGTGGAAGCGCCGCGTGTGCCCTCCAATGTGACGATCAGCGCGTTGTCAGGATCGCGTACCGAGGTCGAGAATTTCTTGTCGTCACGCGTGATATCGATCGCGGTGACAAACTTGTTGAAGCCCCAAATCTCCCGCCCCGCACGATACGCCGCCGTGGTGGCGACGGGGAGGTTCACCACATAGAGCGCTGGAACCAAGTCGCCGGGCGCTACCGCCAGGATCGCCAGACCCACCTCATTATAGGGGCCGAGGTCGGTGTCGCGATGCTCCCAGCACGCCAACACCACGATCGCCTTCCCATCCTCCTGCGGCACCGCCTGGAGGCCGGTGCCTTTAAGCATCTCAACCGCCCGGTCCATGCCGGTCAGGAAGGTCGCGATGAGGTTTTGACTGTCGAAATAGCGGATCGGCAACGGACACTCCGTTCCGTCGCTAAGGACGCGACGCTGGAGCAGCAGGTTGGATGGCTGGCTCTCATTGGTCATGATGGACCTCCCGACGTGTTACGGCCTAACGTGTTACGGTTGGCGTACGTCCGCACGGTGCGCGGTGTATGTGTCGGATATTTCGACGTGGCGAGCAAGCGCCACCTGCCGGCCAACCGTCGCCGCTCCCCCGCCGCGACGCCTCGTACCTGGGCCGCTGTGGGCGTCGGCATCGGCTGAATGACTGCTTCTAGGTATAGTTGAACGGGCCGGCAATGGCAGGCATGGTGCGCGAAACTGCTGGTGCCAGACAGCGCAAAACGTCCGCTCTTAGGATCGCGTGCAACATCCGTCGATGTCTGAGTTGGGTCGGGAGAGGCGGTTCCTGATCAGGTTTTCACCCTAGAGCGTTATCCGTGAGCCAAGGCGAACGGAAAATGCTCTAAGTAATGGATTCCAAAGGCTCCGCCTTTGGCGGGGTCCAGGGGCAGCGCCCCTGGCCTTCCTACTTTGCGCCTTGCCTATGCGGTCCACCCGCCCTTCCGCAGCATCTGTTGTTTCCGGCGTTGCCCGATGGATTCCAGCAAGGGCGAGAGCCGCAGCAGCAGTCCCGGGAACATCATGCCCAGTTGCACGAGAACGCCGTCCGCGCGCGGGATGTAGTATTCCGGCCTGCCTTGCCGGATCGCCCGCATGATCGTGTCGGCGACCTGCGCGGGCGGCAGCGGGTTGCCCAGGAAGTTCATATCGGACCCGCCGCTGGTCATTTCCCGCCGGAGCATGGGGGTATCCACCGCGCCCGGGAACACGGTCGAGACGGTGATGCCCTGTGGCTGCAACTCCATCCGGAGCGAGAGGGCGAAGCCGCGCAGGCCGAATTTCGTGGCCGAATAGACGGCGCTGTCCTTGAGCGGGAGGAGGCCGGCCATCGAATTGACGAACACGATGGCGCCGGGGCCGCGCCACAGGCCCAGCAGCGCGCGGGTCAGGAGGATGGCCCCCTGAAAATTGGTGCCGATCTGATGGAGGATGTCGCGCTCCGGCTGCGTGCCGGCAGGGCCCGGATGGATCACGCCGGCATTGTTGATCAGGATGTCCACGTGGCCGATTTCCCCCGCGATGCGGGCGGCGAGTTGCGTGATCTGATCCGGCATGACGAGGTCGCAGGGAAACGCCAGCGCTTTGGCGCCGAATTGCCGTTCCAGGGCCGCCAGCCGTTCGGCGTCGCGCCCCACCAGCAGGACCCGGAACCCGGCATCCAGCAGCCTCGGCAGCAGCGCCGTGCCGATTCCGCCGCCCGCGCCGGTCAGGACGGCAACGCGCTCGTTTGGGGGGCTCTTGCCTGGCATGCGGTCCGTGTCCTTCGGCGTGGAGAATGCAGAAGGGGTCTGCCGCCCATGATCCTGACCTGATCCGGGAGCTTTCTCCGCATGGCAAGGCCCATGTCCATCATACCAGCGCCCCACCCGGGTTTCCAAAGGCCCCCGGCCTTTGGCGGAGGTCCAGGAGGCAGAGCCTCCTGGCGGGGTCTGGGGGCGGAGCCCCGCGCTTACCTACCTGCCGCCCACGAACCCCATGGGCACCCGAATCCCCGGCCCCTGCTGCTTCAGGTGCTTGCGCAAATCCTCGTATTCCCGCTCCATCTCCGGCGTCACGGAAGCGCGTGTCTCCGTCAGCGCCTTTTCGAAATGCGCGCGTTCCACGGTGGCCGCGTCCAGGTTGCCGTGCAGCGCGAGCAGCCCCGCGCGCCGCACCAGATCCCCGAGATCCGCCCCGGTATAGCCCTTGGTGCGGCTGGCAAGGGCGTCGAGGTCCACGTCCGAGGCGAGCGGCACCCCCTTCGTCTGAATACGCAGGATATGCGTCCGCCCGGCCTCGTCCGGCACCGGCACATAGACCAGCTCATCGAACCGCCCCGGCCGCAGCAGCGCGGGGTCGAGCAGGTTCGGCCGGTTGGTGGCGCCGATGACGACGACGTTCTGCAACTCCTCCAGCCCGTCCATCTCGGCGAGGATGGTGTTGACGACACGCTCCGTCACCGCCGGCTCGCCGAGTCCGCCGCTGCCGCGCGCGGGGACGAGGCTGTCGATCTCGTCGATGAAGATCACGGTGGGCGCCACCTGCCGCGCGCGGGCGAAGAGGCGGCTGACCTGCTGCTCGGATTCGCCGTACCATTTCGAGAGCAGGTCCGATGACTTCGTGGCGATGAAATTGGCATTGGCCTCGCGCGCCACGGCCTTGGCCATCAGCGTCTTGCCCGTGCCCGGCGGGCCGAACAGCAGGAACCCCTTCGCCGGCCTGATGCCGAGGCGGCGGAACGCGTCGGGGTGTTTCAGCGGCAGCTCGATGCCGTCGCGCAATTGCTCGCGCGTCTCGATCAGGCCGCCAATATCGTCCCAGGTGACGTTCGGCACCTGGATCATGATCTCGCGCAGCGCCGAGGGCTGCACGAGTTTCAGCGCGTTCTCGAAATCGTCGCGGCAGACGCGCATGGCGGCGAGGGTTTCCGGCGGGATGCCCTCGCGCAGGTTGATGCCGGGCAGCATACGGCGCACCGATTCCATCGCCGCCTCGCGCGCCAACGCGGAGATGTCGGCGCCGACGAAGCCGTACGTGGCGCGGGCCAGCGCGTCGAGATCGACATCCTCGGCGAGCGGCATGCCGCGCGTATGGATGGCGAGCACCTGGCGCCGCCCGTCCCGGTCCGGCACGCCGAGGACGATCTCGCGATCGAAGCGCCCCGGCCGGCGCAGCGCCTCGTCGATCGAGTCGATGCGGTTGGTGGCGGCGATGACGACGACGTTCTGCCGCGGCTCCAGCCCGTCCATCAGCGTCAGCAATTGCGCGACGAGGCGGCGTTCCACCTCACCATGCGTCGCGTCGCGTTTCGGCGCGATGCTGTCGATCTCGTCGATGAAGATGATGGAGGGCGCGCGCTGCCCGGCCTGCTGGAACACGTCGCGCAGGCGCTGCTCGCTCTCGCCGACATGGCTGCCCATGACCTCCGGCCCGGCGATGCTGAAGAACGTCGCCTCCGATTCATTGGCGACGGCGCGGGCGAGCAGCGTCTTGCCGGTGCCCGGGGGGCCATGCAGGATCATGCCCTTCGGCGGATCGATGCCGAGGCGCTGGAACAATTCCGGGTGGCGCAGCGGCAACTCCACCATTTCCCGGATCTGATCGACGGTGCTCCCGAGGCCGCCGATATCGTCATAGGTCACGTCGGCGCGGCGGGTCTCGCGCGGCTCGGTGTATTGCGGCAGCAGCTCCACCTCGGTCTGCTCGTCGATGCGCACGATGCCTTTCGGCGTGGTGCCCACCACCACCATGCGGATTTCCTGCAAGGCGTAAGGCTGCTGCTGGAAGAAGCGGTTGAAGATCTCGTCCGGGAAGCCGTCCCCGCCGCTGGCGCCGCGCTGATAGACCGAGGTGGAGATCACGTCGCCGGCGACGAGCGGGCGGCCGATGAAGGTCTGGCGCAGCGCCTCGCCGGAGCCGCTGAGGCGGAGATTCTTCTGCGCGGGGGCCAGGGTCACGCGCGTCGCGACGCGCGGCTGGACGCGGCGCAGATCGATGCGGTCGGAGGCGGCGACGCCGGCATTGGCGCGCTGCAACCCGTCCAGGCGGATGATCTCGAGCGTCTCGTCCTCCGGATAGGGCGGAACGGGGATGGCCACGGTGTGGCGCGGCCCCGCCAGTTCCAGCACGTCGCCGGGGCCGAGATTGAGCGCCAGCGCCGCCCGGCGGCTGATGCGGGCGACGCCCTTGCCGACATCCTCCGGGCGCGCGTTGGCGACGGTGAGCTGGATGCCCTTGCTGTCGGGTTCGGCCATGATGCGGTCCTCCTCCGTGGCGTGAGGGTGCGTGTGCGTCTGGCGATCCCTACAAGTTGGCCGGGGGGGAGGGGCGTGCAAGGGAGGTGGGGTTGAGCCGAAGGCCAGGGCTCTGCCCTGGACCCGCTGGGGCCGTACGGCCCCAGACCCCATTAACTTAAGAGAACCAAATAGCTGGGGGTCTGGGGCCTCAAGGCCCCGGTGGGGGGCAGGGGGCAAAGCCCCCTGGTCTTGCCGCGGTCAAGGCATAAGACCGCTGGTATTACTTTTGCACGGTGCGCTCAGCCGTAATCTTGCGCCGTGGGCAGGGAGGACGGCGGGGATGAGGGATGAGGCGCCGTGTCCTGGCGGCTCCATCGCACCGCGGCGGCGGCGCTCTGCGCGCCAAGGGCGATTTGCTGGCCGGACAGAACCGCCAGGCGATAGACCGGCCGCCAGTAGAAATCGAGGCAGGTGCGGTAGGCCAGGTGCTCGTCATTCGGCAGGCCGAGCTCGAAGCGCTCGCCCGGCACCGGATCGCACAGCGTCCCGAACATCCGGTCCCAGATCGAGAGGGTGGTGTCGAAATTGCGGTCCCAGTGCCGGGGTTCGCGGCTGTGGTGCAACTGGTGATGCGCGGGGCTCATCAGCACCCATTCCAGCCAGCCGAACCGCAGCGGGATGTGCGAGTGGCGCAGGTAGTGGAAGGTGAGCAGCTCCGACATGTACCAGAGGTCGATGCGCAGGAATCCGAAATCATAGGCATCGAAACAGTAGAAAACGCTGAAGCAGCCGAACACGAGGCCGAGGCCGAGGCCGATGACGAGATTATCGAACTGGTCCTGCAACGGGTGGAAACGCCGCGCGGTGAGCGGGGTCAGCGTTTCCGCCGAGTGGTGGACCTTGTGCAGCTCCCATAGGATCGGCACGCGGTGTTCGAGGTAGTGGCCCGTGTAATTGCAGAAATCATAGACCAGGAAGGCGGTGACATAGATGCAGACGAAGGCCGCGGGGCCGGGATGCGGCGGCGTCAGCGGGGGCAGGGCGTGGCTCACGGCCAGTTTCACGCTCCGGGCGACGACGCCGGCGATCACGGTGGATTCCAGGAACAGCAGCGGCCCGATCAAATGCGTCATCAGCCGCATTTGCACGTCGAGCCGCAGGTCGCGACCGGTGAGGATCTGCCGCGGCGCCAGATAGGCGAGGCAGCCGCGCCAGCCGAGGGGCTCATTCCGCGCCCATGCGTCGCGCGCATAGAGGTTCAGCATGACGCCGAATGAGGCGACGATGCTGAGCAGGGTCAACCACAGGCGCGACGTGGTGAGGTGCGCGCCGAGATGCGC
>DATJWY010000305.1:0-8325 GCA_035500775.1 Acetobacteraceae bacterium
GGGCGGCGATCAATGCCGCCTTCCTCGCGCATTACACCTCGCTGGCGCGGGCGCATTTCACCATCCGCCGGCTGGAACGGATCTTCGGGCATGAGGCGGTGCAGGCGGCGGTGGAGCGGATCCGGGCGGAGTAATGCCAACCGCCGTAAGTCTTGACCGGCCAAGAAAGGCCAGGGCTCGGCCCTGGACCCGCTGGGGCCGTACGGCCCCAGACCCCATGACTTTAAGAAAGTCAAACGGTTGGGGGTCTGGGGCCTCAAGGCCCCAGTGGGGGTCCAGGGGGCAAAGCCCCCCTGGTCTTCCAGCGGTCAAGACATAAGGCCGCTGGTATGACAGGAACGCGCAGGGGGGCGGTTGGCGTCCCGCCGGGGCCGCTTTGCCAGCGCCGGCGGAGGCCTGCCCCGCCCACCGGAACGTGAGCACGGCAGGGGTAGCGGCGAGGCCATTCTGAGCCGGTCCGTGCAATCATGCTGCGTGCGGGGGAGAGCCGTGCCAGAGAACCGACGCGCTCCCCGCGCGATGCGGGGGCCTGACGCCACACGGCCGTCCACCTTCAATCGGCTGCTGCTGCTGGTGCTCGTGGCCTGGGCGCTGGCGATGGTCGTGCCGTCGTTCTATCAGGTCGCCCGCCCGCTCGCGTCGTTCGGGTTTTCGGCCGACAACAACGGCACGATCATCGATGTCACGAAGCCGTTCGCGGCGCCGCAACAGTCACCGGCGACGCAGGCGGGCCTCGCGGTCGGCGACCGTATCGATCTGTCGCGGATGAGCTGCGCGGAACCCGGTAGCCGCGCCTGCGCCGCGCTGGTGATGGTGCTCGGCGGATCGGGCGGCCTGCAATATACCTGGCCGGGGCGGGAGATCGACCTCGCGGTGCTGCCCGCGCGGGGCGGTGCGCCGCGAATGGTGCATATGCGGGCCGCGCTGGCGCCGCTCGGTTGGGCCGACCGGCTGGTGCTGCTGGCGAACACCGTGGCGGGCGTGATGTTCGTGCTGGCTGCCTCGCGGCTCGTTTGGCTGCGGCCCGGCGTGTTGACCTGGGGCTTCTTTCTGTATGCGATCTGGTTCAACCCGGGCCAGACGTACGCCTACTACGCCCTGTTGCAGTTCTGGCCGCTCGCGCCGCTGGCCGAGCAGGCCGCCGAGGCGCTGGCGGTGGGTGCCGCCTATGCCGGGCTGCTGCTGTTCGCGCTGCGCTTCCCCGCGGATGCGCCGGACGAGTCGTGGCGTCCGGCGGAGCGCCTGGCTCCTTGGGTCGGCGTCGTGTGCGCCCTCCTGACGCTGCTGCCGGGCGCCAATCTGTTCGGCCGGCCTACCGAGCCATACGCAGCCGCATCGTACCTGGCAGGGTATGCGGTCAATGCCACCGTGCTCGCGGTGCTGCTCCTGCGCCGCCGCGGCCTGCATCCGCGCGACGAGCAGCGCATGCGCTGGGTCATCGCCGGCGCCGCCATCGGTCTGCCGAGCTACATCTTCGCCTCGATTTGCCAGGCCACGGGCCTGGTGGAGGAGATCTGGGGCAGTGCCCCGTCGCAAACCGCTGTCGGCTTGCTGTTCCTGGTCCAGGGCGTGCTGGGATATTTCGTGTGGGCCGCGGTCAGCCGGCCGCGCGTGGTCAGCGTCGCGATCCCGTTGCGCCACGGCACGGTCACCGCGGTGCTGACGCTGGCGCTCGGCATACCCGTGATGTTCGTGCACGAGCGCGTGGCGCAGTACCATGAAGAGTTGCATCTCCCGGAATGGATCTGGCCGCTGGTGGTCGCCCCGATCATGCTGATCGTGCTGCAACGGCTGCACGAGGTGGGGGTCGATCTGGTCGACCACGCCTTCAACCGAACCTACCACAGGGCCCGTCGCGGCTTGCAGCGGGCCGGCCGGGCGCTGGAGACGGCCGGCAGCTTCACCGCCATCGACCGCGTGCTGGTCGAGGACGCGGCGCGCAGCCTGCGCCTTGCGTCGGCCGCGGTGTTCCGCGTGGCGGACGGCACGGTGCACCGGACGGAGCCCGCGGTCGGATGGGAGGGTACGTCCCTGCGCGTCCTTCAACGGGACACCGACGCCCTGGTCTTTGCCTGCCTGACCGACAGGCGGCCGATCCGGCTGCCGCCGGTCAGGAGGCATTGCCCAGGATGGCCGGAGGAGGAGCAGGCTCCATGCCTTGCCGTTCCTGTCTGCGGCAACGCGCCGGAAGGCGTCGCGGTCGTTCTCTACGGCCTGCACCGGACGGGCAGCGATATCACGGAGGACGAATGCGACGTGTTGCATGCCCTCGCCGTGCAGGCCGGGCGCGCCTATGACCGGGTGGAGGCCGAGACACTGCGTCGGGAGGTCCGCATCTTGCGCGCGCGGCTGTCCGCCCTGTCGGCGTGATCCGCTGACAGGCCGCCCTGGTGTTCTCCTCTCCGGCCCGGCCGCCCAACAAACCACAGACTGATCCGCGGCCCAGGGAAATGACGGTCCGGGCATTGCCTCGCGGAGGTGTTGCGGCACTTTCCCCCCGTTCCGCCGTAGATTCTCGTCACTGCACTGAATACGGGACGCGTGTCATGCGATCCGCCCTGTTCGCAATCGTCCTTGCGCTCGTGAGTTTCGCGACCGCCCACGCGGCCGACGACCCGGTTCTGGCCGAAGCGGTCGGCCTCCCCGGCACCGTCATGTTTCTCGACTCCGGTGCGCCAGGCATGGTTCTGGTTGTCGTGCGGGGGGATCGCACTCTGGTCCGCGGCTATGGCGAGACGGAGAAGGGCAACAAGCATGCCCCGGACGGCAGCAGCCTTCTTCGATTGAACTCGATCACCAAGGTCTTCACGGCCGAGGTGCTGGCTTCTCTCGTCGCCGAGCGCAAGCTTGCCCTCACTGACCCGTTGCAGCGCTTTGCTGGCGAGAAGGTGCCCGGGTTCGGCAACCGGCCCATCACGTTGCTGGACCTCGCAACGCACTCTGCCGCTCTGCCACGTGAAATGGGCGATGCTCCCGAGGGGACGCCTCCCCGTACGTGGCCCACGCGCGATGATCGCTGGAAATGGCTGCGCGGCTACGCGCTTCCCTGGTCACCCGGTACGATTGCCGCCTACTCCAACGTCGGCTTCGACCTCCTGGCCGACGCGATGGAGACAGCCGCGGGGCAGTCTTACACCGACCTCCTGCGCGACCGCGTTACGGGACCGCTGGGCATGACCGACACCGGCTTTGCGCCTAAACCCGAGCAGTGTGCGCGCCTGATGGTCGGCTCCGGCCTCGGTGGCCCCGCATCGTGCGTCGATACTCACGCGACGGATGGAAGCGGCGGGCTCTATTCTACCGGAAACGATATGGCGCGGTGGCTGCGCCACAACCTCGATGAAGCGAATGGCATTCTAGCAACGAGTCACGCGATCTACCGATCGCGCCAGTCAATGCCTGCCGCGATCGGCTTCGATGAGGCCGCGCCAATGGCCGGTCTGGGGCTCGGATGGGTGTTTGTGGCAGCGGAGGGAACTCGGCCGGCGCTTCTGGAGAAGAGTGGCGGCGGCGCGGGTTTCATGAGCTACATCGCGTTCGCCCCAGGCCGCGGGATTGGCCTGTTTGTCGCTGTAAGCCGCGTGGACTTTCCGATGTTTTTTGCTCTCACCGACGCCGCGAACAAGCTGATCGCCAGCCTTGTCACACGCTGATGACCGATTCGCCGTTGCCGGCACGAGACGGCGGTGCGCCAGCTTGAGCCTGCTACGCAAGCCACACGGCATGGCTGGGCGCTGTGGTTGCCTCTGATCGCCCGCGTTCACCCCTATCCGGCGCGTGTTGTGGGGATAGATGTGGGGACGCGCCGAACTGCGGCGGAAAAAGATGATGTATTTCAGGCGATTGGATGATGCTGATTGCTGATGTAATCGGGGCAAAACCCCGGGTAAGCAGGTGCAGCATAGCCACGGCTACGCAACGATAGCCGCAGAATTCTGCCATTTTTCGGCGCAACACCCCGGAATGATCCGTATTCGGTCCATGTCTGCCCGGGGATTTTGCCCCGATTACCGTCTCCGCCCAACCGGCCATTTTTCTCGACTCGGTTGCTTCAGTCTGATAACTCTACGTCGTGACGGAGCCACGCGGCCCGACCCTTGATGTGCTGCTCGACCTCGACGGGCAGGTGCTCGTGGTGGACCCGGAGGGCGGCCATTGGGTCCGGTTCGTGGTGACGCGGGTGCCGGCCTCGCCGGAGAAGCCGCACGGGCTGGATTACTCGCTGACGCTGCACGGCCCGGATGGCGAGCGGCTGGTCGGCTTCGACAACGCCCATCCGGTGGCGAAGCAGAAGCGTGGCGAGCCGCAGGACCATCGCCACCGGCTGCGGACGATCAAGGCTTACGACTACCGGGACGCGGCGACGCTGCTCGGCGATTTTTGGACCACGGTGGACGCGGTGTTGCGCGAGAGAGGAGTGATCCCATGACGACCCTGAAAGTGGGCATCGCCAGCTACGAGGACATGAAGGCCCGCACCCTGGCGGTGGCGCGCGGCGAGCACCGCATCGCGCCCGATGAGCCGAAGGTGTGGTTCACCTCGACGGAATCCTTCGCCAAGGTGCTGTCGGCGGGCAACCGCGACCTGTTGCGGGTGATCGTGGAGCAGGCGCCCGGCTCGCTCGACGAGTTGGCGCGGATCACCGGCAAGGCCAAATCGAACCTGTCGCGCACGCTGAAGACGATGGCAGGCTATGGCCTGGTCCGATTGGAACGGGGCGAGCGGGGGCGGATTACGCCGAAGGTCACCCATGATCGGGTGGAACTTGACCTGCCGCTCACCTGGTCGCGGAAGGCGAGCTGAGCGCGTAATTCTGTTTCGATATGGCGGAGAGGGTGGGATTCGAACCCACGGTACGCTTGCACGCACAACGGTTTTCGAGACCGCCCCGATCGGCCACTCTGGCACCTCTCCGTCGGGAGGGCAGGCCCGTCGCCGGGTGGCTGCCCCTGTAGCGCGCGCTTATATGGGCAGAGCGCGCGCCGCGCAACCGCGTTGACAGCCGCGCGCCGATCTCTATAAACGCCGGCTTCCGGACCGGCGAGGCCCGGCCCGTCGGCGTGTCCGGCGGCCACCCCGCGGAGACGGACCCCGGGCGCCCCAGGCGCCCGAACGAAAAGAATTGGACGCGACAGAGCGCCCACAAACCGAAAGTACCGAACGATGTTCGCAGTCATCCGCACCGGCGGAAAGCAGTACCGCGTGACGCCCAATGCCGTGCTGAAGGTCGAGAAGCTGGAAGCCGAGCCCGGCGCCACCGTGACCTTCGACGAAATCCTCGCCCTCGGCACCGAGGGCAACGTGACCATCGGCGCCCCGCTCGTGGCCGGCGCCAAGGTCACCGCGACGGTGATCGCGCAGGACCGGCTCGAGAAGGTCATCATCTTCAAGAAGCGCCGCCGGCAGAACAGCCGCCGCAAGAATGGCCACCGTCAGCACGTGACCGTGCTGCGCGTCGGCGACATTGTCGCCGCCTGATCAAGAGGAGCAGCTTCCATGGCACATAAAAAGGCTGGCGGTTCGTCCCGCAACGGGCGCGATACGGAAGGCAAGCGCCTCGGCGTCAAGAAGTTCGGCGGTGAGCATGTCATTGCCGGCAACATTATCATCCGCCAGCGCGGCACGCGCTGGAAGCCGGGCGTGAATGTCGGCGTCGGCCGCGACCACACCATCTTTGCCCTGACCGAGGGCCATGTGCGGTTCGAGCGCAAGGCCGAGGGCCGGGTGCACGTTTCCGTCGAGGCGCTGCCGCTCGCCGCTGAGTAAGGAATCGGGCCGCGCCCGCGGCGCGGCATTCCAGGCAGCAGGGTCGGAGCGGCGCGAGCCGCGCCGGCCCTTTTTGCTTATGCCGGCCGCCCAACGCGTTGACCGCTTCAAGTCAGGGGGCTTTGCCCCCTGGCCCCCACTGGGGCCTTGAGGCCCCAAACCCCCCATTCGTTTGGAAATCCTGCTTATATCCCCAGGGCTTCCAAAATAGTGGGGGTCTGGGGCCTCAAGGCCCCAGCGGGTCCAGGGCGGAGCCCTGGCCTTCTGGGCGCGTCCGCCCCGACGTAGCAGCAGCCGGTTCGATGCCGGCAGGACAGAGTTTGAGATGAAGTTCCTCGATCAGGCCAAGATCTATGTCCGCTCCGGCGATGGCGGCGACGGCGTGGTCGCGTTCCGGCGCGAGAAATACATCGAGTTCGGCGGTCCCGATGGCGGCGATGGCGGCCGCGGCGGCGACGTCATCTTCGAGGCCGTCCCCAATCTGAACACGCTGATCGATTTCCGCTACACGCAGCATTTCCGCGCCCGCAAGGGCGGCAACGGCGCGGGCAGCGACCGCACCGGCGCCGCCGCCGACCCGGTGGTGATCAAGGTCCCGATCGGCACCGAGATCCTGGACGAGGATCGCGAGACGCTGCTCGCCGACATGGATACGCCCGGCAAGCGGGTCGTGCTGTGCCGTGGCGGCGATGGCGGCCATGGCAACACGCATTTCAAATCCAGCACCAACCGCGCCCCGCGCCGCGCCGACAAAGGCTGGCCGGGCGAGGAGCGCTGGGTCTGGCTGCGCCTCAAGCTGATCGCCGATGCCGGACTGGTCGGCCTGCCGAATGCCGGCAAATCCACCTTCCTCTCCGTCTGCTCGGCGGCGCGGCCGAAGATCGCGGATTACCCGTTCACCACTCTGCATCCGCAGCTCGGCGTGGTGCGCCTCTCCATGACGGAGGAATTCGTCATCGCCGACATCCCCGGCCTGATCGAGGGCGCGCATGAGGGCGCGGGGCTGGGCGACCGCTTCCTCGGCCATGTCGAGCGCTGCGCCGTGCTGCTGCATCTGATCGACGGCGCCGCCGGCAATGTCGTCGATGCCTGGCGCACGGTGCGCGAGGAGCTGGTCTCCTATGGCGGCGGCCTCGCCGAGAAGCCCGAGATCATCGCCCTCAACAAGGCGGATGCGATGACCCCGCGCGAGGCCTCGGCGCGCCGCAGCGCGCTCGCCCGCGCCTCGGGCCAGGAGGTGTTCCTGATTTCCGGCGTCAGCGGGCAGGGCGTGCCCGAGGTGCTGCGCAAGCTCGCCGACACCATCCGCGCGGCGCGGCAGGAGCAGGCGGCATGAGCGTGCCGAGCTTCGCCTCCGCGCGGCTGCTGGTGGTCAAGATCGGCAGCGCCCTGGTGGTCGATCAGGATGAGGCGGCCCCCCGTGCCGCCTGGTTGCGCGGCGTCGCCGAGGACATCGCGCAGGCGCGGGCGCGCGGCACGGCGGTGATCGTCGTCTCCTCCGGCGCGATCGCGCTGGCCCGCCGCGCCCTCGGCCTCACCCAGCGGCGGCTGCGGCTGGAAGAGAAGCAGGCGGCGGCGGCGGTCGGGCAGATCCGTCTGGCCCAGGCCTGGACCGAGGCGCTCAGCGCGCAGAGCCTCACCGCCGCGCAGTTGCTGCTGACGCTGGAGGACACCGAGGATCGCCGCCGCTACCTCAATGCCCGCGCGACGCTCCGCACCCTGCTCGGCCTCGGCGCGGTGCCGGTGATCAACGAGAATGACAGCGTCGGCACGGCCGAGATCCGCTTCGGTGACAATGACCGGCTGGCCGCCCGCGTCGCCGAGATGGTGGAGGCGGATCAGCTCCTCCTGCTCTCCGACATTGACGGCCTCTACACCGCCGATCCGCGCCGCGACCCGGCGGCGGCGCATATCCCCGTGGTGCCGGTGCTGACGCCGGAGATCGAGGCGATGGGCGGCGAGCCGCCCCCCGGCTATTCCTCCGGCGGCATGCGCACCAAGCTGGTCGCCGCCCGCATCGCGACCCAGGCCGGCTGCGCCATGGCGATCGGCCTCGGCCATCGCGAGCACCCGCTGCAGGCGCTGGCCGAGGGGGCACGCTGCTCCTGGTTCCTCGCCGCGCCGGAGGGGCGCTCGGCGCGTAAGCGCTGGATCGCCGGCAGCCTGCAGCCGCTCGGCAGCCTCACCGTCGATGCCGGGGCGGCGCGCGCGCTGGCCGGCGGCAGCTCGCTGCTGCCGGCGGGGGTGCGGGAGGTGCAGGGGAATTTCGAGCGCGGCGATCCGGTGCTGGTGCGCGGCCCGGACGGAGCGGAGCTGGCGCGCGGCCTCAGCGCCTATGCCAGCGCGGACGCGGCGCGCATCGCCGGGCATCGCTCGGAGGAGATCGAGGCGCTGCTCGGCTGGCGCGGCCGGGACGAGATGATCCACCGTGACGATCTTGTGTTGCTGTGAGGCAACGGTAAGGCCAGGGGCGCCGCCCCTGGACCCCGCCAAAGGCTAAGCCTTTGGAATTCACTACTTAAGTGATCGGGGGTCTGGGGCCTCAAGGCCCCAGTGGGG
>DATJWY010000306.1:0-4656 GCA_035500775.1 Acetobacteraceae bacterium
ACCAGCGGCACGGAGAGCGTCGCCGCCCCTTCCATCACCCGCCGCGCCAGTTCGGCGAGCGTGGCGGCCTCGGCTTCCGGCGCCTCGAACAGCAATTCGTCATGCACCTGCAGCAGAAGCTGCGCGCGCAGCCCGGCTTCCGCCAGTGCCGCCGGCAGACGCACCATGGCGCGCTTGATGATGTCGGCCGCGCCCCCTTGCAGCGGCGCGTTGATCGCCTGCCGCTCCGCCCCGGCGCGGCGGGCGGGCACGCGGTCGGCGATGCCGGGGATCCAGCAGCGGCGGCCGAACGGCGTCAGCACGTAGCCCTGGGCGCGCGCTTCCTCCTTGGTTCGCTCCATGTAGTCACGGATGCCGGGGTAGCGGGCGAAATAGGCGTCGATGTAGCGCCGCGCCTCGCCGGGATCGATCTGGAGCTGCCGCCCCAGGCCGAAGGCGCTGATGCCGTAGATGATGCCGAAATTGATCGCCTTGGCGCGCCGCCGCGTCACCGGGTCCATCTGCGCCATCGGGATGCCGAACACCTCACTCGCGGTGCGGGCATGGATGTCCTCGCCATGGGCAAAGGCCTCGCGCAGCGCCGGGATGTTGGCGACATGCGCGAGCAGGCGCAGCTCGATCTGCGAGTAATCGGCGCTGACCAGCAGGTTCCCCGGCTCGGCGACGAAGGCGCGGCGGATGCGCTGGCCTTCCTCGGTGCGGACCGGGATGTTCTGCAGGTTCGGGTCGTTGGAGGAGAGGCGGCCGGTGCTGGTCGCCGCCATGGCGAAGCTCGTGTGCACGCGGCCGGTGGCGGGGTTGATCTCCTCCACCAGAGCGTCGGCATAGGTCGATTTCAGCTTGGCGAGTTGCCGCCATTCCAGCACCCGGGCCGGCAGGTCGTGGCCCTGCTCGGCGAGGGTTTGCAGCACGTTCGCGTCCGTGCCCCAGGCGCCATTGGCGCCGCGCTTGCCGCCGGGCAGGCTCATCTCGTCGAACAGCACCTCGCCGAGCTGCTTGGGGCTGCCGACGCTGAACGGATGCCCGGCGAGGCGGTGGATCTCCGCCTCCATCGTCGCCATGCGGGCGCCGAAATCGGCGGACATGCGGCGCAGTTCGGCCGCGTCCACCTTGATGCCGGCGCGCTCCATGGCGGCGAGAACCGGGATCAGGCGGCGTTCCATCTGCTCGTAAAGGGCGAGCGATTGCGTCTCGCGCAGACGCGGGCGCAGCACTCGCCAGAGGCGGAGCGACACATCCGCCGCCTCGGCGGCGACGCGGGTGGCGGCCTCCGGCGCCAGATCGGCCACCGCCAGCCGGGCGCGGCCGGTGCCGGTCACGGACTCCAGCGTCGTCGGCGTGTGGCCGAGATGCAGGGTCGCGAGTTCCTCCAGCCCATGCCCGTGCGCGCCGGCCTCCTGCGCGTAGGAGATCAGCATGACGTCGTCGAGCGGCGTCGCGTCCGGCGCGCCGGCGGCACCGAGCGCGAGCAGATCGTGCTTGGCGCTATGGAACAGCTTGAGCACCGAGGGATCGGTGAGCAACGGCGCGAGCCGGGCGAGGGCGGTCGCGACCGGCAGCATCGGCGCTGCGGCTTGGTCTCCGTTGGCCCGCTCGACGAGGTCGCCAAGGGCCAGGCGGTGCGCGAGCGGCACGTAGCAGGCGCGGCCGGGGCCGCTCGCCAGGGCGAAGCCGATCAGGGCGGCGCGCAGCGGGCGGGGATTGCCGTCGGTCAGCGGCCGCAGCGCGGCGAAGCCGGTGGCGCGGCATGCCTCGATCCAGGTGTCGAGCGCGGCCTCGGTCGTCACCGTCTCATAAGGGCCGTAGGCGATCGCGGCCGGCGGTCCGGCGGCGGGGGCGGCCGGAGTTTCCTCCTCCGCTGCCGCGTGCGACTCCAGGCCAAGCCGCGTCACGATGCTGCGGAAGCCCTGGGTATGCAGCCAGGTGGCCAGCCGCGCGCGGTCCGGTTGGCGCACCGGGAGATCCGTGAGCGGCAGCGGCAGCGGCGCCTGGTCGCTCAGCTCGACCAGCTTGCGCGAGAGCCGCGCCGCCTCGGCATGGGCGATCAGCGCGTCCCGCCGCTTGGAAGCTTTCATCCCCGGCGCGGCTTCCAGCACCTTTTCGAGGGTGCCGTATTCGGTGATGAGCTGGCAGGCGGTTTTCGGCCCGATGCCGGGCACGCCGGGGACATTGTCCACGGAATCGCCCATCAGCGACTGCACCTCGACCACCTTCTCCGGCGGTACGCCGAAGCGTTCCATCACCTCGGCGGGGCCGATCGGCTTCTGCTTGATCGGGTCCAGCATCATCACGCCGGGCCGGATCAGCTGCATCAGATCCTTGTCGGAGGAGACGATGGTGACCTGTCCGCCCTTCTCCACCGCCGCCCGGGCATAGGCGGCGATCAGGTCGTCCGCCTCCCAATCGGCCAGCTCGATGGCGGGGACGTTGAAGGCGGCGGTGGCCTCCCGCACCAGGGCGAATTGCGGCACCAGCTCGGGCGGCGGCTCCGGCCGCTGCGCCTTGTACTGATCGTACATGCGGGTGCGGAAGGTGGCGCGCCCGGCATCGAAGATGACAGCCAGATGCGTGCCGACATGCTCGCGCAACAGCTTGGCGAGCATGTTGGTGAAGCCGAACACGGCATTCACAGGCGTCCCGTCCGGCCGCGTCATCGGCGGCAGGGCGTGGAAGGCACGGAAGATGAAGCCGGACCCGTCCACCAGGACGAGGTGCGGCTTCTCCGCGGGGCGCGCCACAGCCGGGGCGTTTTCACCGTGGTCGGTCACGATGAAAATGCTCCGAGTCCTTGTTCTGGGCGAGCAACTTTATCAGTCAGACCGATCCGGTCCGAGTGATGTTGCCCAGGCGTCGGTACGGCCGACACCGGATCAGTGGCCGTGATCGTCTCCGGCGCCGGGCTTCAGGCGATAGACGCGGGAGCAATACGGGCAGTAGGTCTGATCCCCGACGATGCGGAGCCAGACGCGCGGATGCCCGAGCGGCCCATTGCCGCCGTCGCAGGCGATGGCGCGGCTATCGACCTCAATGGTCTCAGTCGTGCCGAGCGCCGGCTTGGGGGTCGGGTTGGGGGCAATCGCGGGGGCGCCGAAACCCATGGTGTGTGCCTCTGTGTCGGAAACGGCGGGATGATAGCGATGACGGCCGGGCTTTCAACTCCACATGACGGGCGGCAGGGTTCCGGGCAGGGAAGGCCAGGGGCTTTGCCCCTGGACCCCGCTGGGGCCAGCGGCCCCAGACCCCATTCCAAATTTGTGCGGGTCTGGGGCCGCTGGCCCCAGCGGGGTGCGGGGCAGAGCCCCGCGCCTGCACGGAAAAGGTCCATCAGTTGGGCCGGTATGAGCCTGTTGCTGGCCCTGGCCGCGTGCTCGGCCACAGCCCGCCTGCCGCCTTATGGTGGCGTACAGAATGTGACGCAGGGCGCAGTGCCGGCCCCAGATCTCGTCTTCACCCTGCGCGATGGCGCCCGCCTGCCGGCCCGCGCGTGGCTGCCGCCGGCCGGCCGGCCGCTCCGCGCCGTCATCCTGGCGCTGCATGGCTTCAATGACAGCCGCGATGCCTGGGAGGAGCCGGCCGCGGTGTGGGCGGCGCAGGGGATCGCGACTTTCGCGCCGGATCAGCGCGGCTTCGGCGCCACCGCCGATCGCGGCCGCTGGCCGGGAGCCACCACGCTGGTGGACGATGCGGCGGATGTCGCCGGCCAGCTCGCCCTGCGCTATCCGGGGACGGCGCTGTATGTGGTCGGCGAGAGCATGGGCGGCGCTGTCGCGCTCTGCCTCGCCGCGCGGCCGGGGCCGTCGCCGGTGACCGGCACCGTGCTGGCGGCGCCCGCCGTCTGGGACCGGGCGCAGCTCGGGGTGGGGCTGCGCGGCGGGCTGTGGCTGGCCAGCCGGGTCGCGCCGTCCTGGCGGCTGAGCGGGCGGAGTGTGCCGGTGCGGGTGGTGGCGAGCGACAACCGCGCCGCGCTGCTGCGGCTGGCGCGCGATCCGCTGACCCTGCGTGACACGACCGTCGGCACGTTGCGCGGCCTGGTCGATCTGATGGACGCGGCGCAGGCGGCGGCGCCGCGCGCCCCGGCGCGGATGCTGGTGCTGGAGGGCGCGCATGACCAGATCGTGCCGCCCGCCGCTGCCGCTTCGTTCTGGGCACGGTTGCCGGCCGGGGTGCGGCGGGCGGTCTATCCGGGCGGCTACCATCTGCTGTTCCGCGACCGCGACCGCGCGCTGCCGACCGGCGACGTGCTGGCCTGGATCGAGCAACCCGGGGCCTGGTTGCCCTCGGGCGCGGACATCGCCGCCGGCGCGTGGTGGGCGGGGCGAAGTTGGGAGGGGGAGCCGGCCGCTTTGCTGCCGGCGCAGCTCGATCGGCTGGCGGGTGATGGAATGACGCGTTAAGGGGCTGGCGCGATCGCCGCTTTCAGGCTATTGGATCGCCCCAGGGACCCGTAGCTCAGCTGGATAGAGCGTTGCCCTCCGAAGGCAAAGGTCGTACGTTCGAATCGTATCGGGTCCGCCAAGTTTTTCAGTAGGTTAGAGGCTAGTCCGGCCAAGCGCCGAAAAGCCGGGGTAACACCGGGGTAGCAGGAACGCCCAAAAGGCCGCGACGGGTCGGCCAGCGCGCCCACCCATCGCCGCCAGCTTCCCATCGCCGCACCCC
>DATJWY010000307.1:0-9067 GCA_035500775.1 Acetobacteraceae bacterium
GACCCGGGCCGCCCCAAGAAGAGGAACGCATCATGGCCTCCGACCTGCCCGACCAACTCCGCCACGCGGTGCCCGATATTGTCCTGCGCGGCGCCCGCTCGGCGACGCTCGGCCTGCTCCTCTGCGCGGTCGCCTTCCTGGAACAGCTCACCGAGTTCGCCGCGCCGCTGCTGCTGACCTGCGGTATCGGCTGGTGGGCGCTGCCCCGCCTGCTCACCCTGGCGCCGGCCGATGGACAGGCGCGGGAGGCGCTGAACCAGATCATGGCCAGCTTCCCGACCAGGCTCGCACTCGGCGGGCATACGGTCTCGCCGCCGCTCCTGATCGCGGACGGCCTGTTGCTGATGGGCTTCGCCGCCTTGCTGCAGGCGGCGGGCGCCCTGATTACCGGCGCGATCTGGCGCGACCGCTGATCCGGCCGCGCGGCGGCTCAGGCCTGGAACGCCGCCCGTAGCGCGGCCGCCGCTTCCTGCATGGCGGTGCGGGCGGCGGGGATCAGCCGTCCCATGGTGAAGAAGCCGTGGATCTGCCCCTCGAACCGGCTCAGCTTCACCGGCACGCCCTCCTGCCGCAGCCGCCCGGCATAAGCCTCGCCCTCGTCGGAGAGAATGTCGCACCCGGCGGTCAGCACGAAGGCCGGGGGCAGGCCAGCGAGACTCGGGGCGAGCAGCGGCGAGGCGCGCGAGTCGAGCGCGTCCTCCGGCCCGCGCAGATATTGCGCCCGGTACCATTGCATGTCCGACCGCGACAGGCCGAAGCCGGTGGCGAAGCGGGTGTAGGAGTCATGCCCCTGCCGGCAATCCGTGTTCGGATAGATCAGCATTTGCAGCCGCAGCGCCGGGCCGCCCTCATCCCGCAGCACCAGGCAGGCAGCCGCGGCGAGGTTGCCGCCGGCGCTGTCGCCGCCGATCGCCAGCCGCCCGGGATCGAGCGCGGCACGGCCGGCATTGGCGGCGAGCCAGCGCAGCGCGGCGGCGGCATCCTCCAGCGCGGCGGGGAATTTGTGCTCGGGCGCGCGTCGGTAATCCACCGCGGCCACAGCGCACCCGGCCGCGTTGGCGAGCTGGCGGCAGGCCGCGTCGTGGCTGTCCAGGTCGCCGGTCACCCAGCCGCCGCCATGCAGGTAGAGCAGCGCCGGCAGCCTGTCCGCCAGGGTGCTCCCGGCCGGGCGGTAGAGGCGGAGCGGCAGCGGCCCGGCCGGCGTGGTGATGCCGATATCCCGCACCTCCGCGACCGGCGCTGGACTTGCCGCGAACAGGGCGCGGCCGGCGCGGGAGCGCTCGCGCACGGCGGCCGCGTCCAGCTGGGCGGGGTCGATCGGCGGGCGCGCCGTGGCCAGCAGGGCGAGAACGCGCTCGGCATCAGGGTCGAGAGCCATACCGGGCGACTCCAGAGCTGTCGGGGGCGCAAAGCTGCCCTACCGAAGCCCCACGCGCCAAGAATCTTCGCGCAGGGGCGCGAACAGGATTTTGGCGCGAACCCGCCCTCGACGCGCTGGCGCGAATCTGCCCTCGGCGCGCTGGCGCGCGACGGAAAACCGCCCGGCCGCCCGGCTACTGCCCGGGCACGCCGGGGCGCGGCATCTCGAACATGATCGCGGGCACGATCTCGGCATAGCCGCCAGCCCCGCCCGCCCGGAGGATCGGATGCGCGGCGGCGGTGTCGTAAACGCCATTGGTCAGCAGCGCGCGGTCGATATGCACCGCCACCACCTCGCCGAGCACCAGCCAGCTCGGGACCATCTCACCCGCCGCCGAACGCAGCTGGATGAGCTGGGTCAACCGGCATTCGAAATTGACCGGGCTTTCCAGCACCCGCGCCGGCTGCACCAGCCGGCTCGGCGCCGGGGTCAGGCCGGCGAGACCGAACTCGTCCACCTCCGCCGGCACCGCGGCGGAGGTCGCGTTCATCGGCTCGGCCAGCGCCTTCGTCGCCAAATTCCAGACGAATTCGCCGGTCGCCTCTATGTTGGCGACCGTGTGCTTCCAGCCGACACTGCCAAAGCCGATGATCGGCGGATGGTAGTTGAAGGCGTTGAAGAAGCTGTAGGGCGCGAGATTGCGCGCCCCCGCCGGGTTCCGCGTCGAGATCCAGCCGATCGGGCGCGGCCCGATGATGGCGTTGAAGGGATCATGCGCGAGCCCGTGCCCCCGGGCCGGTTCGTAGTAATGGGCGTCGTCCCCGGCCATGCCGGTCCTCCTCCACCACGAACCGCCAGGGGGCGGCGATCACATCCCGAGCGCCCGCCGGTAAACGTCGAGCAGCGTCTCCTGCTCCTCGACCTCGGCCGGCTCCTGCTTGCGCAGGCGGATGATCTGCCGCAGCACCTTCACGTCGAAGCCGGCGGATTTGGCTTCCGCGTAGATGTCCTTGATATCGTTGCCCAGCGCCTTGCGCTCTTCCTCCAGGCGCTCAATGCGCTCGATGATGCTGCGCAGCCGGTCGGCGGCGATGCCGCCAACCTGGGGATCGTCCTTCGCTTCAACGGCGTCCAGAGCCATGCGCCTAACCTCCTCGGCAAGGGGCGCCGCATAGCCTCTCGGACGCGTCGTGGTCAACCGCCGGCATGCGCCGCCTGCGCCCGGGCGAAGGCGGCCTGCTGCTCCGGCGTCGCCTCTTTCTGATAGCGGGCCTGCCACTCCTTGTAGGGCATGCCGTAAATGATCTCGCGCGCATCGGCGTCGGCGAGAGGCAGTCCCCGCTCCTCCGCCGCCTCGCGATACCAGCGGGAGAGGCAGTTGCGGCAGAATCCGGCGAGGGTCATCAGGTCGATGTTCTGCACGTCGTTGCGTTCGCGCAGATGCGCGACCAGGCGGCGGAAGGCCGCTGCCTCGAGCGCGATCCGGGTCGGCTCGTCGAACTCGGGAACAGGCATCGTTTCACTCCTTGTATCGGATGCGGGGCCGCACAGATGGCGCGTCTTCCTGGCCGGTGCCAGCCGGGACTGCCCAAGCGGGGCCGCGGCCTGTTAGGCTGCCCCTCCCGGGGCATGGAAACAAGCGCATGCAGTGGACCGACAAGACCGCGACCCAGGCGCTGCGGCACTGCTTCACGGCCGCGATCGCCGCCGCCGATCCGCGCCGCCTGGTCGCCGCTGCGCTGCCGGAGAAGCCGCGCGGCCGCTGCGTCGTCGTCGGCGCCGGCAAGGCGGCGGCATCCATGGCGGCGGCGGTGGAGGCGGCCTGGCCGGACGTTGCCCTCTCCGGCCTCGTCGTCACCCGCTACGGCCACGCCCTGCCGCATGACGCGCCGCATCACGCGCCGCATCGCGCGCCTTTGGGCCGGATCGCCGTGATGGAAGCGGCGCATCCGGTGCCGGATGCGAACAGCGAGGCGGCGGCGCGCCGGATCATGGGGCTCGTCTCCGGCCTCGGCGCGGAGGATCTCGTGCTGGCGCTGATCTCCGGCGGTGGTTCCGCCCTGCTCGCCCTGCCCGCGCCTGGCCTAGCGCTGGCCGACAAGCAGGCGGTGCACCGGGCGCTGCTCGCTTCCGGCGCCAGCATCGCGGAGATGAACGCGGTGCGGAAATGCCTCTCCGGCATCAAGGGCGGGCGGCTGGCCCGGGCGGCGGCGCCGGCACGGGTGGTCACGCTCGCCATCAGCGACGTGCCGGGAGACGATCCGGCGGTGATCGCGAGCGGCCCGACCGTGCCCGACGCCATCACCCCCACCGCGTTGCGCGCGATCCTGGACCGCTACCGGCTGCGGCCGCCCGAGGCGGTGGCTGCGTTCCTGGAGCATGCGGCGGAAACGCCGCAACCGCCCGGCGCCCCACCGGATTACCGCCTGATCGCGACGCCGCTGATGGCGCTGGAAGCCGCCGCCCAGGCGGCGCGGCGGAAGGGACTCGCCCCTCTCATCCTCGGTGACGCGCTGGAGGGCGAGAGCCGCGAATTGGGCCGTGTGATGGCCGGCATCGCCACCAGCGTGCGCCGGCACGGCGTGCCGCTCGCCGCCCCCGCCCTGCTGCTCTCCGGTGGCGAGACGGTGGTGACGATCGGCGACGCTCCCTGCGGCCGCGGCGGGCGCAACACCGAGTTCCTGCTCGCCCTCGCTTTGGCGCTCGGCGGCGCCCCCGGCATCTGGGCGCTGGCCGGCGACAGCGACGGCATTGACGGCACGGAAGGCACCGCCGGCGCCATCATCGGCCCCGAGACGCTCGCGCGGGCGCGGGCGGGCGGGCTTGATCCGGCGGCGAAGCTTGCCGGGCATGATAGCTACAGCCTGTTCGAGACCCTCGGCGACCTCGTCGTGACCGGGCCGACGCTGACGAACGTGAACGATATCCGCGCCGTGCTGGTCGGCTGAGCGATGGGCCCGAGGCTCGGGGGAGAAACACCACGCGACCAGCGACATCGTGACGGCGGCCTGGTCCAACAGACAGAAGTCGCCTTTCCGGCCGATCAAAGGCCGCGCGGGAGGCCTGCAACCGCTTGATGCGGGGGCCGCTCAGTGAACCCCATATCCATTGCCCGGCGGGATGGCTTTGCATGGGCAGTCCGAACAAAACTCGTTATAACGCATTCGCAAAATACGGCCACACCGATGCCATAATGAATATGATGATCCTTGAGAACGAACCAGGACAAAAAGCGGTTTAGAAAATGTCGCTGACGAACCAAAACCTATTTAAATCGACGCATTATGTGATCGATTTCTTTCCATCTCCATCAACGAGCCGGAAATACGTGATCACATTTACGGAGCGCGGCTCCAGAAATTTAACTGGAATGGGTTTTGGCGGGGCCTTTCTCCTCAAAAATAACTTTAACGTTATTGCCATTAAGGGGAATGTCGATCGTTGGTACCAAGATCTACCCGCCGAAGCCCTGGAGGCGGTCAATAAATTCCTGACCGACATGCCGGACCCCCCGCATTGGCGCGCCTCCTATGGGAGCAGCATGGGTGGTTATGCCGCCTTCATGTTCGCCAAAGATCTGCATGTTGATTTGGCGCTCGCAATCTCGCCCCAGTTTGACGTCACCGCCCAATGGGACCGCCGGTGGGCATCGCATATCGATGGCCCGATGCGCGTTCTGGACGGCAACTCGATCGGATCTGGGTGCACCTACATCACGGTCTATGATCCACGCGACGCCGATCATCTGCATTTCGAGCGGCTGGCCGCGGCGATACCGGCAGAACAACTCATTCCGATCAAACTGCCCTATTCTGGCCACCCTTCCGGCCACGTTCTTGTCGATGCAGGAAAATTACAGGAAGTCGCTCTTCGTGCTCTTGACGGAGATATTAAGAGCGTCCGTCCGAGAGACGTGATCAAGGCCACGCATAAGACAGCGCATTATCTGTATATTCTCGCGGATCATTGCATCCGGAGAAAACACCTTCGCTGGGCTGACTCCTTGATGTCGATAGCGGTCGCCAAGCGCCCTCTTGATGCGGAATACAACATCAGGGCGGCGATCATCGCGGATCGCCGGGGTCAGATCGAGCGCGCGATTAACCACGCGGCCGTCGCTGTGGCCACCACTCCCAAACATCCCCACATGAACATGATATTGGGGCGGCTTCTGCGTCAAAAAGGACAGAATGCGGCAGCGCTCCATTACATGGACGCCGCCGTCGCCCTTGCCCCGACGATCGCCACGGCCCTGGCTCAGGAGCGGGAGGAACTACGGCACCAGATGCAGGTGTAACAACACAAACCTGTCCGCCGCCCCCGGCAAGCTGGTCGTGTGGCCGGACCGACGCTGACAACCGTGAATGATATCCGCACGGTGCCCGCCGGTCAGGCCATGACCAGTTCAGCGGGAACAATCCGAACCAATCGACCGCCCACGCGGGCAAGGAGCCGGCGCAAGCCACTCCTCCGCGACAACAACCACCTGCACACTGTCCGGCGATAAGGTGACGGGGGCCGGACCCGCCCGGCCCCGACAAGAAGCCGCGAAAAGAACCGAATGGGACGCCCATGCCGCGACGCGACAGGCTACGCCGTCACCGCCGCACCCGGATCATCGCCACGCTGGGGCCGGCGAGCGCCACGCCGGAGATCCTGCGGCAATTATTCCACGCCGGCGCGGACGTGTTCCGCCTGAACTTCTCCCATGGCGACCACCCCGGCCACGCCGACCGCATCCGCATGATCCGCGCCCTGGAGGAAGCGGAAGGCCGCCCCATCGGCATCCTCGCCGATGTACAGGGGCCGAAGCTGCGGGTCGGACGCTTCTCCGCCGGGCGCGCGCATCTGCGCACAGGGCAGGATTTCACCCTCGACCTGAACCCCACGCCGGGCGACAGCCGGCGGGTGCAATTGCCGCATCCCGAGATCCTGGCGGCCGCCGCCATCGGCACCACGCTGCTGCTCGATGACGGCAAGCTGCGCCTGCGCGTCGAGCACAAGCGGCCGGACCGGCTGGAATGCACGGTGCTGGTCGGCGGCCCGCTCTCCGACTGCAAGGGCGTGAACGTGCCGGATGTCGTGCTGCCGATCCCGGCGCTGACCGCGAAGGATCGCGACGACCTGGCCTTCGCGTTGGAGGCCGGGGTGGATTTCATCGGCCTCTCCTTCGTGCAGCGGCCGGAGGACGTGGCCGAGGCGCGCGCCATCGCCGCCGGGCGGGCCGCCATCATGACCAAGCTGGAAAAGCCGCAGGCGCTCGACAATCTCGATGCCATCCTCGCCCTCTCCGACGCGGTGATGGTGGCGCGCGGCGATCTCGGCGTGGAATTGCCGCCGGAGGAGGTGCCGCTGGCGCAGAAGCGCATCATCGGCGCGGCACGGGCGAAGGGCCTGCCGGTCGTGGTGGCGACGCAGATGCTGGAGAGCATGATCAGCGCCCCCGCCCCCACCCGCGCCGAGGCCTCGGACGTGGCGACCGCGGTATTCGAGGGCGCGGACGCGGTCATGCTCTCGGCCGAGACCGCCGCCGGGCAGTTCCCGCTGGAAGCGGTGACGATGATGGACCGCATCGTTGCCCGGGTGGAGCGCGATCCCGGCTGGCGCGCCACCATGGATGCCAGCCGGCCGGCGCCGGAAGCCGCGATCTCCGACGCGCTGGCCGCCGCCGCGAGCCAGGTGGCGCACACGATCGGCGCGCGCGCCATCGCCGCCTTCACCACCTCCGGCGCCTCCGCCCTGCGGGTGGCGCGGCAGCGGCCGGAACCGCCGGTGCTCGCGATCACCCCGAGCCAGCAGACCGCGCGGCGCCTCTCCGTCGCCTGGGGAATTCATGCCGTGGTGACGGCGGAGACGCATACGATGACCGAGACGGTGAACCGCGCCATCCGCATCGCCCGGCAGGAAGGCGTCGCGGCGCCCGGCGACACGATCATCGTCGTCGCCGGCGTGCCGTTCGGCCAGGCGGGGAGCACGAATGCGCTCCGGGTGGCGCGGGTGAAGTAAGCCCCCGGGCACCTCCGCGGGGAACCGCGGGCTTCGCCGCGAGATGAAGGTCGCACCCGGGCAGAGCGGTTTCACTGTGGGGCGCGCAGTGAAACCGCTCTGCGTCTTTGGTTCGCGGGCAATTGAATCAGCCCGGCCGGTCCGGTCTGGCTGAGATTGCCCTGGTAGGGAGACGCCACCATGGCCAAGATCATTCCGGTCGAGACGTTCGACTGCGTCGTCTTCGGCGCCACCGGCGACCTGACGCTGCGCAAGCTGCTGCCGGCGCTCTACCACCGCTTCCGCGACCGCCAGTTTCCGCCGGAGAGCCGCATCATCGGCGCGGCGCGCACCGCGCTCGGCGGCGGCGCCTTTCGTGAGCGGGCCGAGGCGGCATTGCGCCAGCATGTGGAGGCCGCCGCCCTCTCCGAGACTACGCTGCGCGATTTCCTCGGCCTGCTGGACTACGTGCCGGTGAACGCAGTGGGGGACGAGGGCTGGGACGATCTGCAGCGCCTGTTCGGCGATGGCTCCGCGCGCATCCGGGTGTTCTACCTGGCCACCGCCCCGGATCTCTATGGCCCGGTCTGCCGCAAGCTCGGCACGCACGGGCTGGTGACGCCGACCTCCCGCGTCGTGCTGGAAAAGCCGATCGGCCACGATCTCGCCTCCGCCCGCGCGATCAACGACGAGGTCGGCCGGTATTTCACCGAGCGGCAGATCTATCGGATCGATCATTATCTCGGCAAGGAAACGGTCCAGAACCTGCTCGCGCTCCGCTTCGCCAACGCGATCTTCGAGCGGCTCTGGAACGCCGACGTCATCGACCATGTGCAGATCACCGTGGCCGAGACGGTCGGGGTGGAGGCGCGCGGCGATTACTACGACCGCTCCGGCGCGCTGCGCGACATGGTGCAGAACCACATGCTGCAACTCCTCTGCCTGCTGGCGATGGAGCCACCGATCTCGCTCGGGGCGGATGCCGTGCGCGACGAGAAGCTGAAGGTCCTGCGCGCGCTCCGGCCGATCCGGCCGCACGAGATCGCCCACCAGACGGTGCGCGGGCAATACGCCGCCGGTTTCGTGGACGGCACGAACGTGCCCGGCTACGCGCAGGATCTCGGCGGGCGGCACAGCGACACCGAAACCTTCCTGGCGCTGAAGGTGGAGATCGCCTCCTGGCGCTGGGCCAAGGTGCCGTTCTACCTGCGCACCGGCAAGCGTCTGCCGCAGAAAGTGTCGGAGATCGTGGTGCAGTTCCGCGCGGTGCCGTTCTCGATCTTTCCGCCGGACAGCACGGAGCTGCTCTCCAACCGGCTGATGATCCGGCTGCAGCCGGAGGAAGGCATGAAGCTCCAGGTGATGTCGAAGGACCCCGGACCCGGCGGGCTGCGGCTGCGCCCGGTCGATCTCGACATCAGCTTCGAGGAGGCCTTCTCCATGCGCTACCCGGACGCCTATGAGCGGCTGCTGATGGACACGGTGCGCGGCAACGCAACGCTGTTCATGCGGCGGGACGAGGTGGAGGCGGCCTGGAGCTGGGTGGAGCCGATCCTGGAAGCCTGGCGGACCAGCGCTGACAGGCCGCGCCCCTACCCGGCCGGAAGCTGGGGGCCCACCGCCGCCATCGCCCTCATCGAACGGGATGGGCGTACTTGGCACGAGGAAATCAGGTAAGCGAAGGCCGGGGCTCTGCCCTGGACCCGCTTGGGGCTTGTGGCC
>DATJWY010000308.1:0-14952 GCA_035500775.1 Acetobacteraceae bacterium
GCGCGGGTGTCAACCGAGCGGTGCACCCCCCTGGAACCGCCGGCGAGGAAGTCCTCCCGCGCGAGCGGTTTGAACATGATGCTCATGGCGCGCCCCTCCCCCGCGGCTCAGAAGGCGTTTTCGGTGGTGAGCACGGCGCGGATGGTCCGCAGCAGGATGTGCAGATCCAGCAGCAGTGACCAGCGCTCGATATATTCGAGATCCAGCGCCACCCGCCGGCGCAGCTGAGCGGCATGGGCGACGCCGCCCCGGCAGCCATTCACCTGCGCCCAGCCGGTCATGCCGGGCTTCACCCGGTGCCGCAGCGCGTAGCCGGCGACGATATCCGACCCCAGCCGGTCCTCGGTGCGCATCCCCACCGCGTGCGGGCGCGGGCCGACCAGCGACATCTCGCCGCGCAACACGTTGATGAGCTGCGGCAGCTCGTCCAGGCTGGACCGGCGCAGGAAGCCGCCGGTCCGGGTGAGACGCGGATCCCGCCGCACCGTCTGAAGCGGCGCGCCCGGCTCCGGCGCCCAGCGCATGGTGCGGAATTTGAGGATGGTGAAGCGGCGGCCGTTCCAGCCCACCCGCTCCTGGCGGAACAGCGCCGGGCCGGGACTTTCCAGCCGGATGACGAGCGCGATCACGGCCATGAACGGCGCGAACAGCAGCAGCAGCAGCGCCGCCATCGCCCCGTCCATCGCCCCCTTGAGGAAGCGCTCCGCCCCGTCGAGCGGCGGCACGGCGGCGGGCCAGCCAGCCGCGCGCATGATCGGGCGGCGTTCACAACCATAGGTCCGCAAGGCGTCGAATGTCCGCGGGCCCGCCTCTGCAACCGGGAACAGATCGGACCGCCGCATCATGCCACGACGAAACGCGGATGCAGGCGTGTGGGCGATGGCTCTCACGGCGGCTTCCTCTTGCGACCAATCGTTAGGACTGGCCAACAAGGTATGCGCGTGAACGCGAATTAAGAAAGGAGAAACGCCGCCTCATGGTTGAGACGCCTGGGACGATGCCCGCCGCTTTTCCACCTAAAGGTGCATCGCCGAAGTTGCAACAGCTTTTCTATCAGGGAGATAGCCATTGCCCGCAACAGGCTGTTCCCGCATCACCACCATACGGTTGTATTAACGTCTTCTAACATACGCACCTGAATGATTGTTCTCGCAACGTTCCGGCGTCTCGCGCCGGCACCATGCGTAAATAACGATTTCGTGATATATCGGAACAGCCTGAATCCCCTGCTCCGGGCGCACGATCCCCGCGCCGGGAGCGCCCATGGACCATGAGCGGATCAGGTTGACTGATCGGTCATGGTCCAGCACCTTGTTTCGAGAGCGCGATTCACGCTTTCCGACTGTCAGCCTCAAGCGATCGCGCTTTATGCCGGATTTGCGAGGCCGTATCCGGCGAACCGCGCCAGCGCCGCATCCATCTCCGCGTCGGTCAGCAGCACCGGGCCGCCGAGCGCGAGGCTCTGGCAGTACTGCCGCGCCACCGCCTCCAGCTCCACCGCCACCCACATCGCCTTCCGCAATGTCGGGCCGCAGGCGACCATGCCGTGATTGGCGAGCAGGCAGGCCAGCCGGCCCCGCAACGCCTCCACCGCATGGATGGACAATTCCGGCGTGCCGAAGGTCGCATAGGGGGCGCAGCGCACGTCATGCCCGCCGAACGCCGCGATCATGTAATGGCAGGGTGGGATCGAACGCCGCGCCATCGCGAGCGCGGTGCAGCAGGTCGGATGCGCATGCACCACCGCGCCGATCTCCGGCCGGTCCAGCAAAACATCCCGGTGTATCCGCCATTCCGTCGAAGGCGGCAGCGGACCGTCCCACGCGCCATCGCCGTCGAGGGGCATGCGCGCGATCTGCTCCGGACGCAGCGTGTCATAGGGCGTCGCGGAGGGGGAGATCAGCATCGCGTCATCCACGCGCACGCTGATGTTGCCGGATGTGCCTTGGTTGATGCCGAGCGTGTTCAGCGAACGACACGCGGCGATGATCGCCGCGCGGGCTTCTGAGTCGGTCATGCTGGTTGATGGTCCTCGTTGCCTTGGGGAGTATGCGCCAGGATACGGCGTTTTAAGGCAAGGCCAGGGCTCCGCCCTGGACCCGCTGGGGCCTTGAGGCCCCAGACCCCCGATCAATTGCGGGCCATTCTATTTCGTCTCAATGGCGTCCCGTATCACCGGCGCTGGCTCCAGGACGCGGAGCCGGCGAACCGTGAGATCGTCGATTTCGACAGACCGGAATTTGGCTCTGCGAACCGCCAGGCCGCTGATCGCCAACCGTCCGATCGCTACCGCGCCGATGGCAAGGGCGCCCAACGCCGCCGCGCCCAGGGCTAAAGCAAGCAGCTGGGTCGCCGGCAAGGTCGCGCGTTCGACAGGGCTGCAAGTCATCTTCCGGCTCCCGTAGAGAGACGAAAGCCCTAACAGCCTGTCGCTCCGCGCGTTCCCGCCGCCTGACGGCTAATCCAGCGAGCGTGCTCCCCCAACGAAAAGGGGTCTGGGGCCACCGGCCCCGTCGTGCGCAGGCACGCCTTCGCGTGACGGGGTCCAGGGGCAGAGCCTCTGACCTTCCTTCTTCACTGCGCCTGAGCGCTAGCCTCACTCCGCGTAGCACCCACGCGAGCGGCAAGCGCTGCCGCCATGAAGTCATCCAGCGCGCCATCAAGCACCGCGTCCGGATTGCCTTTCTCCACGCTGGTACGCAGATCCTTCACCAACTGATACGGCGCGAGCACATAGCTGCGGATCTGGTGTCCCCAGCCGATATCGGTTTTCGCCGCCTCGGTCTGTGCCGCCGCCGCCTCGCGCTTCTGCAATTCCTGTTCGTACAGCTTGGCTTTCAGCATCTGCATCGCGGTGGCGCGGTTGCGGTGCTGGCTGCGATCGGTCTGGCAGGCGACGATGATGCCGGTCGGCACATGCGTGATGCGGATCGCGCTTTCCGTCTTGTTCACGTGCTGCCCGCCGGCGCCCGAGGCGCGGAACGTATCGACCTTCAGGTCGGCGTCGCGTATCTCGATGTCGATATTATCCTCGACCTTCGGATAGACCCACACGCTGGCGAAGCTGGTCTGCCGCCGGGCCGCCGCGTCGAACGGGCTGATGCGCACGAGACGGTGCACGCCCGCCTCGGTCTTGAGCCAGCCATAGGCGTTCGGCCCGGAGACGAGCAGCGTCGCCGACTTGATGCCGGCCTGTTCGCCCTCGCTCTGCTCGATCAGCTCGATCTTGTAGTCATGCTGCTCGGCCCAGCGCATGTACATGCGCAGCAGCATCTCCGCCCAGTCCTGGGCCTCGGTGCCGCCGGCGCCGGCGTTGACTTCCAGATAGGCGTCGTTGGCGTCGGCCTCGCCGGAGAGCAGGCTCTCGATCTCACGCCGCTTCGCGTCCTCGGCCAGCGCGCGCAGCGTGGCGATGCCGTCCGCCACCATCGCGGCGTCGTCCTCGGACTCGGCGAGCGCGATCAGGTCGGTCGTGTCGGCGACGTCGGTCTCAAGCTTGATCAGCCCCTCGGTCTGCGCGGCCAGGCGGTTGCGCTCGCGCATGACCTGCTGCGCGGCGTCGGCGTCGTTCCAGAGATCGGGGTCCTCGGCGCGAGCGTTCAGCTCCTCGAGGCGGGCAGTCGCGGCATCCCAGTCAAAGATGCCTCCTCAGCAGCGCGACCGACTGCTTGATCTGTTCGTTGAGGGCGTCCGATTCCGTTGACATGTCCTACCCGATCCGCATGCCGTCCCGTGGGTGAGATCCCCGCCGGGGAGCCGGCGTCAATACAGCCCGCCCATGCCGCTGTCGACTCCCGTGCCGCTGCCGCTGCTCGCGGCGGGGGGCTGGTCGGCCGGCGTCGCGGCGGCATCGGCGGCGGCGTCGCCGGCATCGGAGGTGCTCACCCCCGGCTCCTGCCCCGGCTTGAACGCATCGACCACCGTATGCCCGCCGGCGGACCAGCTCTCGAGCGTGACCCCATCCGGCACCGGGAACTCCAGCTTCGGCCGGTCGCGCAGGGCGTAGGCCATGTAATCGTGCCAGATCGGCCCGGCGACCACGGCGCCGGTCTGGTTGTCGCCGAGGGTCTGCGGATTGTCGAAGCCGACCCAGACGACGGTGACGAGATCCGGGGTGAAGCCCGCGAACCAGGCGTCGTTGTAATCCTGGCTGGTGCCGGTCTTGCCGGCGATCGCCCGGTCCAGCCCGCGCACCACGGGCACGCCGGTGCCGTGCAGCACCACGCCGCGCAGCATCTCCACCACCTGGAACGCGCTGGCGGGATCGGCGAGCTGCGCGCGCTGATCGTCCAGCAGCGGCGGCGCCGCCGGGTCCTGGCCGTCCTTGAGCCCAAGGCCCGGCGCGCGCCAGATCACGTGCCCGTCCCGGTCCTGCACGCTGTCGATCAGCGTCGGCACCACCTCGCGCCCGCCCATGTCGATCGAGGCATAGGCCCCGGCCTCGCGCAGCACCGTGGTATCGACCGCGCCGAGCGCCGCCGGCAGCACGCGCGGCATGTTGTCCACCTCGTGGAAGGCGATCGCCGTCTTGGCGACCGATTCCATGCCGACCTTCCGGGCCAGCCGCACGGTGACGAGGTTCAGCGACTCCGCCAGCGCGACATGCAACGAGGTCGGGCCGTTGAAGGTCATCTCGTAGTTGTTCGGCCGCCAATTGCCCTCGACGAAGGGCGCGTCGAGGAATTCCTGGCTCGGCGAGATGTTCTGCTCCATCGCCGTCAGATAGACGAGGGGCTTGAACGAGCTGCCCGGCTGACGCTGCGCCTGGGTGGCGCGGTTGAACTGGCTGGCCTCGTAGCTCCACCCGCCGGAGAGGGCGAGCACCCGCCCGGTGCGCGGATCGAGCGAGACGAGCGCGCCCTGCACCAGTGGGATCTGCCGCAGCGCAAGCCGGGTGACGCCCTCGGGATGGCGCTTGTCGGGCTTCGTCTCCGGCGAGACCATGACGACGTCGCCCGCCTGCACCACGTCGGTGATGCGGCGGGGCGCGGCGCCGGGCACGCCGTTATGCACCGGCCGCGCCCAGGCGAGGTCGGCGAGGGAGAGCGGCGCCTCCCGCGCCAGGGGCTCGGCGTTCGGCTGGCCCTCGGGCTGCTCCAGCCAGCCGAGGATGGCCTGCGCGCCCTTCGCCTCCAGCACCACGGCGAGCCGCCACTCCGGCAGCATGCCGGGCGGGTGCGGCAGCGCGGCGAGCGCCCCCGCCCAGGCGAAGCGGAAGCCCGGGCCCACGTCGAGATGCGTGACCGGGCCGCGCCAGCCGCCATGCCCGCGATCATAGGCCATGAGGCCGGCGCGCAGCGTGGTGTCGGCCATGTCCTGCAACGCCGGGTCGAGGCTGGTGCGGATCGTGAGGCCGCCTTGCGTCGTCGTGTCCTGACCGAAACGCTCGATGAGCTGGCGGCGCACCTCCTCGCCGAACCAGTCAGCCTGCACCGAATCCGGCCGGCGATAGGGGGCGAGCACGACCGGCCGCGCCTTGGCGGCCAGCCCGTCCTCGCGCGAGATCGCGCGGGTCTCGATCATGCGGTCGATCACCCAGTCGCGCCGCGCGCGCGCCGCCTCGGGGGCGCGGAACGGGTTGTAGTTGTTCGGCGCCTTGGGCAGGGCGGCGAGCATCGCCGCTTCCTCGATGCCGAGATGGTCGAGCGGCTTGTTGAAATAGGTCTGCGCCGCGGCGGCGACGCCGTAGGCGCCCTGCCCGAGATAGATCTCGTTCAGGTAGAGTTCGAGAATCCGCTGCTTGGGCAAGGCGTTTTCGATGCGGGTGGCGAGGATCGCCTCCTTCGCCTTGCGCCCCAGCGAGACGGCGTTGTTGCCCAGCAGCATGTTCTTCGCCACCTGCTGGGTGATGGTGGAGGCGCCGATCGGCCGCCGGTTGTCGTGCAGATGTTCGAGATCAGTGATCGCCGCGCGCAGGATCGCCGCCGGATCGACACCGCGATGGGTCCAGAAATTCTGGTCCTCGGCGGCGAGGAAGGCGTTCTTGACGAGATCGGGGATCGCCGTTTCCGGCACGAAGATGCGCCGCTCGGTGGCAAGCTCCGCGAGCAGCCGGTCGTCGCCGCTATAGACGCGGCTCATCACCCGCGGCTGATAGTTGCGCAGCCCGTCCACGGTGGGCAAATCGGCGGCGAAGCGGGTGTACATGGTCCAGGCCACGAAGCCGCCGGCGGTGCCGCCAACCACCGCGACGGCAAGCACGAACCCGGCAAGCCGGCGCACGATGCCAAAGCTCCGCCGGCGCGGCGCAGGCTGCCGCCGGCCGGACTCGCGCCGGGACGGCGGCACCATGGGTTCACGGCCTCTTGGGGGACCATTCATCTGTGTGTTGGGTTCCGCTCTCTTTGCGGCGGCATCATGCCGACGCGGACGGCGCGCGCAAGCCCGGTACGACTCTTGCGCGCCGGGGTAGGAAGACCAGGGGCTCCGCCCCTGGACCCCGCCAAAGGCTAAGCCTTTGGAATCCTTTACTTAGGTGTTGGAGGTCTGGGGCCTCCAGGCCCCGTCGTGCGGAGGCACGCCTTCGCGTGACGGGTCGAGGGCGGAGCCCTCGCCTTGCCTTATCCCGGGCGGCTGAGAGTGAAGCTCCGCCGCCAGTAAGCTCTCAAACCGGGGGCCACCGAAAGATGGTCCACCTTTCCGGGTAGGGCCGGTGCGGGAGAAAGTCAAGCCGTAGCGACAGGGGGGTATCTCAGTTCGAATATCGCCTTCCGACCAAGGCGGTCATTCAGGCCAAGTGGCCGAATGGCTGGTGCTGGCCGGAAGCCGTCGGTCCGCTTTCAGATTGGCGAAGCTGAGAGCAGACGTAGCGGATGCCGAAAACAAATGGCCAAGGGCGGCCGCAATCTGGCTATTTCGCAGCGGCGGTGCAGGTGCGCCGAAGAGGGGGACCTCGTACCCGAGTTTCCCATATGGTTGGCCTACACTGGGTACCCCCACGAGCACCTCGAATTGGCACGCAACGGATTGGGTCGCGGCTCCTCGCCGGATGGATACACGCCTTCTTACTGGCCCGACGGGAATTACCCTCTTGGTGCCCGCCTCCAACCCAACAGCCTCCAACAAACTCGTGGCGGTTCACGACCTCAGAGAGTTGGTTTAAGAGCGCCCAACCATTCCGGCCGCCGAGGACTCATGATTCGCCTGGACAACATCAGCAAGCAAAACGGTACCCGCCTGGTCTTTATCGAGGCGTCGGCCGCACTGCAGAAGGGCGAGAAGATCGGCCTGGTAGGCCCCAATGGCGCAGGCAAGACCACGCTGTTCCGCATGATCACCGGGCAGGAGGAACCCGACGAAGGCCAGATCCTGATCGATCGCGGCGTCAGTATCGGCTTCTTCAGCCAGGACGTGGGGGAGATGGCGGGCCGCAGCGCGGTCGCCGAGGTGATGGAGGGGGCCGGCGCGGTCAGCGAGGTGGGGGCTGAGCTGGCAAGGCTGGAAGCTGCGATGGCGGATCCGGACCAAATCGACCAACTCGATGCCATCATCGAACGCTTCGGCGAAGTGCAGTCCCGCTTCGAGGAACTGGGCGGTTACGCGCTGGACGGAAAAGCGCGGGAGGTGTTGGACGGGCTGGGCTTCAGCCAGGAGATGATGGACGGCGATGTCGGCAAGCTGTCCGGCGGCTGGAAGATGCGCGTGGCGCTCGGCCGCATCCTGCTGATGCGCCCCGATGTCATGCTCCTCGACGAGCCGAGCAACCATCTCGACCTTGAGAGCCTGATCTGGCTGGAGCAATTCCTGGCCGGCTATGACGGCGCGCTGCTGATGACCTCGCACGACCGCGAATTCATGAATCGCGTCATCAATAAAGTGATCGAGATCGATGGCGGCAACCTGACGAGCTTTTCCGGTGACTACGAATTCTACGCCAGGCAGAGCGCTTTAAACGAGAAGCAACAGCAGGCGCAGTTCGAACGGCAGCAGGCGATGCTGGCGAAGGAAATCAGCTTCATCGAACGCTTCAAGGCGCGCGCCTCGCACGCCGCACAGGTGCAAAGCCGGGTGAAGAAGCTTGAGAAGATCGACCGGGTTGAGCCGCCGAAGCGGCGCGAGTCACGGGCCTTCGATTTCCGCCCGGCGCCGCGCTCGGGCGAGGACGTGGCGAATTTGCGAGGCGTGCATAAACGCTATGGCAGCCGGGTGATCTACCAGGGGCTGGACCTGTTGGTGCGGCGGAGGGAACGCTGCTGCGTGCTGGGCGTGAATGGTGCCGGAAAATCCACACTGTTGAAGCTGGTGGCTGGCACGGCCGAACCTGATGCGGGCTCAGTGACGCTCGGGGGCAGCGTCAAGATGGGCTATTTCGCCCAGCACGCCATGGATTTGCTTGATGGCGATCGCACCGTGTTCGAGACGCTGGACGCTGCCTTCCCGCACGCCGGCCAGGGCTCCTTGCGCACGCTGGCGGGTGCCTTCGGCTTCTCCGGCGACGAGGTCGAGAAGCGCTGCCGCGTTCTCTCGGGTGGCGAGAAGGCGCGGCTGGTGATGGCGCTGATGCTATACGACCCGCCGAATTTCCTGGTACTGGACGAACCGACCAACCATCTCGACCTGGCGACGAAGGAGATGCTCATCACTGCCCTCGCGCAGTTTGAGGGCACAATGCTGTTCGTCTCGCACGACCGGCATTTCCTCGCCGCACTCTCCAACCGGGTGCTGGAGCTGACGCCGGATGGGATACACCAGTATGATGGCGGCTATACAGAATATGTCGCGCGAACCGGGCAGGAGGCGCCGGGGTTGCACGCCTAAGCGAAGACGGGGCGCCGGCGACCCGGGATGCATCCGGCGCGCCTTCCACGGATGCCACTCTTTGGCTGCCGGCCGTTCCCGACCCATGGCGGACGGCGCCGCCGATGGTCAGCCGCGAGGCGATCCGTTTCGACGGAAGGTGGTCTCAACCCGGCGATCAGGGATGAGCCATATCAACGCCACGCCGAAATAGAACAGACCCGAGGCGGTGGTGCTCACGAAGGCCAGGACGATTCCGGCCAGGTAGAGGATTGGTGAAATTTTCCCCTTGATGTCACGGCCGATAGCGGCCTGGAGGGGCGAGTCGCTTCCCTGCCGACGGATGATCACCGTCTGCAGGATGTACCAGGCGATCGCCGACATCAGCAGCGCTGCGCCATAGAGTGCCGTCGGGAGCGGGGCGAAGTCGTTTTCTCCCATCCACGCCGTGGCGAACGGCACGGTCGAAAGCCAGAACAGCAGGTGCATGTTCGCCCACAGGACCGCCCCGTCCACCGTTTCCACAAGTTGAAAAAAATGGTGGTGGTTGTTCCAGTAAATGGCGACATAGATGAAGCTGAGGACGTAGCTCATGAACACCGGCCAGAGCGCGAACAAGTCCTCAAGGCCCGCGCCGTGCGGCGCCTTCATCTCAAGCACCATGATGGTGATGATGACGGCGAGAACGCCGTCGGTAAACGCAGTTAGCCTGTCGCGATCCATTTGCGTCCCGGCGCCATCACGGTGGAGGCGCCTAGCATCGCGCGAGTCCCGCGACGAGGCCAGGTCTTCAGCTTTGGCACGGCGCTTCATGCCCAGCGTCGAAGTCCGCAATCCACCCGCGGTGGTCGAGAGGACATTCCGGATGATGTCCGCTTTGAAGAGCAGTTATATCGGATTGCAACGACCGGGAAGGGCGCAGAGCAGACTTGGAGGCAGCAAATTCTCTACGGCCGCTTCCCAACCCGTTGCAGACATTCAAACTGAGACACTACCCGACGGGGACATTTCACAGGCCGGCACAGCCGAGGTATCAAGGCGAGGGCTCTGCCCCGCCCTCGACCCGTCACGCGCAGGCGTGCCTCCGCACGACGGGGCCTCAAGCCCCCATCCCCAATCACTTAAGCAAATGATTCCAAAGATTTAGCCTTTGGCGGGGTCCAGGGGCGGCGCCCCTGGCCTTCCTAGATATTCTCCGCCCCATCAGCGATCCGGGCAAAATGCCCCTGGCTGGCGAACCACCCATCCACCGCCTTCGCCATGGCGAGGGCCACCCTGGCGCGGTGGTCCGGGCGGCGCAGCGCCGCCTCGTCGGCCGGGTTGGACATGAAGCCCATCTCCACCAGCACGCTCGGGATGTCCGCCGATTTCAGCACCGCGAAGGCGGCGTGCCGGGCCGGGTGCTCCAGCAGCCGCACGTTCTGCCCGAGCGAGCGCACCAGCGCCGCCTGCATGCGCGCCGCGCCCATCCGCGTCTCCTGCCGCACCAGGCTGCCGAGAATCTGCGCCACCTCGGGGGGCAGGCCCTGATAGCCCGGCTGGCCGAAGCGGTCGGCGGCGTTCTCCCGCCGGGCCAGGGCCTCGCTTTGCGCGTCCGAGGCGCGGCCGGAGAGGGTATAGACGCTCGCGCCGCGCACCGAATGGTCGGGCAACGCGTCGGCGTGCATGGAGACGAACAGCGCCGCGCCGTGCTTCTGCGCGATGGCGACGCGCTCCTGCAACGGGATGAAATGGTCGGATTCGCGGGTGAGCAGCACGCGATAGCGCCCGCCCGCCTCCAATTGCCGGCGCAGCTCGTGCGCCGCGGCGAAGGCGATGTGCTTCTCATAGGTGCCGGAAACGCCGATCGCGCCCGGGTCCTTGCCGCCATGGCCGGGGTCCAGCATCACCAGCGGCGGGATGCGCGGATGGGCGTCGCCGTGCGGGCGGGGGCGCGGGCGGGAGCGGTGCGCGGCGGCGGCGGCGGCGGCGGCCAGCTCGGGGATGAGGAACGTCGCCCCGACGCCGTGCCCGAGCAGAAGTCGCCTGGTGATGGTGGGGTCGCGCGCCATGGGGATCAACTCAAACCGTGGGGATCAACTTAACACGCTACCTGCAAATGTCCCCCTTGCACACTGATGAAACTCATTCCATGTGACCGGCAGGCCACGACACGCACCGCCTGCCGCCGGGGTCACGAGCGGCTTGCGGCCGGGGGCGGTTTGCTTCATGCTCCGGTCGCTTAGGCGGCGCATGCCTTGGCGGCCTGGGCCTTGACCGGCCCGGCCGGCGACCAGGGCCGCACCAGGCGCCTGGACCCTGGGAATTGCACCGGGTCCGGCGCCACGGATCGGCCGCAAGGCGCAGCCATCCCGCCCGCGCCCGGGTCTTGCCAATCCTGGACGCGCCGGGGCTGCCCCGTACCTCTCCCGGCACCTCTGTGCCCTGGGTCCGGTCGCGGCGGCGAACACTTCCCGTCGGTTCGGGTCCGGATGGACACGAGCCGCCGGCACTTGCCTGGGGAGGCATCCCGGCCCCGCCCGAAGCCCGGCATCCTGGCCGGACCGGTGCGGCCGGCGCACCACCCCACCCGGGAAGCCTCCTGAGCGCGCCCACGGCGCGCGCGGGGCGCCGACAGGGAAAGGCTCCGTCGCGCCGCGCGCGCTGGCGCCGAGGCAACCTGATCCGGGCGGGCGTGCCGCGCTTCCCGGAACAATCCGCCGGACGCGCTCGCGCGACCGGCCCCCAAACCGCCGTCCGTGCTCGCGCGGACGGATATGCAAGCCTCCGGACGCGTTCACGCGACCGGGCCACCAGACCAAGGACCATGTCCACGACCGTGTTCGCCGCAACAACGCCAGACCGGGACCAAGCCCCGAACGACAGGCGTTGCCGCGCGCGTCCCACGGCCGGATGCCTCGCCGCGCGGCGCGCGGCGCGGAGGGTCCCTGCCCCACTGACATCAGCCCGCCCAGACGCTCCGTCCCGCCTCAGCGCGGACGGAAGCGCGGCGGCGCCTCGGAGTTCCTGTTTTAATGACGAAACGCATGCTTATCGACGCCAGCCACGCGGAAGAAACCCGCGTGGTTGTGCTGGACGGCAACCGCCTGGAAGATTTCGACGTCGAGACCGCGTCGAGAAAACAGCTTAAGGGTAGTATCTACCTCGCCAAGGTCGTCCGCGTGGAGCCGAGTCTCCAGGCGGCCTTCGTGGAATACGGCGGCAACCGGCACGGCTTCCTCGCCTTCAGCGAGATCCATCCGGATTACTACCAGATCCCGGTCGCCGACCGGCAGCGCCTGCTGCGCATGCAGGAGGAAGAGGCGCGCGCCGAGGAGGAAGCCGAGGAAGCCGCCGAGGCCCGCGCCCGCGCCAACCATGGCCCGGCCGCGGAGGAACAGCCCGGCCTGACGGTCAGCGAGGAACAAGCCGCCCTGACGGAGGCCGAGGAGCCCGCCGGCCTGCCGGCCGATGCCGGGGCCGATGCCGGCACCGACGCGCTCGGCGCCGAATATGCCGAGCCGGCGACGCCACCCGTCTCCCCCGCTCTCGCCCCGGCTTTCAATGGCGGCGAGGCTGCCGGCTTCGCGCCCGCCGGCGACGAAGCCAGCGACGCCGAAACCCCGCGCCCGGCCGCCCAGCCGCTGCAAATCGCCCAGGCGACCCGCGCCGGCGCGCCGGAGAACGACGAGCCCGGCCTCCCGCCCGATCTCGGCCACGACACCGCCCCCGAGGCCGCCGAGGCCGCCAGCACCGAGGCCGCCGAAACCGCCCTGCGCCAGTTCCCCGCCGAGGAAGGCGAGGACGCCGAGGCCGCCCCGCCGCCCGAGACCGTCGGTGGCGAGACCGGCGAGGAAGCGCGCGAGCGCCGGACGCCGCGCTTCATGCGCAACTACAAGATCCAGGAAGTCATCCGCCGCCGGCAGGTCCTGCTCATCCAGGTGGTGAAGGAGGAGCGCGGCAGCAAAGGCGCGGCGCTGACCACCTACATCTCGCTCGCCGGCCGCTACGCCGTGCTGATGCCGAACTCGCCGCGCGGCGGCGGCATCTCGCGCAAGATCACCTCCGCCGCCGATCGCCGCCGGCTGAAGGAGATCACCACCGAGCTGGAACTGCCGCGCGGCATGGGCATCATCGTCCGCACCGCGGGCGCCAACCGGCCCAAGCCCGAGATCAAGCGCGACTGCGAATACCTGCTGCGGCTCTGGGACGACATCCGCGAGCACACGATGCGCTCCGTGGCCCCGGCGCTGATCTACGAGGAAGCGAGCCTCATCAAACGCGCCGTCCGCGACGTCTATTCCGGCGACGTGGAGGAAATCCTCGTCGATGGCGAGGAAGGCTGGCGCGCCGCGCGCGACTTCATGCGCATGCTGATGCCCTCGCACGCCCGCAAGGTGCAGCTCTGGCGGGATAACGGCCAGTCGCTGTTCGCGCGGCATAATGTCGAGGCGCAGCTCGACGCGATGATGATGCCGACGGCGCAGCTCCGCTCCGGCGGCTACCTGGTGATCAACCAGACCGAGGCGCTGGTCGCGATCGACGTCAACTCCGGCCGCTCCACCCGCGAGCGCGGCATCGAGGAGACGGCGCTGCGCACCAACCTGGAAGCGGCCGACGAAGTGGCGCGGCAGCTCCGCCTGCGCGACCTCGCCGGGCTCATCGTGATCGACTTCATCGACATGGAGAGCCGCAAGCACAACGCCATGGTCGAGCGCCGCCTGAAGGAGGCGCTGAAGGACGACCGGGCGCGCATCCAGGTCGGGCAGATCAGCCATTTCGGCCTGATGGAGATGAGCCGCCAGCGCCTGCGCCCCTCCATCGGCGAAACCAGCTTCACCGCCTGCGCGCATTGCGGCGGCACCGGCCTCGTGCGCAGCACGGAGAGCGCGGCGCTCGCCGTCCTGCGCGCCATCGAGGAAGAGGGCGCCAAGCGCCGCGCCGCCGAGATCCTCGTGCATGTCGCGGGCACGACCGCGCTCTACATCCTCAACCACAAGCGCCAGCGCCTCTCGGAGATCGAGGCGCGCTGCGCCATGCGGGTCGGCTTCGCCACCGATGACACGCTGCGCCCGGCGGAGACGCGGATCGAGCGGCTGCGGGCGCAGATCCCCTCCGAGGTGCCGGTGCCGGTGATCGCCGCGCCGCCGCCGGAACCGGAGGTGGAGACGATCGAGGCGGAGGAGCCGGCAGTCGAGATCGAGGAAGAGGCCCCCGAGGCCGCCCGCGCCGAGCCCGCCCGCGCCGCGCCGTCCGGCCAGCGCCCCGCCGCCGCCACCCCCGCCGCCAATGGCGGCAACGGCAGCGCGGAAGCCAGCGAGGAGGAGCGTCGCCGCAAGCGCCGCCGCCGCCGCCGCCGTGGTGGTCGCCGCGAGGAGACGGGCGCCGAGGCCGCGCCGATGCCGGAAGGCACCGAGCAACCGGATATCGAGCCGCGTTTCGTCGTCGTGACGCCGGAAGAGGCCGAACCGGTCGCGCTGGTGCCGGAACCCGCCGAGGCGGTGGCCGAGCCGGCGGTGCCGGCCGAAGCGCCCCTGGCGGCGACGCCGGAAGCGGTGCTGCCCATCGCCGCGGAAACGGTGACGGAGACGGCCGAGGCCATCGCGCCCACGCCGGAGGAAGCACCGGCCCCCGCCGAACTGGCCCCGGAAGCGGCCGAGCCGAAAGCCGCCCCGAAGCGCGGCCGCGCCCGCACCACCGCCGCCGCCCCCCGGGCGCGCCGCAGCCGCAAGGCGACGGCCGCCGTCACGGAAACGCCGGCCGCTCCCGCCGAGGCCGAGGCCGCGCCCGCACCGGAAGCGGTGACGGCGGCCACGCCCGCGCCAGCGCCGGAAACTGAGGGCGAGGATGCGCAGGCACGCACCAAGCGTAGCCGGCGCGGCGGACGGCGGCGGCGCGAGGAAATGCCAGCCGAGGAAGCGCCAATGCCCTATGTCGGCCCCACCCCGGCCGATCCCTTCGCCGGCTCCGGCTTCGACCTGTTCGAGGCGATCGAGATGGCGGAGCAGCAGGAGGCGCTGATCAACCGCGTGGCGCCGGAAACCGCCCTGGAAACCGCGCCGGCAGCCCCCGCCCCGGCGGCGCCCGCGCCGGAAGCCGCCGCGCAGGCGGAAGCCGTCGCCGAAGCCTCGGCCGAAGCCACGGCCGAAGAGCCGGCGATCAAGCCGGTGCTCGTCACCGGGGAAAGCGCCGGGGAAAAGAAGCGGGGCTGGTGGCGCCGCTGAGACTCAAGACCCG
>DATJWY010000309.1:0-12071 GCA_035500775.1 Acetobacteraceae bacterium
GCGGCTTCAGGACATCACGAATGAATGCCTCGCAAGCCGCGATAATCGCCCGCTTCTCCGCCTCGTCCGGCAGCGCCGGCCGGGGGGCGCGCGCTGCCTGCATCCATTGCTTCTTTCGGGCCATATCCTTGATCCGTGTCCGCCGATCTTGAGCCTTATCCCACGGGACTCGCCAAGGCCAGGGGCTCTGCCCCTGAACCCCGCCAAAGGCAAGCCTTTGGAATCCATTACTTAAGTATTGGGGGTCTGGGGCCGTACGGCCCCAGCGGGTCCAGGGCAGAGCCCTGGCCTTTCTCGACCGATCAAGATGTACGGCGGCTGGCGTCAGCTCAACGAGCTGCCGCCGCCTCGGGGTTTGTGATCTCATGGACGACCACGCCGGACATGGGATTCTCGCTGTTCTCCCAGGGCCTTTCGGCCAGCGCGCGCGACGCATCGGCATACCCTGCCTGCCAGCGGGTCCGGATCCCGGCCGAGGTGAAGTCGATATCTCTCGTCTGATACTGGTCCTCGTTACGTGGCGCGTAGAGTTGAACGAAGTGCATGACCGTATGGCAACCATAGGCGCAAAGGTTCCGGACTTCCGGCGTATCCCGCTCCTGGGGCGGCAATAGCTCGGCAAGTTTCCGGATGATGTGGCGCAGGCGATGGATCTGCTCATGGCGCGCGATATGGCTGGCGATCCGGCTCGAATACTGGATTTCCTTCTGGCGGCCGAGAACCTGCCAAATACTTTCAGGCTCCGGGCCGACCGGGTTCCATAAATGCACGGCGAACACGACGGAGTTTCGGCGGGGATTGTCGTCGAACACGACTTCCATGGGGGTGTTCGAATAGACGCCGCCGTCCCAGTAAATCTCATCCTCGATCCGCACGCCGGGAAAGGCGGGCGGCAGGGCGGATGAGGCCAGCACGTGTTCGAGCCCGATCGCCCTGTCCCGGCTATCGAAATAGATCATTTCCCCGTTCCGGATCTTCACCGCGCCAACCGTGAAGCGCGTCGAAGCTGCCTTGAGGCGCTCAAGATCGACAAGTCCCATGAGCGTGTCCGCGAGCGCGGCCACCGAGTACAGCGCGGCGCGATCCACGCCGACCGGGGCGAGCAGGCCTAGCCACGCATAGAAATTCGGCGAAAAGAACCCCGGGACCCCCTCCAGGATCGTCTCCGCGCTGGCCAGCGCGCTCTGGAACTGGGGCCATAACAGTCCCACGCCGCCGGAGAGGCCCCGATATTCGATATGGTGCCAAAAGGCCCGCAACCTGTCCATTCTGCGGGCTGGCTCATTCCCCGCGATAATCGCGCCGTTGATCGCGCCGATCGAGGTCCCGATGACCCAATCGGGTTCGATCCCCGCTTCATGCAGGGCCTCATAAACACCGGCCTGATAGGCGCCGAGCGCGCCGCCGCCCTGAAAAGCGAGAACGACCTGACCGGGCAGCTTCGCCGCGGAGACCTGTGAGGTATCGCAGGGCTCTTGCGCCCCCGTCACCGTCTCTTTCGTCATTTCCAGACCTCCCTTATCGCCCCTTCGCTGACGACGGCGGCCGCCGGTATCACTCCGCCTCGCCGGCGTCGCCGGGCTGTTTCTCGCGGTCGGCTTCGAACAGCGCCTTGAGTTCCTCCGCCGCCTGCTGCGTGCTCTGGATCAACCGCACCTCGTCGCTGGCGATGGCGTAGGTCGCGAACATCGTGCGCTCGTCGTGCTCCCGGAACAGCTCGATGGCGCGGCGCGCCGAGTCCGGCGGCACGTCGAGTGTCTCCAGCACCATCTCGGTCAGGCGCAGGCTGGAGAAAAACGTCTCCCGGACGATGCCGGCGATACCGATCCCCATGAGCGAATGCGCGTGCCGCCGGTTCCGTGCCCGCGCGTAGATCGTCAGATGCCGGAAATGGCGCTTCGCCATCTCGGCCACCATCCGGGTTTCGTCCAGGTCGTCCAGGGCGATGACGAGCACCCGCGCCGTCTCGGCGCCGGCCGCGCGCATGACCTCGACACGCGCCGGATTGCCGAAATAGACCTTGTTGCCGAAGCGGCGAACCACCTCGACATGCGCGGCATCCTTGTCGAGCGCGGTGAACGGGATGCGCTGCATGGTCAGCACCCGGCCGACGACCTGGCCGACGCGCCCGAAGCCGCAGATGATGACGGGGGCGGGCGGCTCGTCGATCTGGTCGGTGGCCGGCGGCTCCTTGCGGGGTTCGAGACGCGGGATGAGCAGCCGCTCCGAAACCGCGAACAGGACCGGCGTCACGGCCATGGACAGCGCGATCACCAGGGTCGCGAGATCGGCCTGCGCCCGCGTCAGGGCGCCGCTGGCGACCGCCGCCCCGAACAGGACGAAGCTGAATTCACTGCCCTCGGCCAAGGCGAGGCCGAAGCGCGCCGCGCTCGCGGCGCTCTTCCGCCGGATGAGCCCGAGCGGAAAGGCGACGGCGATCTTGACCGCGACCAGGAGCGCGACGGCAGCGGCGACGATGGCCGGAAACCGCGCGGCCAGATCGAGATTGGCCGACATGCCGACCGACATGAAGAAGAAGCCGAGCAGCAATCCCTTGAAGGGCTCGATATCGGCCTGCAATTCATGCCGGTATTCCGAATCCGATACCATGACGCCGGCCATGAAGGCGCCGAGCGACATGGACAGCCCGGCCCAGTTGGCCAGCGCCGCCGTGCCGACCACCAGCAGCAAGGCCGTCGCCGTGAAGACCTCCGGCGTTTTCGTCAGGCCGACAACGCGGAAGAGCGGCCGGACGAGAACGCTGCCGCCGATCAGGATGACGGCGATCACAGCGACGCCGCGCGCCACCTCCATCCAGGGGAGATGGGACGGAAGATCGGCCCCGGACAAGAGCGGGAGCAGGGCGGCCAGGGGGATGAAGGCCATGTCCTGAAACAGCAGGACGGCGAAACCGTCCCGCCCGGCGGTGGAGCCGAGCAGGTTCCGCTCGGCGAGCATCGGCAGGACGATGGCCGTCGAGGACAGCGCCAGCCCCGCCCCGAGCACCGCCGCGCCTCCCCACGCGACGCCCGCCAGGTGGATGAGCCCCGCGAGAACCAGCGCGCTCGGCACCATCTGGCCGAGGCCGAGACCGAACACCACCCGGCGGAGAATCCAGAGCCTGTGCGGCCGCAAGTCCAGGCCGATCAGGAACAGGAGCATGATGACGCCGAGTGCCGCGACCTCGGCGATCTGTTCCACATTGGTGACCAGGCGCAGCCCGGCTGGACCAATGATCACACCCGCGACGAGGTAACCAAGAATGCTGCCGAATCCCAACCAGCGAGAAATGGGAACGGCAATCGCGGTTGCTCCCAGCAATGCGACCAGCGTTTCGAGCATCAGACTTCCCCATCCGGTCCGTGCATCACGCCATCAGAACGCCGGAGCATGCGCGTTCGCTCCCGACGATCGCGCGATCCGTCCTTGGTTGCCAGCGCGTTGCGCGTAATTCGTGCGCTTCGTTGCCCCAACACGCTTAAGTTGTGTTGTGCAACGTTGCGCTGCAAAAATCTTTTTTTATTGACGCAAAGCGTTTCGTGGCCGTAAAGGAACGCGGCCTGCCAAGGCCTGCCAAAAAAATGAGGGGCGTCCGCCATGACCGCGAAACCCGTTGTCGATTTCGCCGCTGGCGATTCCGGTTCGCGGTCCAGCTTCCTGGGAAGCACCACCACGCTCGACCTGGTGTTCAGCAACCAGGGCGCCCCCGGCGACACGGGCTACAGCCCGTATATCGACTTCACCCTGCCCACCGGCAATAACGGCCTCTCGTTCCAGGGCGCGACCTTCCTCGACAACCCGCTGACCACGCAGGTGTTGAGCAATGCCGGCGGCACGGAGACGGTACGGATCCTCCTGCCCTTCGGCAGCTATCAGGCCGGCCAGACCCCGGCGGACATCCAGGCGACGCTCGGCGTCGGCCCGGCCGCGACGGTCGGCGCCGCCCTCGGCGTCTCCGCCACCTCAGGCTTCCTGCTCGGCAACTCGCCATTGGCCGGCGGCAGTCCGCCCATCACCCAGGCAACCCCGAACACCTACACGCTGCAGCCCTCGGTGCTGCAACTCCTCACCTCCTATCTCGGCCCCGAGCAGGAGGCGATCAGCGGCACCGCCGGCCCCACCGTGCCGAGCCAGATCTGGAAGACCACGGCGGCGATCGCCTTCAACCAGGTGGTCGCCAACCTGACGCTGACCGACCCGCTGCCGAACGGCGCCACCGCCACGCAGGTGACGCTGAGCGACGGCAACGGCCATAGCTGGACCTACAGCTACGACCCGGCGACCGGCACGCTCGCCGCCGCCGCGACGAACGCCGCCGGCGCGCCCCCCGTCGTCGCGGCGCCCACCGGCGCCGGTCCGTGGATCTGGTTCGACGCGGTGAACAACCTGATCGTCGCCAATTTCGGCACGGTCACCGGCCAGGCGACGGACAGCAACGTCACCGGCCCGTCGATCGCGACGCAATTCGTCCTCGGCCCGTGGCAGACGCTCGGCCATGGCGAGACCTCGGCGACCGCCGCCACCGCCGACCTGACCGTGACCGACACCCTGCCCTTCGGTGGCACGGCGCAGAATTTCACCCTGACCGGCCCGGATGGCAGCGTCTGGGTCTATTCCGTCAGCAACGGCGTGGTTTCGCTCAGCTCCGGCAACGCAGCCACCGCCCCGGCCATCGGTAGCGCCGCCGGCGCTACCGGCGCGCGCTGGGTCTGGTACGATCAGGCGAACGGCAAGATCGTCGCCGATTTCGGCGCCGCCAGCGCCGGGCAGGTCGGCAAGATCGACGCCTATGTCAGCGGCGGCCAGGCGCAGCCGGTCGCGGGCTTCGTGTCGCAGACGGTCGCGAGCGGCCAGTCCGCCAGCGTCACGCTGGTGGATCAGCTCGCTGGCGGCGCGCAGGCGAGCGGTTTTGTCCTGCACTGGAACGGCCTCGACTACGCCTATGACGTCGCCGCCAACGGCACGGTGACGGCGCGCGCGGGCAACCCGGCCGGCGGCCCCGCCATCGGCACGGGCAGCGGCGGCACGGGCGGCAGCGCCGGCGCCACGATCTGGTACGACGCGGCGAACAGCCGCATCATCGCCAGCCTCGGCGCGGTTTCCGGCGGCACCGCCGGCCAGACCGTCTCGCTCGCCGCGACCGAAACCGGCGGCACGCTGCTCGACACGGCGAATCCGGAAAACGTCGCGCTGACCTATAGCCCCGGCGCAAGCGGCGCCTGGGCCTCGGCCAGCGGCTCGGTCGCCATCAGCGCCGGCGCGCCGCCGGATGCGGGCATCGCGGACGGCGCCAACAGCGTCACCGCCAAGCCCTTCGCGGTGCAGAAATGGGTGACGCCGGAATCCAGCCTGATCCCGGGCCACCTGCTCGACTGGTCGGTGCGCGCGGAAATCGGCTCGGCCTACGATGTCTCGCATCTCGTCGTCACCGACACGCTGAGCGACGGCCAGACCTTCGATGCCGGCGCGGCGCCGACCCTGACCATCCATGACCAGGGCCAAACCTACACCATCGCCTTCACCGGCGCGGCCTCCGGCGACTACACGGTCGGCCCCAAGGACGCGTCGGGCCAGACGACGATCGTCTTCAACGTGTCGCAGGCGATGCTGGATGACGGGCTCGGCTTCGGCGACCTGAACACCGGGGGCGCGGTGCCCGGCACCGCCGATTTCACCCTCGGCTTCAAATCCTCGATCGACCCGGTCTATGTCGGCGGCACCCAGGGCTATATCGACCCGGTCATCGAGCAAGGCGACGCGATCGGCAACCAGGTGACCGCGAGCGGCGTGCTGCCGAATGGCTGGGCGGTGTCCGACGGCTCCTCCGCCGGCGTCGGCCTGCCCACCGGCTCCGCCAGCAAGGCGATCGTCGATGTCAACGGCACGGCGCCGAAGCTCGACTCCGCCGGATACGCGCATCTGCAAACCGGCGAGAGCGTCACCTACGAGCTGAAGGCGACGCTGCCGATCGGCAATGCGAGCGATGTCACCCTCGCCGACTACCTGCCGCAGCCGGTGCTGAACGCGCTGGAGAGCAACGGTGTCTCGGCGAGCAGCTTCAGCTTCACCGGCGCCACCAGCGGCGTGCCGCAGGCCGGCCAGATCCAGTGGGGCGGCGCCGATACGTTCCACACCCTGTTCCCCGGCGCGGCGCCGACCGTCACCACGATCGGCAACCTCAACGAATTGCTGCTGGATTTCGGCGACATCCACCAGGCGGCCTACAAGCCGGTGACGATCGACGTGCTGTTCACCGCCACGGTGACGGACGCGGCCTTCGCCGACAGCCTGCTGCTGACCAACGAGCTGACCGAGAGCGAGCGCAACTCGCTCGGCGCCCTGTCCCAGTCGAGCGCCATCACGCGCTTCGTCATGGACAGCCCGGCGCTGAAGATCTCGAAAGGCGTGGTCGCGACCACCGACGCCTTCGCGCAGTTCCAGGGCAGCAAGGGCGGCATCGCCTGGAACGGCATCAACGCCGCCACCGCCTTCAGCGGCAAGGTGACGAGCGCGGAACTGGCCGCGACGCCGCTCAACAGCTCGGTGACGAATGTCGGCGCCGGGGAGACGGTGGAATACGCCGTCATCGTGCAGAATCTCGGCCATGACACGCAGGGCGCGGCCGACATCACCCTCAACGACACGGCGATCCCGGCCGGGCTGTCCCTGGTCGCCGGCTCGATCCGGGTGACGGACGGCGCCGGCCATGCGCTCGGCTACCAATCCCTCGGCTCCGGTGCGACTGCCGGCCTGTTCGGCGCCGGCATCGAGCTGACCGACGCGAGCGGCGCCAACACCAACGTGCTCTCCACCTATGATGCGAACAGCGGCGGCAACGTCGCCGTCATCACCTTCAAGCTCGCGACGGCGTCCACCATCGCCACCCCGGCGACGGTGCTGCCGGACACCGTGACGCTGACCGGCTTCGCCGACCAGCAGGGCGGGGTGAACCGCATCGCCGCCAACCCGGCCGCGAACGACACCGCCACCGCCTCGGTGCAGACGGCGACGCCGGTGGTGAGCAAGAGCTTCGTCTCGGCGAGCGCGGGCGATGCGGCGAACGCGCTGAAGATCGGCGAGATCGCCACCTTCACCGTCACCTACACGCTGCCCGGCGGCACCGCGAACAACGTCGTGCTGAGCGACGTGCTCGGCAGCGGCCTCACCCTGGTCGGCGCGAAGATCCTCTCGATCGGGCAGGACATCAGCTACGCCAATAGCGGCACCATCGGCGCTGGCTCGGTCAGCGCGAATGGCAGCTTCGCCCTCGGCAATGTCTCGGTGGCGAGCGACACGCGCGGCGCCGCCGACCAGATCGTGCTCCAGGTGCAGGAAGTCGCGGCGGGCAGCACCGCGAGCAACGTCGCCGGCGCCGTCCGTACCAACACCGGCAAGATCACCGAGACCAACCCCGCGACCGGCGCCAGCAAGAGCTACAGCGCCAGCCAGTCGGTGACGCTCGCGGCGCCGTCGCTCACGCTGGTCAAGCAGGTGGAAGACCTCACCACCCGTGGCAGCTACGGCACGTCGATCACCGCCAATGCCGGCGACACGCTGCAATACGACATCCGGCTGACCAACGCCGCCGGCGCCGCCACCGCCTACAGCGTGACGCTCCAGGACCTGCTGAACCAGTTCGGCCTGGACGCCCAGGGCAACCCGAACGTGACGCTGGTCGCCGGCTCCGCCGTCGTCACCGGCGGCGGCGGCACCACCCTCGCCGCCCCCGCGGGCGGCGGCGTCGGCGCCACCGTGGCCACCCTCGCCGCCGGGCAGACGGTGGATCTCTCCTTCCGCGCCGCCCTCTCCGGCCACGCCCTCTACGGCGCGACGCTCGGCAACACCGCGCGCTACACCGCCGACACGCTGCCGACCACCGATGCCGGCTATGCCTGGCACCGCACGCTGAGCGGCTCGGCCACCGCCAGCGCCACGCTGCCAACGCCGAGCGCGGTGAAGACCTTCATCGCCGGCAGCGATCCGCGCGTGCCGCTCCCCGGCCTGCAGGTCGGCGAGACCGGCACCTTCACCATCGACGTCACCCTGCCGGCGGGCGACAGCACGGACCTCAAGATCGAGGATCTGCTGCCCAAATCCGGCGCCACCGCGCTGTTCTCCTATGTCGCCGGCTCGGCGCAGATCGTCGGCATCGATGCGGGCATCACCGCCGGCATCGGCCTCGGCGCCGTGGCGACCAGCCTCGACGCGGCGAATAACGGCGTGGTGGTCGATCTCGGCCCGGTGCATGCCACCGCCGCCGGCGAGCACATCACGCTCCGCCTCGGCGCGGTGCTGAACAACGTGGCGCAGAACACGGCCGGCAGTTCCTGGACCAACGTGGCGACGGTGACCAGCGCCGGCGCCACGGCGCAGACCGCCTCCGCCTCCGGCACCGTGGTCGCGCCGCGCCTCACCATCGGCAAGAGCACGACCTTCACCACCGGCGCGGCCGGTTCGGTCGCCACCTACACCGTGGTGGTGAAGGACGCCGCTGGCGCCACCAACCCGGCCTACAACGTCACCATCGCCGATCCGCTCAGCCCGGGCCTCGTGCTCGTCTCCGGCTCGGAGCGGGTGACTGAAGGCGGCGTGACCGTCACCGGCGCCGTGGTCACGGAGAACGGAGGCGGCTTCACCGTCACCGTGCCGCATCTCTATTCCACCGACGCGCCGATCACCCTCACCTATCAGGCGAAGCTCGCCGACAGCGTGGTGGACGGCGCGACGCTCCGCAACACCGCGACGCTGAGCTACGCCAGCGCGGCCAGCAACGGCGCGACCTATTCCGGCGGCTCGGCCAGCGCCACGGTCGGCGCGCATCTCACTGATTCCTTCAGCAAGGTTCTGGTCGCCGCCTCCAGTGGCGCCTCGGTGCAAAGCGGTCTCGTCGCCCCTGGCGAAACCCTCACCTATGATCTGGTGGCGACGCTCGGCCAGGGCACACAGCATCTCGTGCTCTCCGATTTGCTGCCCACGGGGCTCGACTACCTCTCCTCCAGCGTCGTCTCGCTCGGCAACACCAGCGGCTCGGCGCTGGGCGTGGGCGCCTCCGGCACCGACAGCAATGGCGTCGTCAGTTTCGATTTCGGCAGCGCCGGCCTCACCAATCCGGGCAGTAGCACCAGCGCCCCGGGCAATCAGGTGGTGGTCGCCGTCACCGCCCAGGTGGACAATGCCGACAAGATCAACCAGGTGCTGACCAACACCGGCAAGCTGGTCGCGACCGTGCCGACCAACACCTATGGCGTCACCGCCGGCACCCCGATGCAGACCCTGACCTCGGCCAGCGCGGTCACCGTCGCCCCGGCGACGATCACCGGCCGCGTGTTCGTCGATGGTCTCTGCGACGGCGTCTATCACATCGGCGACGCCGCGCTGGCGGGCGTCTCCGTCATGTTGCTGTCCGCGAACGGCACGCCGACCGGGCAGACCACCACCACCGACAGCCAGGGCGCCTACACTTTCGCGAACATCCCCGGCGGCAGCTACGCCGTGAAGTTCGTGACGCCGCAGGGCATGGCGTTCACCGATCGGAATGTCGGCACCGATCCGACGCTGAACAGCGCGGCCAACCCGACGACCGGCATCACCAGCGTGTTCGCCGTCGCGGCCGGCGCCACCTATCGCGGCGCCAATGCGGGCGTGGAACTGACGGGCAACTTCCCCGGCGTGACCGCGACGCAGATCGGCAGCGGCCAGGGTTACTCCGCCAATAATGGCGGTGCCTCCATCGTCGGCACCGGCAACGACAACGTGCACACCAATGGCGGCCCGTCGAACTTCGTGCACATCGAGGGCGGCAACAACATCGTCGAGACCAGCCCGGGCAACGATGTCGTCTATAGCTGCGGCTCCGCCAATGCGCAGGCACTCGGCACCACGGACTACATCTATGCCGGCGGCGCCGGCAGCACGCTGCAGGGCGGCAGCGGCAGCGATTTCCTGGTGACCAGCGGCACCGGCGCACGCATCGCCGGCGGCGCCGGGCATAACGTCATCATCGGCGCCAATGCCGGCGGCTCGATGACGCTCTCCGGCGGCCAGATCACGAATGTCAGCATCGGGGACGACATCTTCCCCGGCCCGGGCGCGACGGACGTGATCTACCAGAAGGGTGACGGCGTGCAGATGCTGGAAACCTTCGACCCGACGCGCGGCGACACGCTGACCATCTACGGCTATAGCGGCTTCTCCGCCCTCGGCAGCTGGAACGGGCACCAGGTGCTCTATCTCGCGCCGAATGAGGGCTTCGTGCTGAATGGCGGGTTCCACGTGAATACGCTGAGCGGCGCGATCGCCGGGGTGAAATTCGTCGCCACCGTGCCGACCACGCCGATCACCACGCTCGATTACGGCGCGAACGGCCTGCCCGAGCAATACGCGACGCCGAGCCTGCCGAGCACGGGCGCGTCGCTGCCGACGCTCGCCTCGATCAACAGCACCGGCACGCTCACCGGCACGGCGGCGGCGGAGCGGCTGATCGCCGGCCACGGCGCGTCCTTCACGCTGAACGGCGGCGCGGGCGGGCACGATGTCTATGTCGCCTCGGTCGGCACCGATACGATCCAGCTCTCCGGCATGGGCAACACCGTGTTCCTCGGCAGCGGCCACGACATCGTCTCGGGCGGCACCGGCGGCAACACGCTGCTGTTCACCCAGGCGCCGAACGCCGCCGCCGATATCAGCACCTTCCATGCGACCGGCAGCGCGCATGACGTGCTGGACGTCTCCGCCCTGCTGGCGACGACCGGCTGGGACCATGTGAGCGCGCATGCCGGCGCTTATCTGCAGGTGAGCGCGAGCGGCTCCGACACGCTGCTGGATTTCCGCGGATCCGGCACGACGGGCGGGGCGCTCACCCATCTCGCCGATCTGCGTGGCGTCAGCGGGCAGAGCTTCAACAGCCTGCTCACCAATGGCGATATCAAGCTCGCGTAAAGGGCGTTTCTTCTGGGGTCAGTAAAAGGCCAGGGGCTCCGCCCCTGGACCCCGCCAAAGGCGGTGCCTTTGGAATCCATTTGTTTGCTTGGAACGCGATCGCTTGAGACTGACAGTCGGAAAGCGTGAATTCCGCCGTTTCCATAGGCGGCTGTCAGAAAAAATTTCGGTTTCCAAAGGCCTACGGCCTTTGGCGGGTCGAGGGCAGAGCCCTCGCCTTAATCCTGTCGCTTAACCTCGCCCCACCCCACCGACACAGCCCCCGCCCGGGCCAGCGCCGCGCGCAACGTGGGGTCCAGCAGCGCTGCAAGTTCCGCCTCGTGCTCGTATTCCGGCATCAGCCGGCGCAGCAGCCCGTCCCGCGACGCGGCCGGGTGGAAATAAAGTTCGCTCAGCCCCTCCGGCAGCGCCCCGGCGAGGCGATGCAGCCGCTCCGCCGTCATGTGCCCGGTCCAGGCCAGGCCGAACACATGGTCGTTCACCTGCATCCCGGCCCGCATTGCCTGCCGCCGCAGCACCTGCGTCCACAGCGCGAGCGTCCGCGCGCCGAACCCCTGCCGCTCGCCGCACCAGCACATGACCGAGACCGGCTCGTGCGGCACCCGCAGGGCGGTCAGCCCATATTCCCGGCCGATCTCGATCATCAGCCGCCCGACAGTCGGGTGGAGATGCATGTGCTTGTGCGCGTTGGCATGGTCCAGGCGCAGGCCGGTGGCGCGGAACGCCTCGAACTGCGCCCGGATCTCGGCCGCGAGCTGCCGCCGCACGCGGGGGCGGAAATAATAGTCGATGCCGAGGCGGAGCTGGTCCGAGGGGAACTGGCCATCCGCGCCGACGAGATCCGGGATCGCGGCGGGCGGCAGGACCGCCGGTCCCTCGATCACCACCAGATGCAAGCCGACCCGGAGTTGCGGCAAGGCGCGAGCGCGGCGCACCGCGTCGGCCGCGGCCTCGCCGGCAACCATCAGGCTTGTGGTGGTCAGGAGGCCATCGCGGCAGGCGCGCTCGATGCCTTCGTTGACGGATTCGGAGAGGCCGAAATCATCGGCCGAGATGATGAGTTGTTTCACTGGATCCAGGCCAGGGGCTCCGCCCCTGGACCCCGCTGGGGCCTTGAGGCCCCAGACCCCCAA
>DATJWY010000310.1:0-11980 GCA_035500775.1 Acetobacteraceae bacterium
TCTCAGTCGAGATAACGCCGCCGCAGATGCGTCTCGAAATCCGCCGGGTCGAGCGGCTTGCCGGTGGCGGCGCGCAGCAGGTCGTTAAAGCCGAGCCGGCTGCCCTGGCTGTGCACATGGGTGCGCAGCCAGCCGGTCAAAGGCGAGAAATCGCCCTGGGCCAGCGCCGCGTCGAGCATCGGCTCCGCACGCCGCGCCGCCGCCATCAACTGCGCCGCCGCCATCGCGCCCAGCGTGTAGCTCGGGAAATAGCCGAACGCGCCGTCATACCAATGGATGTCCTGCAGGCAGCCATGGGCGTCGTCGGGCGGCACGATGCCGAGCAGGGCGTGCAGGCCCTCCGCCCAGGCGCCGGGCAGATCGGCGACCGCGAGATCGCCGGCGATCAGCGCCTGTTCCAGCCGGAAGCGCAGGATCACATGCGCGGGATAGGTCAACTCGTCCGCATCCACCCGGATGAAGCCGCGCCGCACCCGCCGCCAATGGCGCGCGAGATTCTCCCCAGCATAGGGCGCCCCCGGGCCGCCGAAGGCCGCGTGCAACTCGCCTCCGAGCCAGGCGAGGAAGCCGTCCGACCGGCAGGTCTGCATCTCCACGATCAGCGACTGGCTCTCATGCACCGCCATGCCCGCCGCCTCGCCGACCTTCTGCCGGGCGTAAGCGGCCGGTAGGCCGCGCTCGTAGAGTGCATGCCCGGTTTCGTGCAGCACGCCGAGCAGCGCCTGGGCGCAATCCCGCTCGTCATAGCGGGTGGTGATCCGCACATCGGTGGGCGTGCCGCCGCAGAACGGATGGGTGGAGCGGTCGAGCCGGGCATGCGCGTAATCGAGCCCCGCGCGCGCGGAGAGGCGGCGGCACAGCGCCTCCTGCGTCGCCTCCGGGAAGGGGCCGGGCAAGGGCAGGGGCTCGCCGCGCCGCGCCTGACGCTCCTCGGCGCGCGGCAGGGCGTCGCGCAGGAACGTCTCCACCCGGGCGAAGATGGGGGCCACGTCGGCGGCGCCAATGCCGCTCTGGAACCCGTCCATCAGCGCGTCATAGGGCGGCAGGTCCAGCGCCTCCCCGAGCGCCGCCGCCGCCTCGCGGGTCAGCCGCACCACCTCTTCCAGCTTCGGCCGCACCCGGGCGAAATCGGAGTCGTGCCGCGCGCCGCGCCAGACGGTTTCGCAGGCCGAATGGGCCCGCTCCTGCGCTTCCACGAGATCGGCTGGCAGCGCCGTCGCCCGCGTATGCGCGTGGCGCATCAGGCGGAGATTGGCGGCCTGCCAGGCGTCCAGCGTCGCGGCCTCCGCTTCCGCCGCCGCAAGCTCCTCCTCCGCCGCCGGATCGGTCAGGCGCTCATGCGCCAGGGCGGCGAGCACCGCAAATTGGTCGCCGCGTGCCGCCGCGCCGCCGGGTGGCATCATCGCCGCGGCGTCCCAGCCCAGCATGGAGCCGGCTTCCTGGATGGTGGCGATACGGGCGAAGCGGGCGGTCAGCCGGTCATATGCGCTCATGCGGTGATGCTAGAGCAGGAGCGGGCGGGTCGTCATTGGGGCGGGCATCGCCTCATGCGGAAAAAGTAGCGGATTCCAAAGGCGAGCCTTTGGTGGGGTCCCGGGGCGGAGTGGCCCAAGGTTCCATCGGCCGGAACGGCCGATGGAATGGCCACGGAGGAAAAGCCCTTGGCCTTCCCATCCGCGTCCCCTTCAAGCGGGGACTCGACCACGCCCCGTGCAGGCCCTAATCCCTGCGGGCATGGACGCGATCCACGTCACCGGCCTGACGAAACGCTACGGCTCCACCCTGGCCGTGGATCACATCGAGTTCCGTGTCCGGCGCGGCGAGACAATGGGGCTGCTCGGCGGCAACGGCGCGGGCAAGACCACGACCCTTGCCTTGCTGCTGGGCCTGTTACTGCCCACGGCCGGCAGCATCCGCGTGCTCGGCCATGACATGGCGCGCGACCGCTTCGCCGCCCTCGCGCGGATGAATTTCTCCTCGCCCTATGTCGCCCTGCCGGCCCGGCTCTCGGTGGCCGAGAATCTCCGCGTCTATGCGCATCTCTACAATGTCCGCCACGCCGAGCGACGCATCCTGGAGCTTGCCGACGAACTGGATCTGCACGTCCTGCTGGATCGCCCGGCCGGGCAGCTTTCCGCCGGGCAGAAGACCCGCGTCGCTCTCGCCAAATCGCTGATCAACCGGCCGGATCTGCTGCTGCTGGACGAGCCGACGGCGAGCCTCGACCCCGATACCGGCGATCTCGTCCGCTCCTGGCTGGAGCGGTACCGGGCGGCGAGCGGCTGCACCATCCTGCTCGCCTCGCACAACATGGCGGAGGTCGAGCGCCTCTGCTCCGGGGTGCTGATGATGAAGCAGGGGCGCATCGTCGATCGCGGCACGCCGGAGGAATTGCTCGCCCGCTACGGGCGGGAGGATCTGGAGCAGGTGTTCCTCGACATCGCCCGCGACCGCAGGCGGGAGCAGGCGGCATGAGCGCCCGGCAGCGTCCTCCTTTCGGCGGCGCGCCGCGGCGCATCTGGGGGCTGATGTACCGCCATCTCGCCCTCTACCGGCGCTCCTGGCCGCGGCTGGTGGAGTTGGCCTACTGGCCGACGCTGCAGGTCTGCATCTGGGGCTTCACCTCCGCCTTCTTCGCGACGCGGATGAGCGCGGGGGCAGGCAGCGTCGCCATTGGCACGCTGCTCGGGGCGGTGCTGCTCTGGGAGGTGGCGCTGCGGTCGCAGATGGGCGCTGCCGTCACCTTCCTGGAGGAAGTGTGGTCGCGCAATCTCGGCCATGTCTTCGTCAGCCCGCTGCGCCCGTGGGAGATGATCGCCGCGCTGCTCGGCATGTCGGCGCTGCGCATGGCGGCCGGGGTGGTGCCGGCGGCGCTGCTGGCGGCGGCGCTCTACCATTTCAACCTGCTCTCCGTCGGGCCGGTGCTGGCGCTGTTCGTGCTGAACCTGATGCTGATGGGCTGGTGGGTGGCGCTCGGGATCATCGCGCTGATCCTGCGCCACGGCGCCGGGGCGCAGGCGCTCGCCTGGTCGATCCTGATCGGGCTGACGCCGTTCTCGGCGGTGTTCTATCCCGTCTCGGTACTGCCGCCGGCGGTGCGGCCGCTGGCGCTGGCGCTGCCGGCCTCGCATGTGTTCGAGGGGCTGCGCGCGGCGCTGGCGACCGGGGTGGTGCGCTGGGACCATCTCGCCTGGGCGTTCGGGCTGAACGCGGCCTGGCTCGCGGCGGCGATCCTGCTCTTCGCCCGCCAGTTCCAGGCGGCGCGGCGGAGTGGGGCGCTTATTAGTATTGGTGAGTAGCCGGTTGATGAGGCTGGCCTAAATACAAGGCCAGGGGCGCTGCCCCTGGACCCCGCCAAAGGCAAGCCTTTGGAATCCTTTATTTTAACTATTCGGGGGTCTGGGGCCTCAAGGCCCCAGCGGGTCCAGGGCAGCGCCCTGGCCGTCTTTTTCCCGCGGCCTGCCAGATTCACAACCCTGAGGTTAGAAACCGTCGCATCCGTGGCCGTCTCCGGCCATAATCCGGCCATGCCCGGACGGTACGCCCCCGCCATGACCGACATCACCCGTTTCTGGCTGCTGCGGCATGCCATCGTGGAGGAGAACGCGCGCGCTGTCCTCTACGGCCGGATGGACGTGCCACTCTGCCCCGAGAGCCTGCTGGCCCAGGCTTCCACCTATCGCCGGCTGGCGGCGCGGCTGCCGCGCGGTGCCGAATGGCTGGTGACACCGCTCTCCCGCACCCGCTGCACGGCGGAGGCGATCCAGCAGGCCGGCTACGGCGCGGCGCCGCTCACCGTCGAGCCGGGGCTGACGGAGCAGGATCTCGGCGCATGGCAGGGCCTTGCTCATGACGAATTGCCGTCCCGGCTCAGCCAGCCCGCGCATGTGTTCTGGCCGCTCGCGGCCGCGGAGGCGCCGCCGGGCGGAGAGAGCATGGTCCATGTGATCGAGCGGGTGGGCGCGACGCTGGAACTGCGGGCCGAAGCGCATCCGGGGCGGGATGTCGTCGCCGTCAGCCATGGTGGGGCGATCCGCGCCGCGGTGGCACATGCGCTCGGCATTGGCGCCGCCAACGCGCTGCATCTCGCGATCCAGAATCTGTCGCTGACCGTGATCGAGCGTCATCCGGCCGCCTGGCGCGTGCTCTGCGTCAACGAGGTGCTGGACGATTGAGGGCGGCGCGGGGGGCGACACAGCAACGTGAAGCGAGCCGGAGCGCCGCCGCGGATCCTCCGGCGTGTTTTAATTGTGGTCATGGATGCGGAAAACACCGTAGATATTTGATCGAACGAGCAACTTGATCCGCCGGACCGGTCCCGGGCTGGCTGACGCTGCGCATGCTTTTGGGTTTCACGAGCCGCTTCACGGGCGGGGGTGTTTCCACCCGAACCGGATCTGCTTTTAGAGCGGTATCAGCCCAACCGGGATCGGTTCGGCTGAAAAACCGCTCGTTAAAACAAGGGCCAGAGCGATTCCACGCCGTTGGGCGATGCTCGCGCCGTCGGTGGAACCGCTCCGGTCCGGTGGAGACCTTGCCCGGGTCTCGCCCACCTGTGCGATAACGGAAGCCTCGGATGAGGGAATACATCGAATGACCCGCTTCTTGCTCGCGCTGTTCCTGGCGGCCTCTCTGCCGCTGACGGCGCGTGCCGCCACGGCCGCCGGTCAGCAGGAACTGGTGGACCGCGCCACCCTGGCGGCGCAGGACGTGCTGACGACCCTGGACGGCGCCACCGCGCAACGCATGCTGCGGCACAGCCGCGCGGTCCTGATTTGTCCGCGCGTGTTCAAGGCGGGCTTCCTGTTCGGCGCCGAGGGCGGCGGCTGCGTGCTGCTGGCGCGCGGTGGCGGCGGATCGTGGTCGGCACCGGCCTTCTACAGCATGGGCGCGGGCAGCTTCGGTCTGCAGGCCGGCATCCAGGATGCCGAGGTGATGATGGTCATCCAGACCGAGCGCGGCCTGCGGTCGGTCATGGACTCCCAGTTCAAGTTCGGGGCCGGCGCCTCGGTGGCGCTGGTCACGATCGGCGGCGGCATTGAGGGCGCGACGCCGGCCTCGTTCTCCGCCGATATCGTCGCCTTCGCCCGCACGCGCGGCCTGTTCGTCGGCGTTTCCCTGCAGGGGAGCATGCTCTCCTCCGACAGCGAGGGGGACGAGGTTTATTACGGCCAGCCTGTCGGGCCATCCGACATCGTGGTGCAGATGCGGGTGAACAATCCGGGCGCGGACCCGTTGCGGACGGTGCTGATGCGCTATGGCGGCTCCGGTCCGGCGGCGGCGATGCCGGCCGCGGGCAGCTATCCGCCGACGGAGCAGCCGGTTGCCGCCTTCCCGCCCGCGCAGCCGGGGCCGGTTTCGCTGGCGCCGGTGCAGGAGCAGTCGCTGGCGACGCCGGGGCACTGATACCAGAGGTTCGGCCGGTCAAGAACGCGGGCCGCGGGGAGGCGTGCGCTTTACTCGGCCCGCAGCGCGGCGCGCAGGGCCGAGGTGATGGCCGGGTCCTCCAGCGCGGCAAGGCGGGTCGCCGCGACGGTCGCGAAGCGGTGCAGCAGGGCGCGGCGCCGGGCCGCCGGCAAGGCGTGCGCCGGCGCCTCGCGCGTCAGGTCCGCCTCGTCCCCGCTGGTCACGATCAGCCCGACTTCCGCCGGCAGTAGCGCCAGCGGAAAATCGGTATCGACCGCGAAATAGAGCGTGTCGCACCAGGCGCGATATTCCGGCCATTTCTCGTCGGTCAGGAAGTCCCGCGCGCCGGATTTCACCTCGATGCAGACGAAGCCGCCATCCGGGCGCAGCGCCAGGATGTCGGCCCGCCGGCCATTGGGCAAAGCGAGTTCATGCAGCACCGCCCAGGAGAACTGGCCGCAGAGCCGGGCGGCGGCCCGGCGGATGCGGAGCGCGCGCTCGGGGAGAGGCGGCGACAGCGGGTCCATGCGGCTTGGTCCTGTTAGAGCGTAATTGCCTGATACCAATCGCCTTATTGATTGACCTATACCGGGAAGTTGCGGGGCGCTGCCCCGCGCCCCGCTGGGGGCAGCGTCCCCAGACCCGCACACGTTTGAAATCCTTCGTGGAATGGGGTCTGGGGCCGACGGCCCCAGTGGGGTTCAGGGGCAAAGCCCCTGGCCTTTCTTTAGATCAATTTAGAACTATCGTGGTGGGCGGCCGCAACCATGGGCTGCTCGGTGCCGTGTTCGCCGAGGCGGAGGCGACGCTGGAACAGGCCCTTGCCCGGATCACGCTGGAGCGCCTGCTGGGCGCGCTGGAGCGCGGGGCGGAGCGGGAAGAGGCCGCCGGCGTTCAGGACGGCGAGGTGGCCTGATCCAGCAGGCGGTCGATTCGCCGCGCCAGTTCGAGGTCGCGCGCGGTCAGCCCGCCGGCGGAGTGGGTGGTGAGGCGGATCTCCACCTGGTTCCAGCTATTGGACCAGTCCGGATGATGGTCCATCTGTTCCGCGAGCAGGGCGATGCGGCTCATGAAGCCCCAGGCGGCGTTGAAGTCGCGGAAGGTGAAGTGCCGCTCGATCACGTCGCGGTCCGGCAGCACTTGCCAGCCGGGAAGCTCGGTCGCGAGCGCCTGGCGTTGCGCGGCGTTCAGCCTTTCCGTCATGCTGCCTTTCCTCCGTGAAGTGGGACCCGAGACGATGGCATTTACCACCCCGCCCAGCGCGGACGACATCACAACCCTGGCCGAGCGCGCCCTGGCGGCCATGCCGGAGCGGCTGGCCCGGCATGTGCGCGGGGTCGGCATCCTGGTCGAGGATCTGCCGGATGATGACACCCTGGCGGAGATGGGGATCGACAATCCCTGGGATCTGACCGGCCTGTATCGCGGCGTGCCGCTGCCGCGGCGCGGGGTGATGGACGTGCCGGAGGCGCCGGACATCATCCTGCTCTATCGCGAGCCGATCCTGCTGGAGTGGGTGGAGAGCGGGGAGGATCTGTTCCGGCTGGTCCGCGCCGTGCTGATCCATGAGATCGCCCATCATTTCGGCTTCAGCGACGCCGATATCGAGGCGCTGGAGCGGGATGACTAAGCCTGTCATTCCCCAGGGACGTGCTTTCGGCCGCACTTTCAGGGGGGCTTAAACGGCATCGCCCTCGTGAAGGCTCAGGCCTTCAGAGGGGTCCGCTGAACCAGGCTATGTCGATAAAGCATTTGTGCATTGCACAAAGCTGCTTGCTGATTTTGGCCGGGTGGTATATAATTTTTTTATGCACCGCGATTAAGTTCGCGCTGCTTCTTGGACGTTTCCTCCCTAAACTTGGCGACCCCACCGGGGTCGCCGTTTTTCTTTTAGGGGCAGAACTGCCTTGCGGTCGCATCACGTTTCAGTGAAAATTTAGGATCTCCCTGACTTTCGCGCGGAGCCGGGGGATCGCCTGCTCGCGGAACCAGGGGTTGTGCCGTTCCCAGGCGCTCGTCCGCCAGGATGGGTGGGGCAGGGGGAAATACGCGGGCAGGTAGTCCTCGAACCGCCGCACCCGATCCGTCATCTTGCCAGGGCCCAGCACGTAGGCTTGCGCGTGGCTCCCGACCAGTAGCGTGAGCCGGACCGCCGGCATCAGGCGGAGTACCCGCTCCCGCCATGCGGGGGCGCATTCCGGCCGCGGCGGGGCATCGCCGCCTCGGGGTAGTCGTCCGGGGTAACACATGCCCATGGGCAGCAGGGCAATGCGGCTTTCGTCGTAAAAGACGTCCCGGCTGATGCCGAGCCATGCGCGCAGCCGGTCGCCCGAGGCGTCGTTGAACGAGATGCCGGTCTCATGCACTTTCGTGCCGGGCGCCTGGCTCGCGATCAGCAGCCGCGCCGTCGTCGAGACGTGCAGGACCGGGCGGGGCCCGAGCGGCAGGGAGCCGGCGCAGAGCCGGCAGGCCCGGATCTCCGCGAGCAGGGCGGCGAGCTCATCCGCATCGCCGGGAGCGGCGGCCATTGTTCGCGCCGGCGGCCTTAGATCATGATCGGATCAGGTTGACCGATCCGATCATGATCCAGCGTCTTGTTTCGAGAGCGCGATTCACGCTTTCCGACGGTCAGCCTCAAGCGATCGCGCCCTAGCCGAGGCGGTCGCGCAGGATGGTGTCGATCTCCCGCACCGTGCGCGTCGCCGGGCCGATCAGCGAGACGTCGAACGGATCGAGGCCGTGCGGGTCCTCCGCCGGATCGAGATTGGCGAGGATGTTGAAGCTCGGCCGCCCGGTGAGGAAGTGGTGCATCGGGATCACCTGCAGGCTGGTGCCCATCACCACGACCACGTCCTGTGGCGTGAGGTCCTCGATCGTGTCCTGCAGCGTCTCGTAGAGCGGGCAGATCTCGCCGAAGAAGCGGATATTCGGCTTCACCCCCTCGCGGGTGCCGCAGCCCGGCGCCGGACAGGGCGTCTCGGCGGGTGCGAAGGCGCTGTAGCCGATGTCCCAGACATGGTCGCACGCGGTGCAGTGCATTTCGCGCAGCACGCCGTGCAGATGCACGACATCCTGGCAGCCGGCGCGTTCCAGCAGGTCGTCCACGTTCTGGGTCAGCAGCACGGTCAGGTAGCGGCGCTGCCATTCGGCGATCTGCCGGTGCGCCGCGTTCGGCTCCGCCCGGCCGAGTTCAACCCGCCGCTGGTTGTAGAAGTCATGGACCTGATGGAAATTCCGCCTCCAACTCGGGAAGTAGCAGACATCCTCGATCCGGTAGCCATTCCAGAGGCCATCGGAGCCGCGGAAGGTGGCGAGGCCGCTTTCGGCGGAGAGGCCCGCGCCGGAAAAGACGATCAACCTGCCCAAGGCGCTCTCCTGCGTGACGAAATACGAGGGGCGCGCCGGCGGTCCCCGCCGGGGCGAGGCCATCGGGCGCCAAGGTCGCGTGATTTGTCGCGTGTTCACCCGGGATATGAGCGCGCGCCCCGCGCCGCTCAAGCCAGGGCGTACTCCACTTCCGCCGTATAGACCGATTGTTCCTTGCCCAGCCGGGAGCTGAACAGGGTGAAATGGTCCATCATGACCGGCTCCGACCGGAACAGGTTGTGCGCCTGCACCCAGGCCCCGACCTTTGCTTCCGGCGCGTTGTCCAGCCGCGCGAGCGTGATGTGCGGCTGGAACCGGCGGCGTTCCGGCGCGATCCCGATGCGTTGCAAGGCTGTCTCCACCTTGCCCTGCAAATGGTCGAGCGCCGGGTTGCGCGCCACCCCGGCCCAGAGCGCGGTGGCGCGCCCCGCCTTGTTGAACGCGCCGACCCCGGCCAACTCCAGCGTGAAGCCGCGGCCGCGCAGCAGGCCGAGCGCGTGGTCGATCTCCTCCGCCTGATGGCCCGGGATCTCGCCGATGAAGCGCAGGGTGAGGTGGTAATTCTCCGGCGGCACCCAGCGCGCGCCGTAAAGCCCGCCAGCCAGGGCGGCCAGGCTTTCCTTCAGGAGCCAGGGGAGGTCGAGGGCGACGAAGAGTCTCATGGCGGCGGCACCTCCGAATTCAGCGTGTCGATGAGGGGCTGCAGGCGCGGAACGTCTGTCTGAGCGTGCCTGTGGCTCTCGGGCCGGTCAACATGCTGCGAGGCAGCAGCCTTGCGCCGGGCCGGGCGGTGGGCGTTGGGCCATCCCCCGGCGGATGGGCTGCATCTCATTGACCGGAATGGATTTTGTCCGCCGGATCCCATGCGCCCGGCGGATACCGCCCCGGCCCTGTCCCCCGATTTCGCTTGAAGGAACCTCGCTTCGGGCCAAAATTACGGACCGACGGGCATCCTGCCCATCACGAAGGAATCAAGACCGATGGCTTTCAGTCCCGACTACCGAACGTATGCGCGCGCTCCCGGCGCGGCCGCCGATTCGGCGGCACTGGATGCGGGCCTGCGCGCATACATGCTGCGCGTGTACAACTGGATGGCCTCGGGCCTGCTGCTGACCGGCATCGTGGCCTATCTCATCGCCAATACCAGCCTGATCAACGCGTTCTACCCGCTGGTGGAGACGCCGTACGGCCTGATGCACCGGCCGGGCGGGCTTGCCTACCTGGCGATGATCGCGCCGCTCGGCTTCGTGCTGGTGCTGAGCTTCGGGGCGAACCGGCTGTCGCGCACCGCGGCGCAGACCCTGTTCTGGCTTTTTTGCGCGGCGATGGGGGCGAGCCTCACCAACATCTTCCTCGTCTATACCCAGGCGAGCATCGTCCGGGTGTTCTTCATCACCGCCGCCACGTTCGGGGGGATGTCGCTCTGGGGCTACACGACGCGCTCGGATCTCAGCCGGTTCGGCAGCTTCCTGATCATGGGGCTGCTCGGCATGATCGTGGCCGGCCTCGTGAACATGTTCCTGCACAGCTCCGGCCTGCAATTCGCGCTCAGCCTGATCGGCGTCGTCGTGTTCACCGGCCTCACCGCCTATGACACGCAGCGGATCAAGGCGGATTACATCCAGTATTCCTACCAGATCGGCCCGGACGGCGCGGCCAAGCGCGGCGTCTATGACGCGCTGGCGCTGTATCTGAACTTCATCAACCTTTTCATGATCCTCCTGCAGCTCACCGGCAACCGTAGCAACAACGGCTGATGCCGTAAGCCGGGTGGTTTCCGGTCCGGGGGGAGGACTCCCCGGACCAGCAGCCCGGCTCCCCGGTCCCCTGGCGCGTGCCTAGAGCGCGATCGCTTGAGGCTGAAAGTCGGAAAGCGTGAATCGCGCTCTCAAAACAAAGCGCTAGACCGCGATTGGGTCAGTCGACCTGATCCGATCACGGTCTAGGGGCGGGGCCGCCGGGCCCGTCGCCGGTATCAGACGGTTTTCAGAAAGTCGGTGAGCTTGATGGTCGCCGCCATCTTGTCGATCTGCTCCAGCGCCGCCAGTTCGGCGGCGAGCCGGTCCATCGCCGCCTCATAGATCTGCCGCTCGGAGAAGCTCTGGTCCGGCTGGCCGGCATTGCGGTGCAGATCCCGCACCACCTCGGCGATCGCCAGCGGGTCACCGGAGTTGATCTTCGCCTCGTATTCCTGCGCGCGCCGCGACCACATGGTGCGCTTCACCCGGGCACGGCCCTTCAGGATCGCCAGCGCCTCGTCAAACAGCTTGCGGGTAGCGAGCTTGCGCAGCCCGGCGCTGCGCGCCTTGGCCACGGGCACCCGCAGGGTCATGCGGTTTTCCTCGAAGGTGATGTGGATCAGCTCGAGCTTGTGCCCGGCGATCTCCTCCATCGCGATCCGCTCCACCTTGCCGACGCCGTGCGTCGGGTAGACCACATAGTCGCCCTCGACGAAGGTTTCGGGCTGCGCGGGTTGCCGCGGTGGGATCTGACGCACCGGGCCGCCCTGCATCCGCGCCTCGGGCTTCGCCTCCGCTTCGTGCGCGACCCGTCCACCCTCCGCCTGCGGGGCGGCGCTGCCGGCCGCGCCCATTTCCGGAGAAGCTGTTTTCGTCAGTGAAGCAGTCTTGATGGACACTTGTTTCGTCAACTCCTGCTGTGCCATGTCGGAGGGCGACATGCCCGCGTCGTTCTGTCTCGCGCTGTCGCATGCGGCCGGGGCGGCCCTGCCTCCGGAGAGCGGTTCCTGCGCCGCCATCCCGCCGGCGCCACGGCGTTCCGGCGCGCGGCGCATCCAGATTCGCGTCCTCGCCGGACCGTCCTGCGCCGGTCGGTCCCTGGTCCGGCGGCTCCTGTCCGTGCGGCGGGGCGTGAAGCGACGCGCCAGCCCCGAACCGTGGCCGTGCCGCGACAACGGAAGCGACGCGCCTATACCACACCTTGCCCTTGCGGGCACGGGCGCAAGGGGTGCCATTATAGTGTGGAATGCTAAAATTTGCCGGGTCGCGCGATCGTGGTGCCGCGCATTCCAGGGCGATGCCCGATCAGGGCGTGGCGCAGGGGGATGCGGATGGCGCCCGGTGGTTCAGGCGCGGCGTCCGGCGGATCCGGCGGGGCAAGCCTGGCCGATGCCGCGCGGCGGGCCGGAGCGGCCGCGCGGCGCCTGCGTCCGCCGGAAACGCGTCCGCGGTTCCGGCGGGAAACGGCT
>DATJWY010000311.1:0-7028 GCA_035500775.1 Acetobacteraceae bacterium
AGAAGGCGTCCGAGCGCAGCGCCCGGTCGAGCGCCGGGTCGTCGAGCTTCGGATCGTGCGTCAGGGTGACGATGGCGGTGGCGGCGTCCGGCGGATCGGCGTCCAGCGCCTCGTCCGGCCAGGCATGGGCGAGGGCGATGCCGGGGAAGCGCTCCGCCGTCGCGAAGGCGCGGCGCGGGTCGATCACGCGGATAGCGAAGCCGAGTCCGGCGGCCATCGGCGCGAGGGCCTGGGCGATATGCACCGCGCCGACGATGACGAGGCGCGGCGCCGGCAGCCGCGCATGCAGGAACCAGGTGCCGTCCGGCAAGGTCACGCCGCGGCTGACGCCGAGCGCCAGGGCCTCCGCCGCCGCGTCGGCGAGGGCAGGGGACGCGGCGGGATCGGGGAGCAGGTATTGCGCGCCGTCCGGCAGGCGGGTCGCGAGCAGGGCGGGGCGGCGGGCGGCGTGGGCGGCGCGCAGGGCGGCCAGGGTTTCCGGGGTCATGGCCGTGCCTCGCTGCGGGATGTGTCGGCGGCGCGCGGGGAGGTGGTCCAGGGCATCAGCCGACCCGCTCCACGAAGACCTTGAGGCGGCCGCCGCAGGCGAGGCCGACTTCCCAGGCCCGCTCGTTGGTGACGCCGAATTCCAGCCATTGCGGCGCCCCGGTGCGGATCACCTCCCGCGCCGCCTCGCCGACCGCGCCCTCGATGCAGCCGCCGCTGACCGAGCCTTCCATGCGGCCGCTCCGCGTCACCGCCATCTGGCTGCCGACCGGGCGCGGCGAACTGCCCCAGGTTTCCGTGACCGTGGCGAGCGCCACTGTCTCGCCCTCGTCGCGCCAGCGCGCCACGGTCTCGAGAATGTCCTCACCTTCGCTCATCCGCGTTTTTCTCCGGCGGCGTGGAGAACCGTCCTGGCCGGCCAGGCGTCTCATATAGGGTTCCGCGAACGGGAGAGGTTGAGTATCGGGCGGTGCGCGTCAACAGGCGGCGGCACGCATCAGGGAATGCCGGATCGCGCCGTTGGCTTCTGGTTGCCTGGACGACCCGGCGCTTGGCCGGTTGACCTGGATCGACCGGGAGGGCTCGACCGAATCGTTGATCTCAATTGGACATCGAAAGGGCGAGCCTCCATGATCAATGCATGGATATTGCTTACATCTCGGCATTCGCGGCGCTGGCCGGATCAGCGGTCGGCGGCCTGACATCTGGCATTACCACCTGGCTGAGCGCACGGGCCCAGGCCAGGGCCAGTCAGTTCCTCCATGACAAGTCGCAGCGAGCGGAACTCTACAAGGATTTCATCGTCCAGGCATCGAAAGTATATGGCGATGCCGTTGTGAGCAACGAGCCACAGGTTCCGGAGCTTATCGCCCTCTACGCCATGGTCAGCAGGATGCGCATCCTGTCCTCGCCGCAAACTGTCGCGTGCGCTGAGAAGATCATGCTGGAAACGACTGACACTTACTTCGCACCGAACAAAACGGTCCGCGAGCTGCATGATACGGTCAAGAGCGGGAAGGCGCTGGATCCGCTGAAGGATTTCAGCGACGCCGCACGCGAGGAAATGCAAGCGTTCATCCGGCTCTAGACCAGGATGACTGCTTCTATCAGCAGTCATCCTGGTCCAAGAAAACAAATGGATTCCAAAGGCTACGCCTTTGGCGGGGTCGAGGGGCGGAGCCCCTCGCCGTACTGCCCCCGCCCCCCACAGGGTCGCGGCCCCCTTCCGGACACGGCCAGCTCCGCCAAAATAACGGGCGCATGCTGCCCGACCCGCGCGACCGTCCCGTCTATATAGGCAGCGAGATCTATCGCCGCTCCACCTACGGCCCGAAGCATCCGCTGGCCGTGCCGCGCGTCTCCACCGTCACCGATCTGTGCCGCGCCATGGGCTGGCTGCCGGATGCGGCGTTCCTCACCGCGCCGATGGCGACCGAGGCGGAGGTAACGCGCTTCCACGATCCCGCCTATGTCGGCGCGCTGCGCCGGGCGGAGGCGGCGCAGCGCGTGCCGCCGGCGGAGCGCGAGCGCTTCCGCATCGGCATGGACGGCAACCCGGTCTATCCGGAGATCTATCGCCGGCCGATGACCTCCGCCGGCGGGGTGATGCTGGCGGCGCGGCTCACCGCCGCGGGCGGCATCGTTTATTGCCCGGGCGGCGGCACGCATCACGGGCGGCCGGATCGCGCTTCCGGCTTCTGCTACCTGAACGACCCGGTGCTCGGCATGCTGGCCTGGCTCGACCAGGGGCTGGAGCGGATCGTCTATCTCGATATCGACGCGCATCACGGCGACGGGGTGCAGGACGCCTTCCACGATGACGGCCGGGTCCTCACCATCAGCATCCATGAGGCCGGGCGCTGGCCGCACAGCGGTCTCGCGACCGACCGGGCCGGGGGCGGCGCGGCGCGGAATTTCCCGGTGCCGTCCGGCTTCAACGACAGCGAGATGCGGTGCCTCATGGAAACGGCGGTGCTGCCCTTGATCCGGGCGTTCCGGCCGCAGGCGATCTTCCTCCAGGCCGGGGCGGACGCGCTGGAGGAGGACCCGCTCTCCCGCCTTTCGCTCTCCAATAACGCGCATTGGGCGGCGGTGGCGGCTATCAGGGATCTGGCGCCGCGTCTGGTCGTGACCGGCGGGGGCGGCTACAACCCCTATACCACCGGCCGGTGCTGGGCCGGGGTGTGGGCCACGCTGAACCGCCTGCCGATCCCGTCGCGCATCCCGCCGGCGGCGGAGGCGGTGCTGCGCGGCCTGTCCTATCATCGCTCGGCGGGCCGCGCGCCGCCGGAACACTGGTTCACCACCCTGCGCGATGCGCCGCGCGAAGGCCCGGTCCGCGACGAGATCCGCGCCCTGGCCGCCCAGGCGCTGAAGGAGAGCTTGCCCGCATGAGACGCCGCCTCGTTCTGACCCTGCTCGGCGCCCTGGCCGGGGCCCCGCTCGCCGCCGCGCCGCTTCCCGCTCACGCGGTGGACGCGCCGCAGCCGGCGCTCTCGCGCGATACCATTGTCATCGTCGGCCATGGCGGGGTGCGGCATCCCTTCACCGTCGAGCTTGCCCTGACCGAGCAGCAGCAGGAGACGGGGCTGATGTTCCGCAAGAGCGTGCCGGCCGATACCGGCATGCTGTTCGACTGGCGCGCCCCGCGGGAGAGCCAGATGTGGATGAAGAACACGCTCGTGCCGCTCGACATGGTGTTCATCAACGAGGACGGCACGATCCGCCACATCGCCGAGAACACCGTGCCCGAGAGCCTCGCCGTGATCGACAGCCACGGCCCGGTGCGCGCCACCCTGGAGCTGCAGGGGGGCATCACCGAGAAGCTCGACATCCGGGTGGGCGACAAGGTGGAGGGCAAGTTCCTCACCGCCGCGCCCTGAGCAGCGGTGCGCGCGACGGAGCCCTGCCTTGGCCTTCGTTGACCAAGGCGGGGTTTTTCCGTACACCGCTAAGGCTCTGGGACGGTTCGGGGCGTGGCGCAGCCTGGTAGCGCGCGTGTTTTGGGTACACGAGGCCGCCGGTTCGAGTCCGGCCGCCCCGACCAGACTGCCAAGCCGCCTCGCCGGGCGGCCCGATGGAGAGTGACGTCGCGATGCGGGCTCGTATCTTCCAGCAACCCAAGACCGCCATGCAGTCCGGCCTTGCCGGCACAAACGACTGGATCCTGGAATGGGAGCCGGCGGCGCGTCGCCTGCGGGACCCGCTGACGGGCTGGAGTGGCAGCTCCGATACCCAATCCCAGGTGCGGCTGCGCTTCGAGACCAAGGACGAGGCGGTGGCCTACGCCGAGAAGAACGGCATCCAGTATGACCTGGAACTGTCCGCGCCGCGGAGCTTCCGGCCGAAAGCCTATGCCGATAATTTCCGTTACGGCCGCATCGAGAACTGGACGCACTGACCGGTCCGGCGGTGGGCGCCCTTAGCTCAGTTGGATAGAGCAACAGCCTTCTAAGCTGTGGGTCGGTGGTTCGAATCCACCAGGGCGCGCCAGATTTTCAGGATCGGCCGGATGCGTCCGTCTGGCCGGAAGACTTGTTCGCAAAAACGTGAACTTGGAGCATGATCGGCGCCCTTTCGAGCGACGATCATGCCCTGGAAGCGCGCTCCCGGAACTTCGCTGGCGGCCTCGGATGCCTGCCCGCACGGGCGCCTTCGTCGGCTTCTCGGGGTGGTTCCCGAAGAGGCGTGGATGGTCGACCTGAGCGCTCAATGCGTTGCCGGTTTTTCACGTGGTGGAGCCACATGCTCGGCTTCGCTTTGAAGTGTCTGTTGGTTTTCACAAAATCGACAGAAGTATTCACTCATTGACTCATAAAGCACATATTATTGCCGCACCTTGGTGAATGAATGATCGGGTGACGCTCCGTATGGTCTGCATAAATTGTGGAATTATATTGGAGCTGGTATGATGCGTGCTTAGAAATTGTTTTGATCGTGAGCGTTGTTGTGCTTATGATCTTCGCTCTGGTGGCCAAATAATTCGCGGAGGAAATCCAAAATGACTCCGATCGACGAGGTTGCGGCCAAGTCGAAAGGGCCGACAGGGGAGGGGCCACATCCGTCCTCCGCTACGCCGGAAGCAGGAGGGGAACAGGACCTGCTGGCTCTTACGATCCACGGAAAGACGGGCCAGGTCGTTAAAGTTGAGGATGTGGACGGCACCGGTGCCCATCATGAAGTATCCGACGAGAAAAAAGCGAATCTTGCTAAGGAAATAGGCGATAACACGCTCGAATCTCTTCTGGAGCAGGCATTCGAAGCCGGAATTGCGTGTGCGCTCGGGGAAGAGATCGGGCAAGACGAAGTGAAAGAAAGCAAAGAGGAAGCAGATATCCGGCATCGTCTGCTTCAGCGCTTGATCAAAAACAGTGCGGCCCGGCGCTTGATGCAGCGTGAAGTCCTGAACCGGGCAATTCTAGGGACGCTGATCCATCCATAATGTCAGCCTGAGTCTCTTGAATTGGGTGAATAGTCTCGTTCGAAAATGGAGGGGGGTGCATGAGAACTGCGCCAACCCCTGCATATCCACGCAATAGCCACACAACGTTATCTACTGACAGAGATAAGGGGGATGTAATGCCTTCCGATACTTTGTTGCGTGAACGGGTGTCGACTGGCCCGGAAGAGGAAGGGGAGCGGGGGAGCGGCGATGAGCTGCTCGTTCGTATCCTGATGGGTGGCAGCATGCTGCGCCGCCGTCGCCTGCGTCGCCTGCTGCTCGCCCATCTCCTGCGCGAGCGGCGCGCGGAAGAGGAGGGCGAGGCCGGCGAGGAGGATTTTGAGGGCGGCGGCGGTGACGAACGCCGGCTCATGCGCCTCCTGATGGGCGGCAGCATGCTGCGCCGCCGTCGCCTGCGTCGCCTGATGCTGGCCCATCTCCTGCGCGAGGGACGCGCCGGGGAGGAAGAGGGCGAGGCTGGCGAGGAAGAAGGGGAGGGCGGCGGCGCTGACGAACGCCGGCTCGTGCGCTTCCTGATCGGTGGCAGCATGCTGCGTCGTCGCCGCCTGCGTCGCCTGATGATGGCCCACCTCCTGCGCGGGGGACGCGCCGAGGAGGAAGAGGGCGAGGCTGGCGAGGAGGAATGGGAGGGCGGCGGCGCCGACGAACGCCGGCTCGCGCGCCTTCTGGCCGGTGCGGCTTAGAGCAAGATGGGCTCAGGCGGAATCGCCTGAGCCCATGAACTTGCTTGCCGAGCAAAGGCTTGGAGCATGATCTGTGCTCCTTTGGGCGTTGATCATGCTCTGAACAAAGGCTTTGAGCGGTTTCACCGACGCGGTCGTGGTGAAACCGCTCCGGGCTGTTGCCGGGGCGGCGAGACTGCTTCCCCACGTTTACGGCGGGGTTCGGCCGATCAAATTCTCGCGTAGGGGGAAATAATCTCCCGCGTGGGCGTTTTGACCGTATCTCGTCGTCAGGAGATGCGACCATGAACGTACAACAGACCCAGCCCAAAACCCAGCCCGACCCTAAACGGGACGCGCAGTTAGCGGACGAGCATTACGATATCGGCGTGGAGGATACCTTCCCCGCCAGCGATCCGCCCGCGCATGGCGAGATCGTCGGGCCGCCGCACGAAACCCCCGCGCCGCCGAAAAAACCGTCCTGAAATCAGCCGGCCCGCCCTGTCGGATCGGGGGGCGATACGGCGCCCGCGCATCGGCCATGCGCGAGAGGCCGTTTCGGATGGGCGCCGGTTTTTTGCCTTCTTTCTCCTAAGTATATCGCGTGTGGCCGGGCCTTCCCGGAATAGGAGAAATCCCGATGCGTGCTTATGTCGTGTTCGGCGTCACAGTGCTGGCGCTCTCCCTCTCCGCCCAGGCGCCCGTCCGAGCCCAGGCGCAGGCCTTGCCGGATACCGCGTTCGGCGCCCGGCCGGGCAACCAGATCGGCACGGGCCAGTCGCTCCCGGTCTCCAATCGCGCCAGCAACATCACCGGTGGCGGCGCCATCGCGCCGCGCCTGCCGACCCCGGCCGGGGATGGTGATGTGCAGAGCCTGCTGGTTTCCGCGCGGCAGGCGCTGCTGGCCGGGCGCACCGGCGAGGCGCAGGAAGCGCTGGAGCGGGCGGAAACCCGCATCCTGGATCGCTCGGTTCCGATCGGCGACCAGAACATCCCGGCCGGCGGATCATTGGTGGAAGCGGTCACGGCGGCGCGGCAGGCGCTCGGCGCAGGCGATACGCAGCGCGCGGTCAAGATCATCGACGGAGCGCTGCCGCAGGCGGCGACCGTGGGCGCGCCGAACTGAGCCTTAGAGCATGATTGCCTGAGATTGAAGCGCAGGGACTTGGGGCTTTCCCTCCGTGGCCATTCCACCGCTCCTGCGGGGTGGCGGAACCTTGGACCACTCCGCCCCAAACCCCGCTGGGACCGACGGCCCCAGACCCCTTTTCAATAATGATTCCAAATTTGTGCGGGCCTGGGGGCGCTGCCCCCAGCGGGGTGCGGGGCAGAGCCCCGCAGTTACTCCGCATCGGTCAATCAATAGGGCGGTTGGTATCACCTTTGCTTGGCGAGCAGATCGCGGCTTCGTTGGGACG
>DATJWY010000312.1:0-14671 GCA_035500775.1 Acetobacteraceae bacterium
ACCGAAACGCTTGAGAAGCTCTATGATGCTGTCTTGTCGAACGGAAAATAACGGCGGTTGCGGTTCCACCGTTCCGGCAACGATGCCGAGTGCGCCATGAGCGATGCGCAATCCGAGCGGCGATCGCCGATGGCGGTGGTGGTCGCGCATCCGGATGACGAAATCCTATGGCTCAGCTCGGTTGTCGCGTCCGCCGATCGTATCGTGTTCTGTTTCGGCGATCCGTTCGAAAAGCCCAAAATGTCCGCGGCACGGCGGCAGGCGGTTGCCGCGCTGCCGTTGACCCGCCTTGTCGATCTCAAGATGCCCGAGAGCGGCGCCGGATTTTCGGTCAATTGGGCCGATCCGCGGCCGACGTTCGCCGGTATCGAGATTACCGCTGCCGCGGCATGTGCGCGCTACGAAGCCAACTACCCGAAGCTGGTCGAGGCATTGCGATCGGCGCTCGCCGGTTGCCGCGATGTCTACACGCATAATCCCTGGGGCGAATACGGCCACGCCGAGCACATCCAGGTTTACCGCGCCGTCGCGGCGCTGCAGGCCGAACTCGGATATACGATCTGGTTCTCCAATTATGTCAGCGCCAGGAGTTGGCCTCTGGCCCGGCAATACGGCGGGCAGCCATGCTGGGCGCAGCGTCGCATGGTCCGGCCCGACCTGGCCACGGCACGCAGGCTCATGCGCGTGTACCAGCGCCACGGCGCCTGGACCTGGACCCGATGCCACCGCTGGCCCGCGCATGAGACCGTCTATGGCCAGCCGCCCGCCGAAGATCCCGGCGCCCGCCACACGCTGTCGGGGGAGTGGTTGCTGGATGTCGCCGGGCTGCGATGGTGGCCGCCGCCGTGGCGTGCGGCCCGCAGATGCCTGGGGTGAGCGTGAAGCCGTTCCCGGAACTTTCTTCCGGGGGGCGTGAATGCTACTACGACAAAATGCCCCTCGGGTCCCCGTTCTTATCCTGAAGTCACCTTAAAACACAGATGAGCGATAGTCCTATATCTCGCCGGCTCGAAAGCCTCGGTTCCGGCGCGCGGTTTCTGGCTCGGGCTATCGGGTCACGATACAACCCGCTCCTGGCTCAGGTCGTGGTAACGCGGCGTTGCAATCTGGCGTGCGGCTATTGCAATGAGTACGACGATTTCTCGCCTCCGGTCCCGCTGCAGGACCTCGTCGCCCGGGTCGATCATCTCGCGGCTCTGAAGACCGCGTCGATCACCTTCACAGGCGGCGAGCCGCTGCTGCATCCCGATCTTGATCAGATCATCCGCGTTGCCCGTGGGCACGGAATGATCGTGACCATGATCACCAACGGCTTCCGCCTCAGCCTGGATTGGATCGAGCGGCTCAACGCGGCGGGTCTGCAGGGCATGCAGATCAGCATCGACAACCTCAAACCCGATGAGGTGTCGATGAAAAGTCTGGCTTCGGTGGAGCGCAAGCTCGCATTGCTGTCGAAGCACGCCCGGTTCAAGGTGAACGTCAATTCCGTGCTCGGGGTCAGCGGCGAGCGCACGCAGGACGTGGTGACGGTGGCCGAAACCGCGGCGAAGTACGGTTTGCAGCACTCGGTGGGCGTGTTGCACGACCATACCGGCATGCTTAAGCCGCTCAGCCCGGCTCAGATGCAGGCCTATGAGCAGGTCACGAAGATTTCCCCGTCCGTGGTGCACGGCCTGAATTACTGGCTGTTCCAAAAGAACCTCATGCACGGCCAGCCCAATAACTGGAAGTGCCGTGCCGGCGCGCGTTATCTCTACGTCACCGAGGACGGTAAGGTGCATTGGTGTTCGCAACAGCGCGGATATCCGGGAATCCCGTTGCTCGAATACACGCGCGAGGATATCCGCCGTGAATTCCACACCGAGAAATCCTGCAGCCCGACCTGTACGCTGAGCTGCGTACACCAGATGAGCATGTTCGATCGCTATCGCGGCGCGCAGACGATTCCGGACCCGACTCCAGCCGCCGCGGGCTGATCCGAACGCGGATTGCAATATGGCGCGCGGCCGGGGACCGGCCGCGCGGATCCGTCGATCACGCTGTCTGGTAAGGCTGGTACCGGGCGTGGAGGAACAGGCCGGCATAGGTCAGCGCCGTCGCGGCCAGGACGATGCCGATCTGGATCCTGGGATCGCTGCCGCCGACCGACAGGCGTGCCATCTTTACGAATGAAACCATGGCGCCGATGCCGATGAAGGGCGCGACGAAAGTCCGCGCGAGGTCTCCGGCACGAATGTCCCAGAGCCGCCGCAGGTAGCGGGTTCCCCAGGCCAGCAAGAGCGGATAGACGCCCAGCCAGACCGCCGACACGGCGATGATCCCGGTTTGCGCATGGAAGCTGAGACCGGCGACCAGGATACCCCCGCTCAACAGCAGCAGTGTCATGGCCGACAGGCGTGCCGCCATTCCCGGGCGCCCGGACCCCATCATCACGGGAGTCAGCAGCTGTGACATCACGCGCAGGAGCGCTGCCGCCGCCAGCAGTTTGAGCGGCAAGGCAGCCGCGGCATAACTATTGCCCTGTTCATCGTGAATCAGCGCGGTGAGCGGATCGGCGATGAGCATCAGGCCCACCATCAGCGGAGCAACCAGGATCACAAGCCGGCGCAGCGCCCATGTCAGCGATTGCGCCAAATGATCCCTGACCGCCGATACGCGTGCAAAAACTGGCAGGGCGGTGCGGTTGACCAGCGTGCCGACCGCCATCGCCGGCTCCATGGCGACATCGAACGCGACCCGATACACCGCGACCTGGGGCGCTCCGTAAAACCATCCGATCAGCAGGTAGGCGACATTCTTGAATATCTGCTCAAAGATGTTCGAAGCGGCGGCGCGCATCCCGAAGCGCACCAGCGGCGAGATCGCCGACATCTGAAACCGCAGCCCCGGCCGGAACGGCCTGGCCAGCAAGGCGCCGATCATGATGTAGAGGCCGCTGGCCGAATACCCGGCGACAAGGGCCCAGGCTCCGGCTCCCGCAACGGCAAGGCCCAGGCGCGTCAAGGCGGCGGCCAAGGTCGCGCACACATTGACGACCGCGATGCGCTCGTATTGCAGGTCCCGGTTCATGATCGCCAATGGGATCAGCGCGGCACCGACGAGGGGCTGCTTGGCCGCGACCGCGAGAAAATACGTCGCCATCCCGGCAACACCGTAGATCGCCTCGATCCAGGGGGCCGCAAGCAGGGTCAATCCGGCAACCAATACCGCCGCGCCGACGACGTACCAGAACAGCGTATCGAGTTGAAGCTGGGAGACTGATTGGGCCTGCACCACGGCGTCGCTGGTGCCCAATCCATCAAATGCCTCAACGACCATACCGATCGAAACGACAAGCGAAGCGATGCCGACCTGCTGTTTGGTCAGAAACAACAGCACGGCCAGGATCGTCGAAAAATCGATGACCTTGGCGATAATCGTCGCGCCGCCGAGCCAGTTGAAGCCGCGGCCCAGATGTCGTTGAGGGCTATCCATGCGATCAGGCTCGCGAACAAAAGGGGGGCGTGGCGGTCCCGCTCTACGCGCGTTCAGCGGAAGAGGCGAGGGCGTCGGGCAAGATGGCATTGGGAGGCAGGACCCAGGATCGTTCGCGGACCAGATGAACCATCCAGCGCCGCGACTGGCGCATCCAGGCGCGAAATTGCGTGCGGCCCCAGCTGCCGCGCTCTACGGGCGCTGACCGCAAACGGTCTGTGACAATGTCGGCGATCTTGTGCGCGCGTGCGTCCCAGGTGAAATCGCGACTATCCGCCTGCGCCGTCGCGGCAAGCCGCGCCGCGAGTGCCGTGTCGCTGGTTAACGCATTGATCCCGGCAACCAGCGAATCCAAGCAATCCGGGCGGCAGAGAAAAGCATTTTCCCCATGCTTCAGGACTTCCCGCACATCGGGTGTCTCGCCCGCCAGGATCGGGCGGCCCGAGGCCAGGTAAAAGAAGAGTTTCAGCGGCAGCACCGTCGAGCCGAATTCGGCCAATGGCTTCCAGGACGGCGGGATCAGCAACACGTCCGCGGCAAAGACATATTGTCCGAGCGCTTCCGCTGGTTGCCAGGGGACGATCCGGATATTGGGGACGGCCCGCGCCATGGTTTCAATCGGGCCTTCTCCGTATGAGCCGACCAGAATGAACAAGAGATCCGGCAGCTTTTTCGCTGCCTCGATCACCAGGTTCAGCCCTTTCTTGTGATTGATGCGTCCCGTGTAGACAATTGTTTTCTGATCGGCGGAGACGCCGATTCTCTGCTTCGCGGTTTCCATCGGGATGGGAGTCTGCAAACGCCGCGGTTCGAAGCCGTTGTGGACGCAGCGCAATTTGTCCGCCGGGATTCCGAGGTCCAGATACTTCTGTCTGGTGTAGTCGGAGTGACAGATGTTGAGCAGGAAGCGTCGGTTGCACATCAGGCGATAAAGCCAGAGTTGCAGCGGGGGTATCTGGTCGGGCCAGGGGCGATAATGATCGAACACAACGCGCTGTCCGAACAGCACGGCCATCCAGGCGACCCACAGATTGCGCGTGTACACGAGATCGGCTTGCCGGAATTCTTTTCGGAAAATCACCGTCAAGCCGCAGAAAAAGTGCCGTAGCGCCGCCGGCCGAAGCGGTGCGCAGGCGCGGATCACAGGCATCCCGGCCAGTGTGCTGATCGCGTCGCGCTTGACGCTATCCGATACCGGTACGTGCAGCCATGACCGCGTGGTCAAAGGTGCAAGATATTTTGATGTCGTTACAAAAACTTCGGCGTCCGCCTCGGCGCTCGGCAGAGGGTTTTCAAAGGCAAAGAGAATTTTCATTGGTGACCACAGGATAAATATAAACCGGCAACGCCGTTATCCGGCATCGTGGGCAGATCTTGCTGAATGGCGGGATCAATGATGGCGGGCGGCTCCCCTGGGAGGGACCGATGAGGCTGCTTGGCTCGTTCGTGCCGTCTCTGCGTCACCCGGTCAGGTGCGTTCTTGATCGACAGGTTGACCGGCATGGTTCTGATTTGGCTCCAGGACGGATGCCCGCCTAGCATGACTTCTGGTTGCGTTGCACCAAGCGATTTGGGCGGGGGAGCAGCGCGCACGCGCGTCCCCGCAGGGCTGGCCCGCGTGGGGGAGGCTGCATTCTCAAGGATTGGAAGGAGTTGGCTGGGGGACCTGGATTCGAACCAAGGCTGCCCGGGTCAGAGCCGGGAGTTCTACCGCTAAACTATCCCCCAAACGTGGCCCGGTGTGCCGGAGCAACGTCGTGGGGGCGGCGGATAGCATGGTCTGTCGGGTCTGGCAACCACCCCGCGCGTCATGGCGGTAAAAACCTGCTTGCCCTGGCGGGCTTCCGGGGCAGAGAATGGAAGTTCGTTCCACGAGGTCCGTTCATGGTCGACTGCGCCGGCCAGGTTCTGAACCAGCCCCCCCGTCCCGCCACTGGCGGGACGGCCTACGCCGCGCTCGACCTCGGCACCAATAATTGCCGCCTGCTGATCGGCACCCAGGCGGGCGATGGCTTCCGGGTGGTGGACAGTTTCAGCCGCATCGTTCGCCTGGGCGAGGGGCTGCACCATACCGGCCGGCTCAGCGAGACGGCGATGGACCGTGCCATGGTCGCCCTGCATGCCTGTGCCGCGCGGCTGACGCGGCGCCCGGTGCGCGCCCTGCGCGCCATCGCCACCGAGGCCTGCCGCCGCGCCAGCAACGGCCCCGCCTTCCTCGCCCGCGTCCGCGATGAGACCGGGCTGCGCATCGACGTCATCTCCACCCGGGAGGAGGCGGAACTCGCGCTCGAAGGCTGCGCGCCCCTGCTGCGCACACCGGGCCGGCGCGCCTTGCTGTTCGATATCGGCGGCGGCTCCACCGAGCTTGCCTGGGTGCGGCTGGACGAGCGCGGTGGCCCGCATCTGATCGGCTATGACAGCCTGCCGGTCGGCGTCGTCACCCTCGCCGAGCGGTTCGGCGCCGAGGGGTTCGCCCCCGACGGATTCGAGGCGATGGTCGAGGATATCTCCTGCCGCCTCACCGCCTTCGAGCGGGTGCATTGCATCGCGCATGAGGCGCGGCTCGGCGGGGTGCACATGCTCGGCACCAGCGGCACGGTGACCACCCTGGCCGGGGTGGCGCTCGGTCTGCAACGCTACCGGCGTCCGCTGGTCGATGGCACGGTGCTGACCTGGGAGGCGACGGAGGCGGCGCTTGGCCTGCTGCGCGGGCTCGGCCGGGAGGGGCTGATGGACCATCCCTGCGTCGGGCCGGAGCGGGCGGATTTCGTCCTGCCCGGCTGCGCGATCTTCGAGGCGATCCGGCGCGCCTGGATGGTGCCGCAGGTGATCGTTGCCGATCGCGGGCTGCGCGAGGGCATGTTGCTGCGTATGATGCGCGAGAGCGATCGCGCCCGGGAGCGGCGGAGCCGCGCGCATTGACCGTCCCGCCCGGCCGGAGCAGATGCCGCTTTCGGTTCGGCTGTTTCCATCCGGGCCGATGCTGCTTTAAGAACGCCCTGGCTTCCCGCGGCATTGGCCACTCTGGCAAAGCCGCTTTGGGGCGCGCCGGAGCCCGGAGGGCGGTCCAGCCCCGTCCGGGCGGGGCGGGGGCGGCGGCCCACCCGACACATTTTGAGACGGATCGACACCGCCATGACCGGCAAACGTAAAGGCCCTGTTCAGCCGCCACGCGGGCTGGAAGTGAATCTGCGCACCGCGCGTGGCCGCAGCACGGCGCAGCAGCTCTGGCTGAGGCGGCAGTTGAATGACCCGTACGTGGCCGCGGCCCGGCAGCAGGGCTGGCGCTCCCGCGCCGCCTTCAAGCTGATCGAGCTGGATGACCGCTTCCATCTGCTGAATCGTGGCGCTCGCGTGCTCGATCTCGGCGCCGCGCCCGGAGGCTGGACGCAGGTGGCGGTCAAGCGCGGCGCGGCCTCGGTGCTCGGGGTGGATCTGTTGCGCATGGACCCGATTCCCGGCGCCACCCTGATGCAGGGCGATTTCACCGATCCGGACATGCCGGCGCGTCTCATCGAGGCGCTGGGCGGCCCGGCCGATGTCGTGCTCTCCGACATGGCGCCGAACACCACCGGCCATGCCGCGACCGACCATCTGCGCATCATCGGCCTGGCCGAGATGGCGCTGGATTTCGCCCTGCAGGTGCTGGCGCCCGGGGGCGTGTTCGTCGCCAAGGTGTTCCAGGGTGGTTCGGAACGGCAGATGCTGGAGCCGATGAAGAAGCATTTCGCGGTGGTGCGGCACGCCAAGCCGCCGGCCAGCCGCAAGGAGAGCAGCGAGCTTTACGTTGTCGCCACCGGGTTCCGGGGCTGAAACCGGCGGCTCTTAGGTCATGATAGTTTTAGGTTGATCTAAAGGAAGGCCAGGGGCGCCGCCCCTGGACCCCGCCGGGGCCGTACGGCCCCGGACCCCATTACTTCATGCGTCGTAATAACATATCGGGGGTCTGGGGCCTCAAGGCCCTAAGTCTCCGCGCTTCAATCTCAGGCGATCATGCTCTGGAGCGCGATCGCTTGAGGCGGGCAGCGTGAATCGCGCTCTCGAAACAAGGCGCCAGACCACGATCGCAAGAAGATTGCTGCCGGATATCGAGCAAAAATAGTCACATCGCAATAATTTATAAAGAAAATATATCGAATTTGCATCATTGTATGAAAGCGAACCTCACGAACTTTGTGTATTTCAAAATCTGACATCTTGGGAATCCAGCAGCGGAGTGTGCTATATCGAGCTCGTCGTTGGCTTGGCGAGCGATGAACTTATGCGCGCCAGGCAATGGCAGTGGCCGCTTTCTACAGAGCGGGTCCATATTAACCTGTGATGTAGATCGCCTTCTTCTCGAAACACTCCGTGCCAGGGGGGTAGCCCCCGATCGGTAGACGGAGAGGAGAGTAGTAGAATGGCAAAAAATCCACTCAAGGGCAGCGAACGTCAGCCGTTGCGGGGGGCGAAGGCTGTCGGCAAGGCCGATCCCGCGGAGCGGCTGGAGGTCAGCATGATTCTCCGCCAGGGCAACGCCAACATGTTGAAGGAGAGGATGAAAACCCTCGCGAATCGCGAGAAGCCAGGCGCCCATCTCTCCCGTGAGGAGTTCGCCCGGCAGTTCGGTGCTGACAGCGCGGACATTGCCGCGGTCAAGAAATTCGCCGCCGCGCACGGCCTCTCGGTCGTCCAGGAAGATGCCGCGCGCCGCACCATGGTGCTCTCAGGAACGGTCGCGCAGTTCAACGCCGCGTTCGGCGTGGACCTGCAGCAGTTCGAGCATGCCGGCGGCTCGTATCGCGGGCGGGTCGGCGGCGTCCAATTGCCGGACGAACTGCAGGGGCGCGTCGAAGCCGTGCTCGGCCTGGACGATCGGCCGGCGGCGAGGCCGCATTTCCGCGTGCGCCCGTCGCCCGGCAACGTGCATTGGCACGAAGCCGCCGGGGGCGCCACGTCCTTCACGCCGCCGCAGCTCGCTTCGCTCTATAATTTCCCGCCCGGAACGGGGCAGGGGGAATGTGTCGGGATCATCGAGCTTGGCGGCGGTGAGCGGACGGCGGATCTGCAGGCCTATTTCTCGGCGCTCGGCATCGGCTCGGCTCCGAAAGTCACCGCGGTCTCGGTGGACCATGGCAGGAACCACCCGACCGGCGATCCGAACGGACCCGACGGGGAGGTGATGCTTGATATCGAAGTGATCGGCGCGATCGCGCCGAAAGCGAAAATCGTTGTCTATTTCGCGCCCAACACGGATGCCGGCTTTCTCGACGCGATCACCACCGCGATCCATGACACGAGGCACAAGCCCTCGGTCATTTCCATCAGTTGGGGCGGGCCGGAATCGTCCTGGACCCAGCAGTCGCTGGCCGCGTACGACTCGGCGTTCCAGGCGGCGGCGGCGATGGGCATCACGGTCTGCGTCGCCTCCGGCGACAACGGCTCGGGCGACGGCGTGACCGATGGCGCCGACCACGTGGACTTCCCCGCATCGAGCCCGCACGTGCTGGCTTGCGGCGGTACCAGACTCCAGGCTTCAGGGAACGCGATCACGGGCGAGGCCGTCTGGAATGACGGTGCGCAGGGCGGCTCGGGGGGCGGCGGCGTGAGCAGCGTCTTCGCCTTGCCGGCCTGGCAGGCGGGACTGCAACTGACGCGGACATCGAACGGCAACGCGGCGTTGACCATGCGTGGCGTGCCTGATGTCTGTGGCGATGCGGACCCGGGGACAGGGTACGACGTGCGCATCGACGGAACCAACGCCGTGATCGGCGGGACCAGCGCGGTTGCGCCGCTCTGGGCCGGCCTGATCGCCCGCATCAACGCGATGAACGGCAGTCAGGTCGGCTTCATCAACCCGATGCTTTACGCGACGCCCGCCGCGCTGCGCGACATCACGCAGGGCGACAACGGAGACTTCGCGGCAGGACCCGGCTGGGACGCCTGCACGGGCCTTGGCAGCCCGAATGGCGGCCAGATCGCCGCTCTACTCGGATCGGCCATGGCGGCCGGATCGACCTCGAAGACCGGATCGGCCCGGATGGGCTGAGCGACGCGGCTGCGGCGCGGGGCGGCGGGTGTTTCCGGCATCTGCCGCTCCGGCCTTGCTTGACCGGTCAGGACATGCGGTCATTGGCATAAAGCCGGGCGCGGGGCTGACCCATCTGATGATGCTTGCGCCGCACGCCCTGCCTCGCCTTGAAGACGCGCCAAGGTCGGGCGGCCCGCCATTATTGCCTCAGGCGTCAGTCGTCTTCAGCTGGCCTGGCCCTGCCGGAACTGGACGAGGCGCGTTGCCAGGGTTGTCGCCCAGAAATTAATAACCGTCTCGGCATCGCCCCACTTCCAGGCACCGGCATTCTTGATAGAGCCCCCTCCGCTCCGCTTATCAACCCAGGCCGCGAGTCGGGTGTGGGTGACCGAGTCGAGTATCTCGCCCTCGCCTTGAATGCTGCCTGCGAACGCCTGTTCTCCGGTCACCAGGCCTGTAGCGGCGGTGAGCAGCCGCGCCTGTGGCACGACGACCGAAATCGTGCGGAGGACGGGTGTCGCGGACGTTGGGTCGGTTATCGCTGCACGAAGGACCATCACGCCCGGTCCGCCGGTGGTGACGATCTGGTACCCTTTTGCCACCAAGGCTTCCTTGATCTTCGCGTAAGCATAGTCGCAGAGTTTCTGCTGCACTTGTGGCGAAATCTGACTATCGCGGCCGGCCCAGAACGTGACCGGCTCCAGTCTAACCATCGTATAGGTGCTCCACGCCGCGTTCGGGTCAACGTAGCGAAGGAGCGCCTGATCCTTGTTGTCGGTGGGCGTCAGTTGGCTGTAGTCGCCGAGGAAGCCGGTTTCTGTCACAGATGACAGGCTGGCCTGTTTCGTTGTGGCGCAGCCTACGACAAGGACCAATAGCAGGCACGTTATAACTTTCCGCATTGTCGGGTCTCCGGGTTTGAGAAGAAAAAGTCATCTACATCACATGTTTGTCATGTAATTTAGCATTTATTGTTGTGCGCGCAAGGGCAACTTTCGTTTCCGTCTGTGGGTTGGGTAAGGGTTTGTGGTCGCTTGGAGAGTGTTTTGTAATTGGAATACGCGGCCTTAATTGTCGTAAATAGGGTTGGTTCCCCACAATAACTTGTGAGCCTGGGCTATTTTGGAGGAGCGCTTAAATCGAGCAGTTATGTGAATTATGGATTTGGAGGGTGTATTTGTCGTGCGCGTTGAGCGGCGGGGTGCGGGCCATAGGCCGGAGGGGCGTGCGCCGATCCGTGGCGCGTCCGCCTTGGGCCCCACTCATCCACGCCATCAGGCGATGACCCTGGCAGGCGCCCACCCCGTGCTTGCGCCGCGTGCATCGCCTCGCTATGAGGACGCGCCAAGGTCGGGCGGCTCGCCATGTTTTTGTGGGGCGGATGTCGCCGCGGATGAAAGGTCCCGCCATGGCTCCCGTTTCTGACTCCCAATCCTCCGCCGTCACTGAGGCGGAGCGCCGCATCACGGAAGCCCTGGCGTTCGATGATGTGCTCGTCGTTCCCTCGTATTCCGAGGTGCTGCCCGCCGCGACCGATACGCGCACCCGCTTCACCCGCACGATCCCGCTCAATATCCCGCTGATCTCCTCCGCCATGGATACGGTGACGGAGAACGCGATGGCCATCGCCATGGCGCAGCAGGGCGGCATCGGCGTGATCCACAAGAACCTGAGCATCGCCGAGCAGGCGGCGCAGGTGCGGCAGGTCAAGAAGTTCGAATCCGGCATGGTGGTGAACCCGGTCACCATCCACCCGGACCAGACCCTCGCGGATGCCCGCGCCCTGATGACCACGCACAAGATCAGCGGCATTCCGGTGGTGGAGCGGGAGAGCGGCCGCCTGGTCGGCATCCTCACCAACCGCGACGTGCGGTTCGCCACCGACCCGACCGTCCGCGTCTATGAGTTGATGACGCGGGAGAACCTGATCACCGCGCCCGGCGATGTCGGCACCGAGGAGGCGCGCCGCCTGCTGCACCGGCACCGCATCGAGAAGTTGCTCGTCGTTGACGAGAGCTATCGCTGCGTCGGCCTGATCACCGTCAAGGACATGGACAAGGCGCAGGCGCATCCCCTCGCCAACAAGGACGAACTGGGCCGCCTGCGCGTCGCCGCGGCGACCGGCGTCGGCGATGACGGCTATGAGCGCGCCCGCGCCCTGATCGAGGCCGAGGTCGATGTGCTGGTGATCGACACCGCGCATGGCCATTCCGCCGGCGTGCTCGTCGCGGTGGAGCGGATCAAGCGCTATTCCAACGCGGTGCAGGTGGTCGCCGGCAACGTGGCGACGCCGGAGGGGGCGCTGGCGCTGATCCAGGCCGGCGCGGACGCGGTGAAGATCGGCATCGGTCCGGGCAGCATCTGCACCACCCGCGTGGTGGCCGGCGTCGGCGTGCCGCAATTCACCGCCGTGATGGAAACCGCCGCTGTCTGCCGCGAGCACGGGGTTCCGGCCATCGCCGATGGCGGCATCCGCACGAGCGGCGACGTCGTCAAGGCGATCGGCGCCGGGGCGGACGCGGTGATGGTCGGCAGCCTGCTCGCCGGCACGGACGAGGCGCCGGGCGAGGTGTTCCTCTACCAGGGGCGGTCGTACAAATCCTATCGCGGCATGGGCAGCCTCGGCGCCATGGCGCGCGGCTCGGCGGATCGCTATTTCCAGCAGGAAGTCAAGGATGCGCTGAAGCTGGTGCCGGAAGGGGTCGAGGGCCGCGTCGGCTACAAGGGACCGATGTCGGTCGTCACGCATCAACTCGTCGGCGGCCTGCGCGCCGGCATGGGCTATACCGGCAGCGCCACGATCGAGGATCTGCAGCGCAACACCCGATTCCGCCGGATCACGGGCGCCGGGTTGCGGGAAAGCCATGTGCATGACGTGGCGATCACCCGCGAGGCCCCCAATTACCGGCAGGAATGACGGGCAGGGCGGTTCTCCCGCGGGCCGGTTAGGCGCGGCGGGGGAACGATGCGGCGGGCGCGGTGTCTTCGGTGCGGATGAGGCGTCCGTGCCGGTCAAGGCGCGCCGCCCGGCCCGCGACAATGCCGGCCAATGGCATGCACCCTTTGGCCCGGCGCCGCGTTTCCCGATGATGGGGCCGGTTCCCCCGGCGATGAGATAACTGGGCAGATGGCATGATCCGCGCCGCGATCTTCGACGCTTACGGCACGCTGCTCGATCCCGTCGCCCCGGTGGAGCGGCATGCCGCCCGGGTCGGCCATCAATGGCGGGAATTCGCCCGTCTCTGGCGGCAGAAGCAGCTCGAATATAGCTGGGTCCGCAGCATGGTCGGCCCTGGCGCGCACCGGGATTTCAACCGCCTGACCCGCGAGGCGCTCGGCTTCGCCGCGTCCAGCCTCGGCATCATCGACCAGGATCTGCTGGACACGCTGGAGCGCGCCTGGCGCGACCTGCCGGCCTATCCGGAGGTGACGGAGGCGCTGAACCAGCTTCGCCTCGCCGGCATCGCCCGCGCCGTGCTTTCCAACGGCGAGCCGCGCATGCTGGCGGAACAGATTCGGAATGCCCGGCTGACAGCGTTGCTCGACGACGTGCTGAGCGTGGAGGCGGTTGGCGTATTCAAGCCGGACCCGCGCGTCTATCGTCTCGCGGTCGACCGGTTCGGCCTGCGTCCGGCGGAGATCGCCTTCATCTCCGCCAATCCGTGGGATGTGTTCGGCGCGCATGCTTTCGGCTGCCGCGCGATCCATCTCAATCGTCTCATGGTGCCGGACGAGTACGGCCTTGCCGACTCGGTCCGGACATTGCCGGATCTCACTCGTTTGTCTGATTTGCTCGCGTGACCCCCGCCGCCCGGCTCGCCGCCGCCATCGACCTCCTGGAGGCGGTGGAGACGGCGCCGCGTCGCCCCGCCGACGCGGTTGCCAATGATTTCTTCCGTGCCCGCCGTTTCATCGGCTCGGGCGACCGCCGCGCCATCTCCGACCGCGCCTGGCGCGTGCTGCGCACGCGGCGGCGTCTGGCCTGGTGGCTGGCCCGCGCCGGCGCCCTGCCGACGCCGCGTCTGCTCGTCGCCGCCTCCCTGCTGCTGGAGGGCTGGACCTTCGCCGGCCTCGCCCAGAGCTTCTCCGGCGGGCGCTACGGGGCCGCGAGCCTGGAAGGGCCGGAGGCCGCGGCGCTGCGCACCCTGGAGGGGCGCACGCTCGACCACCCGGAGATGCCAGCCGCCGTGCTGCTGGAAGTGCCGGATTGGATTTTGCCGCATCTCGCCGCGCGCTTCGGCGAGGCGCTGCCGGCCGAGATGGCGGCGATGGCGGAGCCCGCGCCGCTCGATCTCCGCGTGAACCTGCTCAAGGGCACGCGGGAGGAGGCGGTCGCGGCGCTGGCGGCGGAAGGGATCGAGGCGGCACCGACGCCTTTCTCCCCCTGGGGCCTGCGCGTGCCCGGCCGGCGGGCGGTCACCACCGGGGCCGCGTTCCAGTCCGGCGTGGTCGAGATCCAGGACGAGGGCAGCCAGCTCGTCGCGGCGGTCACCGGGGCGCGGCCGGAAATGCGGGTGGTGGATTGGTGCGCCGGGGCCGGCGGCAAGACGCTGGCGCTCGCCATGAGCATGAAGAATCGCGGCCACATCGTCGCCTGCGACGTCTCGGCGCCGCGCCTGGACGGCGCGGTGCGGCGGCTGCGCCGCGCCGGGGTGCATAATGTGGAGCGGCATCTGACCGTCCCCGGCGATAAATGGGCGAAGCGCCGGGCCGGCGGGTTCGACCGCGTGCTGGTCGATGCGCCCTGCACCGGCACCGGCACCTGGCGGCGCAACCCGGATGCGCGGCTCAGGCTGCGAGAGCAGGATTTGCAGGAATTGCTGCCGAAGCAGGCGGCGATCCTTGATGAGGCGGCGCGTCTTGTCCGCCCGGGCGGACGCCTCATCTTTGCGACATGCTCACTGCTCACCGAGGAAAACGAGGCGCAGGTGGCGGGCTTCCTCGCCCGCCATCCGGGTTTCGCGGTCGTGGATCTGGAGCAGGCCTGGGACCTGCCGACGCCGTGCCCCTGCGCCGGGCCGTATCTCAGCCTGACCCCGCGGCTGCACGGCACGGACGGGTTCTTCGCCGCGGTTCTCGAGCGGACGGCGGTGTAAGCGCCGGAAAGGCAAGGCGAGGGCTCTGCCCTCGACCCGCTGGGGCCTTGAGGCCCCAGACCCCCAATAATTTGTGCGGGTCCGGGGGCGC
>DATJWY010000313.1:0-2929 GCA_035500775.1 Acetobacteraceae bacterium
GGCTCCGCCCCTGGACCCCGCCAAAGGCAAGCCTTTGGAATCCATTACTTAAGTATTGGGGGTCTGGGGCCTCAAGGCCCCGTCGTGCGCAGGCACGCCTTCGCGTAACGGATCCAGGGCAGAGCCCTGGCCTTGTCTTTAAGCTCCTCCGCCCTGCCGCCGCCAGCGCGCCGCGATGACGGTGTTCTCCAGCAGGCAGGCGATGGTCATCGGCCCGACGCCGCCCGGCACCGGCGTGATCGCCCCCGCCACCGGCAACGCCTCGCCATAGGCGACATCGCCCACAAGCCGCCCATCGTCCAGCCGGTTGATGCCGACATCGATGACCACGGCGCCCGGCGCGATCCAGTCGCCGCGCACCATCTCCGGCCGTCCGACCGCGGCAACGATCACCTCGGCGCGGCGGCACTCGGCCGGCAGGTCGCGGGTGCGGGAATGGGCGAGGGTAACGGTGGCGTCGGCCGAGGTCAGCAGCGTCGCGACCGGCCGGCCGACGATCGCCGACCGCCCGAGCACCAGCGCCCGCGCGCCGCGCAGCGTGACCCCCGCCGCTTCCAGCAGCTTCATCACCCCGCGCGGCGTGCAGGGGGTGAGAACCGGCAACCCGTCGGCCAGCCGCCCGACATTGAGCGGATGGAACCCGTCCACGTCCTTGGCCGGGTCGATCGCCTCGATCACCGCGCGCTGGCTGATCTGCTTCGGCAGCGGCAATTGCACCAGGATGCCATCCACCGCCGGGTCGGCGTTCAGCCCGGCGATCAGGGCGAGCAGCGTCGCCTCGTCCGTCTCCCCCGGCAGGCGGATGGTGCGGGCCGCGAGACCGACGTCCCGCGCCGCCTTGTCCTTGCTGCGGACATAGACGGAGCTGGCCGGGTCATCGCCCACCAGCACCACGGCGAGGCCCGGCTGGTACGGCAGGGCGGCCGCCTCCCGCGCCACGCTGGCGCGGAGGTCGGCGGCGATGGCGCGACCATCGATGATGCGTGCGGTCATATTCAAAGCGCCTCCAGCCTGGCCGCGAGGCTTTCCGCCTCACCGGCAACGAGCAACGTCTTCTGCCGGGATGTGGCGCCGGCGATGACGGAAACCGCGGCGACCGGACAGCCGAGCGCCCGGGCCAGCATCTCGCAGACGGCGCGGTTGGCGCGGCCATCCTCCGGCGGTTCGTTCACGGCGATGCGCAACCGCTCGCCTTCCACATCCGGCACCCGGCCGAGCAGGCCCGGCCGGCGCGCCTTCGGCTGCACCTTGACCGAAACCGCGACCCCGCCCCGTGCCGGACGCCAGAACGTCATGCCGGATCAGCCCCCATGGTCAGAACAGGGGCTGCCACACCCCGGTGCGGATACCGGCATATAGGCTGCCGAGCAGCGGTGTCACCACGACCTGCAGGAGCAGCAGCGCGACCAACGGGCTGAGATCGATCCCGCCCATCAGCGGCAGGGCGCGGCGGATCGGCCGCAAGGCCGGCTCGGTCACCCGCTCCAGGAAGTCCCCGACCGTCCAGACCAGCCTGTTGCGCCGGTCCAGCACGCCGAAGGCGAGCAAGGTGCTGACGAGCGCCGCCAGGATCAGCGCCCAGGTATAGAGACGCAGCAGGATGAAAAGCAGTTGAAAGACGATATCCGTGATCACGACAGCCTCCGGAGTCGCGCCGGAAGCTAAAGGCGCCCTTGCGTCGGCGCAATGGCCGCGGGGGCGGGGCGCGGAGATCCGGGCCGCCCGCCGGGCGTGCTTCCCCGGCGGGCTGGCATGTCAGAAAAAATTGTTCAGGGCAGCTTGACTTCAGATCGATCCGCTGCGCATTTTCCGCGCCTGCACGGCGGGGCTGTAGCTCAGTTGGGAGAGCGCCTCGTTCGCAATGAGGAGGTCAGGGGTTCGATTCCCCTCAGCTCCACCACCGCCTGCAGCCTTCCGTTTTTTATCACGCCCGTCCCTGCCGCACCCGGTGCGGTGCGGTGCGTTTCATTAAACATCCGCAAGCAACCATGAGTTGTAGCGCCAGCGCAACACAACCGTCGGTTCGGCGCGCCGCCTGCTCTGGTCGCAAACACGTGTATCGGCCGCCGCCGCCGTCCGTGTCAGGAAAGCTTCACAGTGGTTTCTGATGAACGGGAGGGGACGTGACTGTGGACGTCCTACTGGTCGAGGATGACGATCTGGTACGGGAGTGCCTCGCGGAAGCGCTGCACGAGGCCGGGCTGGAAACGGCCGAGCGCGCCTCCGGTGAGGATGCTCTGGAATTATTGACCCCGGACACGAAACCGCCGGCGGTCGTCGTCACCGACATCAATCTCGGGCCGGGCATGAACGGCCTGGCCTTCGCCGAGGCGGCGCGGCGCTGCTGGCCCTCGGTCGCCGTCATCTACATCAGCGGCCGGTATCAGGGGCTCAACGAGCTTGGGGGCCGGGACCGCTTCGTGCCCAAGCCCTTCCCCATGGGGGCGCTGCTGCGCGCCATCCGCGACGTGGGCGCATCCGACCGGAAAAGCTAACCCCCTCGACTGGCGAACGCCGCTCCGTCGCCGCGCACCGGCCCCACCGCCAGCCGCACGGGCGGCGATGCGTAGGAGCGGCCACATCTCTTGTTTTTCTTCCACAACGGACGCGCGGGGCGCGCGCCGGCGTGCTTTTCGGCTTGCGAGCGAGCGTCGCGGTCCAATATCGCAGCGCATATCCGCCGCAACCGGCCGCCATGGCGGCATGGCCTGAGGAAATCTCCGCCTTGAACACTGTTCAACCGACCCTCCGCGACCCCGAGTACCGCACGAGCCTGCAGCGCCCGACGCGAGAGGAAGCCGAGGAGGCCATCCGCACCCTGCTCCGCTGGGCCGGCGACGATCCGGCCCGCGAGGGACTCCGCGACACGCCCGCCCGCGTCGCCCGCTCCTACGAGGAGTTCTTCCGCGGCTACGGCGAGGACCCCGTT
>DATJWY010000314.1:0-6017 GCA_035500775.1 Acetobacteraceae bacterium
GGAGCTGGTCAAACGCTGCTCGCGCCGCGAGGCGAGATCGACGAGGAAGATGTCGGACCCGCCGCCGCGCGTGACCGAGAGCAGGACGCTGCCGCCATCCGGGCTGAAGCGCGGCGCGAAGCTCATGCCCTCGAACGAGCCCAGGATGGACTGCCGGCCGGACGCGAGATCGAACAAGTAAACCCGCGGCCGGTTGTTGGCGTAGCTCATGAAGGCGATCTGGTCGCGCACCGGATTGAAGCGCGGCGTCAGCACGAGCCAGGAGCCATCGGTCAGGTAGCGGTTATTGGCGCTGTCCTGATCCATGATCGCGAGGCGCTTGGTCTGCCGTCCGCGCGGGCCGCGCGCGGCGACATAGACGATGCGCGTGTCGAAATACCCCTTCTCGCCGAGCAGGCGCTCATAGATCACGTCGGCGATGATGTGGGCGATACGGCGCCAGTTGGCAGCCGAAGTGGTGTAGGCGGTGCCCTGGATCTGCTGCCCGCGCAGCACGTCCCACAGGCGGAACTCGACGCGCAGCGGATCGCCGCCGGTCACCTGCCCCGTCACCAGGGCATGCGCGCCGATCGCCCCCCAGTTCTGGAAATTCGGCGCCGCGCCGTCAGCCCCGCCGATGAAGGCGGCGGGATCGATCGGCCGGAACAGGCCGCACCGGGCCAGATCATCCGTGATGACGCCGGCGATCTGCTGGCCGATGTCGGAACCGCCGAGTTTGGTGATCGCGATGGGGATCGGGTCGGTGCGGGCCCGGTCCACGGTGATGACGGGCCCTTCCGGCCCGCCGGCCGCCGCCGCCTGCGCGAAGGCACGCGGACCTCCCAGGCCGGCAACCAGCGGCAGGCCAGCGGAGCCGACGAGCAGTGAGCGCCGAGCGATCGGGAAGCGTGTGTCAGTCATGGCTCTCCTCGCGTGCGGAAGCATTACGGCTTGAAGTAAAAACGCAGAACCCGGTTCTGGCCGAGCAGCGTCTGAGGCAATGGCAGATTGGCGCAGTGCGGGTCCAGCACGGCCCGGAGCGCCCGTTCGGCGAAGGCGCGGAAAGAGGGATCGCTCATCCGCCCCACGTCGCGGCCCCAGACCTGGGCGATGCGCACCAGCCCCTGGGCGTCGGTCGTGACCTGCAGTTCGACCCGCATCTGGTCCACGTCCTTGGCGCCGGCATCATACGACCAGCAATCGCGAACATGGTCGCCGATCGCGGCCATCTGCGCGCCGGTCAGCTTGCCGGTATCGTTGCCCTGCTTCTGTCCCCCGCCATTGACCAGCCCGCCCCGCGACGGATTGGCGAGCGCGCGCGGCGCGGACTGGCTCTGCGCCGCGCGGAATTTCTGCAGCGTCGCCAGCAGCGACGTCGTGTCGGGCGCCGTGTTCTCGGTCGCGTTCGGCTGAGACGTGGTGCTGTGGCTGTTGCTGTGCGTCTTCGAGCGGGTGGTCGAGGTGGACTCCGACACCTCCGACGACTCCTCGGTGGACGCGGGCGCAGCCGCTGCCAGGCGCGCCCTCGTCGCCACCTGACGCGTGGGCGCCGGCCGCGCGGGGGCGGGCTTCTGCTGGGCCAGCTTTGGCTGCGCCGGTTTCATCGGCGCAGGCTTCGCCTGCACCGGCTTCGGCGGCAGCGGCTTCTGCGGCACCGGCTTCTGCAGCACCGGTTTCGGCGGCAGCGGCACCTCCGCCGGCATGGGCGGCGGCACCGGCAGCGGCGGCGTCGGCAAGGGCTCCGCCCGCGCGGGTGGCGTCGGCGCCGCTTCGGCCGGTGGGGTCGGCGGGGTCGGCAGTGGCGGCGTGGGCAGCGGCGGGGTCGGCGCCGCCTCGGCGGCCGGTGGCACCGGCGGCGTCGGCACGGGCGGAGTCGGCGCCGGTGGCGGCGGGGGTGGCGGCGGAGGCGGGGGTGGCGGCGGAGGCGGCGGCTGCTCGGGCGCCTGCTTCGGCGGCTCGGGCGCGGGCGGTTCCTTCGCCGGGCTCGTGGCATTGGCCGGCGCCGCCACCTGGCCCGGGCTCTCCGCCTTCTGCACCGGCTGATCGCCGGTCACGAATTCCATCGTCACAGCCGTTTCCGGCGGCTGGTCCGCGGGCGGCTCGGGATGCGGGATGACGAAGATCAGGGCGAGCAGCACCGCGAAATGCAGCGCGCCCGAGATCAAGGCTCCGCGTCGGATATCGTGCGTCATCATCCGGCCGTACACAGGGAGCCCACGCCGCGCCCCCCTCTCCTCTCAGGTAAAACATCCCGACACGTCATCGGCGCCCGGCCGGATACGGGATCTCCGGCCGCTTTCATGGCCAGGCTTCCCCAGCCGGGGCTGCCCCGGCCGGGACCAGCGGTCAGGGCTGCGCGCGCGTGGCGTCCGCCGGGGCGGTCTGCCCCTGGCTGGTCGTCGCCGGTTGCGGCACGCCCGTCTGTTCGGCCAGCAAGGCCACCTTGGTGAAGCCGCCCTGGGTGATGGTGCCCATCACCTCCATGATCCGCCCATAGGCGATCCCCTTGTCGCCACGCACGAAGATCCGGCGGTCCGGATCATCCTGCGAGAGCGCATGGAGCTTCGCCACCAGTTCGGAGAGATCCAGCTCGGTATCCTGGAGATAGATCTTGCCCTCGGCATTGATGCTCACGCTGAGTGGCTTGCTGTCCTGATTGATCGGCGCCGCGTTGGTCTTCGGCAGATCGACATTCACCCCCGAGGTCATCAGCGGCGCCGCCACCATGAAGATGATGAGCAGCACGAGCATTACGTCGACGAGAGGCGTCACGTTGATCTCGGCCATCGGCCGGTAGCGGCCGCGGCCATTCGACTTGCCCGGGAGCGACATGCCCATGGTTCAGGTCCTCTCCTCGCTCTGCCGCGACAGGATGGCGCCGAACTCGCTGCCGAATGCCTCCAGGCGGCCGGCGAAGCGGGCGAGGTCGGTGCTGATCTTGTTGTAGGCGAGCACGGCTGGAATCGCCGCGACAAGACCGATCGCGGTGGCGAACAGCGCCTCGGCGATGCCCGGCGCCACCACCGAGAGGTTGGTGTTGTGCATGGCGGCGATGGCCGAGAAGCTGTGCATGATGCCCCAGACGGTGCCGAACAGGCCGATGAACGGCGCCGTGGAGCCGATGGAGGCGAGGAACACCATCCAGCGCTCCATGCGCTCCATCTCGCGCTGGACCGCGACGGCGACCGCCCGGTCCACCCGGTCGCGCACGGCGCCGCGGGCGAGATCCGCCCCGGCCACGCGGGCGCTGCGCCGCCATTCGCTCATCGCCGCGCCGAACACGGCGGCGATCGGGTGCGTCGGGCGGGCGCCCTCCTGCTCGTAAAGCTCATCCAGGCTGCCGCCGGACCAGAACCGGTCCTCGAACGCGTCGGCCTGCTTGTTGGCCTTGCGCAGCGACGACCATTTCTCGAACACGATGGCCCAGACCCAGATGCTGGCGCCAAGCAGGCAGAGCATCACGAATTTCACGACGATGTCGGCCTGCAGGAACAGGCTCAACAACGACAGGTCGCCTCCCGGCGTCCCCAGTGTCACGGCATCGACCGCGCGATCCAAAGCTCCGACCTCCTATTCTTCCGTCCCGGGCCATCCCGGGCCGGATTGGCCCGGTTCCGGCCTGTCCGACCCCGGCCCGTCCATCCGCCACGCCATTGCCCCCAGCGCCGCACGCCAGCGCGCCGGGATGCGGGCCGGCCTGGCATCCGCGACCCGGACGCAGACCAGCGCGACCTCGGCAACCGCCAGGGTCCGCCCGCCGCTCACGAAGCTCTGGCGCAGCACCACCGATGCCCCACCCAGTTCGAGCGGTTCGGTGACCACCTCCAGCAACGCGTCGAGCCGCGCCGGGCGCAGATACTCCAAACTGACGCGCCGCACCATGAAGATCACGCCATGGTCGCGCTCCATCTCGGCGTGCGGAACGCCGAGATCGCGCAACGCCTCGGTGCGGGCGCGCTCCGCCATGCCGAGATAGCGGGCGTGATAGACCACGCCGCCGGCATCCGTGTCCTCGTAATAGACGCGGACGGGGTAACGGTGCGCCCAGGTGCCGCTTCCCTGAACCGGCGGGGCGGAAACCCGCTCGCGGGCCGCCCGCGTCATCCGTCCTCCTCGGGCAGCAGATCGAGCTGACCGGAGCGCGTGGGCGGCGTGAGGCCGAGATGCCGCCAGCCGGCGGCGCCCAGGACGCGGCCGCTGCGTGTGCGCAGCACCAGGCCTTCCTGGATGAGATAGGGCTCGATCACATCCTCCAGCGTATCGCGCGACTCGGCGAGGGCGGCGGCGAGCGTCTCCACCCCGACCGGGCCGCCGCCATGATGCTCGGCAATGCGGCGTAAATAGCGCCGGTCCATGGCATCGAGCCCGAACGCGTCCACCTCCAGCCGGGTGAGCGCCGCGTCCGCCGCCGCGCGGTCGATCGGCTTCCCGCCCCCGCTCCCGCCCCCGTCATGCACGGCGGCGAAATCCCGCACCCGGCGCAGCAGCCGGCCGGCGATGCGCGGCGTGCCGCGAGAGCGGCGGGCGATCTCCGCCGCCCCCTCCGGGGTCAGCGCGAGGCCGAGCTTCTCCGCCCCGCGCCGCACGATCAGCTCCAGCTCCGCCGGGGTATAGAAGACGAGGCGCAGCGGGATGCCGAAGCGGTCGCGCAGCGGCGTCGCCAGCATGCCGGCGCGGGTGGTGGCGGCGACGAGGGTGAAGGGCGCGAGGTCAATGCGCACGCTGCGCGCCGCCGGCCCCTCGCCGATGATGAGATCGAGCTGGAAATCCTCCATCGCCGGATACAGCACCTCCTCGATAGCGGGCTGCAGGCGGTGGATCTCGTCGATGAACAGCACGTCGCGTGGCTGCAGATTGGTCAGGATGGCGGCGAGATCGCCGGCGCGCTGGATCACCGGGCCGGAGGTGGCGCGAAAGCCGACGCCCAGCTCGCGCGACACGATCTGCGCCAGCGTCGTCTTGCCCAGTCCCGGCGGCCCGTGCAGCAGCACATGATCCAGCGCCTCTCCCCGCTTGCGCGCGGCCTGGATGAAAACAGACAAATTCTCCCGGCTGGCTTTCTGGCCGATGAACTCGGCGAGAGTTTGCGGCCGCAGCGACGCCTCCGCCGCATCTTCCGGAGCCCGGGAGGACGAGACGGCGCGCTCATCTTCTCTCTCAGGAATGCCGCGTTTTCCACTCATCTGGCTAGATCTTTGAGCGCAGCCCGCAGCACCGCGTCAAGCGTCGCGTCATCCCCTGCCCGCTCCACCGCCCGCGCCACCACCGGCTCGGCCTCGGCCCGGCGGTAACCGAGATTGGCGAGGGCCGAGAGTGCGTCCGCCGCCAGCCCGCCGCCGGGCAGCGCCACGACCGGCAGCGCGACCCCGTCGCCGCCCGGCATCGCCCCGACCTTGTCGCGCAACTCGCTCAGCAGCCGCACGGCGAGCTTGGGGCCGACGCCGGGGGCACGCGTCAGGCTCCCCTTGTCCCCCGCCGCGATGGCGGCGACGAGGTCGCGCGGCGCCATCGCCGAGAGCACGCCGAGCGCCACCTTGGCGCCAACCCCCTGCACCGTGGTCAACAAACGGAACCAGTCGCGTTCGGCCGAGTCGAAAAACCCATAGAGTAGGATCGCATCTTCGCGGACATGCGTCTCGACCAGCAGCCGCGCGACCTCGGGCGGCGCCGGCAGCGCGGACAGAGTGCGGGTGGAGGCATGCACCAGGTAGCCGACGCCGCCGACATCGACGATGCAGCGATCAGCTTCCATCAGCGCGATCCGGCCCGTCAGCAGGGCGATCATCGCCGGGCCCCCGGCATAGGGAAGGCCAGGGCTCCGCCCTGGACCCGCTGGGGCCTTGAGGCCCCAGCCCCCCACAAGTAATGGATTCCAAAGGCTTGCCTTTGGCGGGGTAATTGGGGCAAAACCCCGGGTAGACATGGACCGGATGCGGATCATTCCGGGATGGAGCGCCGAAAAATGGCAGAATTCTGCGGCCGTCGTTGCGCAGCCGTGGCTATGCTGCACCTGCGTGCCCGGGGTTTTGCCCCGATTA
>DATJWY010000315.1:0-5015 GCA_035500775.1 Acetobacteraceae bacterium
CCTTCCTGCGGGTCAATCTAAAACTATCATGCTCCAGCCCGCATGCCAGCACGACGCCCGTGCCCCGCTTGACGAGGGGCCTCAACCCCGACATGCAGCTTGGGCTCCATTCTCGCGCCGGGACGGCATCGATGTCGGACATGATCGTCGCTTCGCAAACCCTCGTCGACCAACCGCCCCAGGACGCCGCCGCCCGCATTCCGGCGGGCAAGCGGCGGGGACTCTGATCCGCCTTGGGCCGCACGTGAAGATCACCGCCATCGTCAGCAGCTACCTTGCGCTGCTGCGGGTCGAGTTCGACCTGGCCACCGGGCACGGCGCGACGACGCCGATCGATACCGGGCGCGGCGTGTATTTCGGCCTGACCCGCGACGGGGACCGGCTGTTGGTAGCCGCTCGCAACCGGCTGCCGGGCGGCCGGGCGCGCGGCGGCGAGACCGACGTGATCCATACGCTCGACCTCGCTGGCGGCGTGTTGCGGCCCTGGCTGCGCGATCCGGAACTGGACGATCTGCACCAGATCCGGCGCATCGGCGACCGGCTGGGCGTGGTGCTCGGGCACGGGTCGAAGGTAACGATGTTCGATCTGCGCAGCGGCGCGCGTCGCGGGGAGATCGCGCTGCTGCCGCTCGTCCCGGAGCCGCTGCGATGCCCCGTGTCGCCGGCGCACCCGACGGACCCTCATCACTTCAACTCCCTCGGGGTCGATGGCGAATCGCTCCTGGTGCTGGCGCATAACTGGGAGCGCGGCAGCTTCGCCCTCGAGCTCGACCACGCCGCCGCCCCGGCGCGGCTCGTCGCCGTGCATCAGGGGCTGGGGCGGGCGTCGCATGACGTGGCGCGCATTGACGGGACGCTGCACGTGCTCGACAGCGAAGGCGGCAGGCTCCTCCTGCGCGGCGCGTCCGAGCGGGCGGTGACGCTGCCGCGGCTGTCTTCGCCCGGCTTCGCGCGCGGCCTGGCGATCACCGCGCGGCACGTGCTGATCACCTACGGGTTCTGGTCGGCGGAGCGTTTCGGCCGCGTGCGGACGCCGACGCGGCTTTGCGTGCTGGATCGCGCGACATGGGCGATCGTAGCCGATATGGAGCTTGGGCTGTTCGGCAATCCGACGGCGATCCGGGTCGTGTCGGAGCCGGATCTGGCGGACGGAGATGGGTAATCGGCGTCTGCTGTTGGGGGAGAACTCCCCCAATTTGCGCCGGCCCGGATGGCCGCGCCCCCAGACCCGCACGAGTTTAGAATTATTCACGAAAAGGGGCCTGGGGCCGACGGCCCCAGTGGGGTCCAGGGGCAAAGCCCCTGGCCTTTCAGATAGATCGATCAATAAGGCAGTTGATATTACGGCAGGATTTCGGTCTGCGCGAAGAAATAGGCGATCTCGGTCGCCGCGTTCTCCAGGCTGTCCGACCCATGCACCGAGTTCGCCTCGATGCTTTCCGCGAACTCGGCGCGGATGGTGCCGGCATCGGCCTTCTTCGGGTCGGTCGCGCCCATGATCTGGCGGTTGCGCGCCATCGCGTCCTCGCCTTCCAGCACCTGCACGACCACCGGGCCGGAGGTCATGAAATCGACCAGCTCGCGGAAGAAGCCGCGCTCGCGGTGCACCGCGTAGAAGCCCTCGGCCTGGGCGGTGGTGAGCTGGATGCGCTTCTGCGCGACGATGCGCAGGCCCTGCTCCTCGAACTTGTCGTTGATCCGGCCGGTGAGGTTGCGCCGCGTCGCGTCCGGCTTGAGGATGGAAAGAGTGCGCTCGATCGCCATGACGAAGATTCCTGGTTGCAGGGGCAAGTGCCGGCGGCTTTAGACCGGCCTCTCGCCCGCGGCAACCCTGCCCGCTTCCCACCAGCCCCACGAGACGGCTAAACCTCAGGCATGAGCCTGCTCATCGTCGCCGACATCACCCTGCGCATCGCCGGGCGCACCCTTCTCGACCATGCCGATCTGACCATCGAGCCCGGACGGCGCATCGGCCTGATCGGGCGCAACGGCGCGGGCAAATCGACCCTGCTGCGCGCCATCGCCGGGGAAATCGGCCTCGATGGCGGCGAGATCCGCCTCGCCGCCCGCGCCCGCATGGCGCAGGTGAAGCAGGAAGCGCCCGCCGGCGACGTGTCGCTGCTGGATACGGTGTTGCAGGGCGACCCGGAACGCCTCGCTTTGCTCGCCGAGGCGGAGCATGCCGAGCCCGCCCGCCTCGCCGAGATCCATGATCGGCTGCGCGCCATCGGCGCCGACGCCGCGCCCTCCCGCGCCGCCAGCATCCTCGCCGGCCTCGGCTTCGACACCGCGGCGCAGGCGCGGCCGGTCGCCTCCTTCTCCGGCGGCTGGCGCATGCGCGTGGCGCTCGCCACCGCCCTGTTCGCCGCCCCCGACCTGCTGCTGCTCGACGAGCCGACCAACCATCTCGACCTGGAGGCGACGCTGTGGCTGGAGGGCTGGCTCGCCCGCTTCCCCGGCGCGGTGCTGGTGGTCTCGCATGATCGCGGGCTGCTCGACCGGGCGGTGGAGGCCATCGCCCATCTCGATCACGGCAAGCTCACCCTGACGACCGGCGGCTACACCGAGTTCGTGCGCATCCGCACTGAGCAGGCGATGCAGCAGGCGCGCGCCGCCGAGCGCATCGCGGCGCAGCGGGCGCATATGCAGGCCTTCGTGGACCGCTTCCGCGCCAAGGCGACCAAGGCGCGGCAGGCGCAGGCGCGGCTGAAGGCGCTGGAGAAGCTGCCGGTGATCGAGGCGGTGGTGGAGGACGCGCCCACCCGGTTCGAATTCCCCGAGCCGATCCGCCTTGCGCCGCCAATCCTGGCGCTCGACCGGGTCTCCGTCGGCTATGACGGCGTGCCGGTGCTGCGCAACCTGCACCTCTCCATCGACATGGATGACCGCATCGCCCTGCTCGGCGCGAACGGCAACGGCAAATCCACCTTCGCCAAGCTGATCGCAGGAAGGCTCGACCCGATCAGCGGCGAGGTGCGGCGCTCCGGCAAGCTGCGCGTCGGCTACTTCGCCCAGCACCAGGCGGAGGAGCTGGTGCCGGGTGAGAGCCCGATCGACCACATGACCCGCGCCCTGCCGCGCGCGATCCCGCCGCAGGTGCGGGCACAGCTCGCCCGCTTCGGCCTGGACGCCGACCGGGCGGAGACGCCAACCTCCAATCTCTCCGGCGGCGAGAAGGCGCGGCTGCTGCTGGCGCTCGCCACCCGCGACGCGCCGCAATTGCTGATCCTGGACGAGCCGACCAACCATCTCGACATCGACGCCCGCGAGGCGCTGGTGCGGGCGCTGGCCGACTATCAGGGCGCCGTGCTCCTGATCACCCATGACCCGCATCTGGTGGAGCTGGTCGCCGACCGGCTCTGGCTGGTGGCGGATGGCACGGTGCGGCCCTTCGAGGGCGATCTGGACGAATACCGCACCCTGCTCGCCGAACGCGCCCGGCCGCAGCGGCAGGAAGCGACGCAGACGAAGCGGGACGACCGGCGCGAGCGGGCGGAGGCGCGGGCGCAACTCGCGCCGCTGCGCAAACGGGCACGAGACGCCGAGGCGCGGATGGCGAAGCTCGCCGCCGAGCGGGCGACGATCGAGGCCAGGCTGGCCGACCCGGCGCTCTACGCCCCGGGCCGCGCCGCCGAGGTGACGGCAGCCAATACCCGCCTCGCCGCCATCGCGCGCGAGCAGGAAGCGGCCGAGGCCGACTGGCTGGCGGCGGAAGAGGCGCTGGAGGGGGCGGGGGCCTGAAAGGAAGGCCAGGGGCGCTGCCCCTGGACCCCGCTGGGGCCGTCGGCCCCAGACCCCTTGCCGTTTGGGTGGTCCCTGGCTGTGAATCGGCACTCTGATTGCGTGCCGTTTCACACCAGAGGCGGCGCCATGCCGGGCGTGATCCTCGCCGTGTTGAATGCCCTGGATCAATGATCCATGTCCTCAAGCGCGGGAAGCGGCTGCGACGAGATAGCCAGAAAGGAAGTGCGCCCGAACTCTAACCGGAGACCGACACCTGGGTCGTCATGCCGTTATGGCCAGACGCAGGGCGTCCTGCTGGCGCTCCGCAAGGGAGTGCTCGTTGTCCGCCTCCAGCAGCAATGCCGCCAAATGTGCGCCAAACAGAAACCCGTTCAGGAGGAGTGCTTCGATGCGAGGACTCGGTTGCTACGGACTTCTGGTGTGGCTGGTCCTGCCCGCAACGGCTGCATCTGCGCAGGAACCGCCGGTGCCGAGCCGGATGCAGATCACTCGCGCCTGCGCGGGCGACGTGGATCGGCTCTGCCCCGGCGTGCCGCCGGGCGGCGGGCGGATCAAGGCATGCATGAAGGCGCATGTCTCGGAACTCTCCGCCCCTTGCTTCGATACGCTGATGAGCGCCGTGACGGTGATGTACACCGTCAACAGTGATCTGGCGTTTCCACCCGGGGGATGGGAACTCTCGCCTGCCGGGAAGGAGCTGTTCGCGGGGCTCGTGAAGAAGCTCGGCCCCTCTCAGGAACACATGCTCTACGTCAGTGGCTTCACCGACAGCACACCAATCGGACCGGAGATGCGCGCTCGCGGCATTGAATCAAACCAACAGCTTTCGCAGTTGCGAGCCGAGAACGTGCGGGATTTCCTGATTTCCCAGGGGCTCAATCCGCACCTCGTCGTCTGCAAAGGCTTCGGCGATGCCGATCCGGTTGCCTCGAATGACACGCCGGATGGGCGCGCGAAGAACCGGCGCGTGGAACTGAGCCTGTACCCGCTGTAGCCAGCGCCCGCGGGACAGGGCGGCGGGCAGTCAAAGTATCCGGCCTGTCCGTGTCGTGCCGGTCTGCACCTCAGCAGGCTTGACACCACCCCGCCTGGGAACGGGTATCCGCGCCAGTTGGATCTGCCTGCGCATCATCCGTGGTCTCGCCTACCACTGCATCGGGGTCTGGGGCCAATGGCCCCAGTGGGGTCGAGGGGCAAAGCCCCTCGCCTTTCTACACCCCCAACCGATCCCGCAACCCGTAATACCAGGCCCCAAGCGCGGTCAGCGGCAC
>DATJWY010000316.1:0-14832 GCA_035500775.1 Acetobacteraceae bacterium
CGCACCGATTTCGGATCGTTCACCACCAGCGTGCGCGGGTGGATGTGCTCCAGCAGATGCGTCGCGGTGATATAGGCCATGTCGAAGGGCGGGTCCTGGCGCATCAGCACCACGTCCATCGTCGCGAGATCCAGCGTCTCCGGCTCGCCGAACCGGTAATGATCGCCGGCGACCCGCTGCACATGGACGGGACGGGCCACCGCGGTCAGCCGCTCCACCCGGCTTGCATGCGGCCCCGCCTTGCCCTCGCGCAGGGAGAGGTGCCGCACCTCGTAATGCCACAGGGCATGGCCGCGCCGCTGCGCCTCCAGCATCAGGGCGAAGGTCGAATCGCCATCGATGTTGATGGTCTCGATCGGGTCCATCTGGACCGCGATCCTGAGCGTGCGTGTCATCTCGTCTCCGTCTACGGGGAAGCGGTCTGGCTGATATGGCCCTGGCGGAGGGCTGAAGAAGCGATCCTCACTCCCTCCCCTCGCCGATCGCGGGCAGGGTGTCGGCCAGGCCGGACAGGATCTCGGCGACATGCCGCGCGCGCACCGGGACGCCCTCGCGGGAGAGCCGGCCGGCGATGTTCAGCAGGCAGCCGAGATCGCCGGCAAGGACCGTTTCGGCGCCGGTGGCGGCGATGTCGCGCACCTTGTCGCTGACCATGCGCGTCGAGATCTCGGGATATTTGACGCAGAACGTGCCGCCGAAGCCGCAGCAGAGTTCCGGCTCCGCCATCTCCTTGAGCGTGACGCCGGGTAGCCTGGCGAGCAGCGCCCGCGGCTGCGCCTTGATCCCGAGTTCGCGCAGGCCGGAACAAGAATCGTGATAGGTCACGCTGCCCTGCCAGCCGGCGGACAGATCCGTCAGGCCGCGAATATCGGTCAGGAAAGAAACGAGTTCGTGGGTCCGCCCGGCGAGCGCGTCGGCGCGCACGCGCAGCTCCGGGTCGTCCTGGAACAGCTCCGGCACATGGTGGCGCAGCATGGCGGCGCAGGAGCCGGAGGGCACGACGACGTAATCATAGCCGCCGAACGCATCCAGTATACCACGGGCGAGATCGCGCGCCGTGGCCCGGTCGCCGGAATTATAGGCGGGCTGGCCGCAACAGGTCTGCGCCCGCGGCACCTCCACGCTGCAGCCCGCCTGCTCCAGCAGGCGGATGGCGGCGAAGCCAACGCTCGGGCGGAACAAATCCACCAGGCAGGTAACGAACAGGGCGACGCGCGGCGGGGAAGCGGACATGGCGCCAATGTAGGCCCCGGCCCGCGCCGCCGCCAGAGCGCCGGGCCGGCATCGGGCGCCGCGCACGGGCCGCGCCGGGTTTACACCCGGCAGTCCCGGCCCACATAGGGCACGACATTCGTTGCAAACCCGGAGAGACCATGAGCTTCGCCGATTGGATGATCCTTGCCGCCGCGCTGCTGCCCTATTTGGCCGTCGCATCGGCGCGCGGCCCCACCTCCGGCTATGACAACACGGCGCCGCGACGCTGGACGGCCGGGCTCCAGGGCTGGCGGCAGCGCCTGCACTGGGCGCACCAGAACCATCTGGAAGCCTTTCCGCCCTTCGCCGCCGGCGTGCTGCTGGCGGAGATGCGGCACGCGCCGCAGGCGACGATCAATGGCCTGGCCGGCGCCTTCCTGCTGCTGCGCCTCGTCTATACCGGCCTCTATCTGACCGGCCCGGCGGCGCTGCGCACGCTGATCTGGTTCCTGGGGCTGCTGAGCGTGATCGGGCTGTTCCTCGCGGCGGCCTGATAGCAACCGCCTTATGTGATTGATCCGTTGAAAGGCCAGGGGCGTTGCCCCTGGACCCCACTGGGGCCGTCGGCCCCAGACCCCTTTTCATGAATGATTCCAAACTCATGCGGGTCTGGGGGCGCTGCCCCCGTCGTGCGAAGGCACGCCTGCGCGTGACAGGGCGCGGGGCAGAGCCCCGCTGCTTCCATGACCCTCCACGCCGCCCGCCCAGCGGCTCAGCCCGCCGTGCCGGGCGCGGCCAGGCTCTCGCGCAGTCGCTCCCGCGCGGCCGCCACATAGTCCGGATCAAGCTCGATGCCGGTCCCGCTCGCCCCTTCCAGCTCGGCCGCGACCAGAGTGGTGCCGGCGCCGGCGAACGGGTCCAGCACGGCGGCGCCGGGCCGGCCGTGCAACCGGATGCACCAGCGCGGCAGGTCGATCGGGAACGTCCCCGGATGATGGTATTTTTGCGCCCGGGTGCGCACCGTGGCGTAGGGGATGAACCAGGTATTGCCGCGGCAACGCAGATCCCGCGCATGCTTGCGCCGGGCGATGTTGCTCTTGTCCTTGAACGGCACGCCCACCGCCAGCCGGTCCAGTTGCACATCCCCGTTCAGCGTCAGGTGGAAGATGTGCTCGTGGTTGTGGTTGAGGAAGCGCGCGCCGCCCAGCGGCTTGTAGTGACCCACCGAATCGACGCCGGTCGCGATCGACTTGATCCAGGTGATGTGGTTCTGCAGCGCGAAGAGCGGCCGCAGGCGCACGATCAGCTCGAAGGGCAGCCAGGGCCGGCTGTTCGAGCCGGAGATGTTGAGGAAAAACGACCCGTCCGGCCGCAACACCCGGCGCAGCGCTCCGGCGACGGCGACCATCCAGTCGAGATACTCCGCCTCCTCGCGCCGGTCGTCATAGCGCCGGTAGGCGAGGCCGATATTGTACGGCGGCGAGGTGACGATGACATCGACCGATTCCGCCGGCAGGGCCGGCAGCACCTCCAGGCAGTCGCCGCGCCAGAGCGCGTGGCGGCCAATCGTCTCACATGTCGGACGCTCGGCGGCCGGGGCGGCAAGGCCGGCGGTTTGGCCGGCTCCGTCTGGCAGGGAAGTCGGGAGGACGGCCGGAGCCGCCTCCGCGTCGGCGACTCGGAAGCTCATGGCGTGAGCATGCCCGTCCGCGCCCGCCGGGACCACCTGTCGCGTGGGCAGCCGGGACGATCCGGACGCCCCTCGCCTTTGATGCCAGCGGCCTTAAGGCCAGGGGCTTTGCCCCTGGACCCCACTGGGGCCGTCGGCCCCAGACCCCATTCCAATTTGTGCGGGTCTGGGGGCGCTTGCCCCCGTCGTGCGAAGGCACGCTGCGCGTGACGGGGCGCGTGACAGAGCCCCGCTGCTTCGCTCCATGGGTCAATCATTATCAGCGCGCGCCGGTCTCCGGCCGCGGCAGCAGCAGGTAGAAGCCGCCGCTCGCGTGCAGGTGCCCGGCCCGCGCCGCCGCCTCGTCACCGTCGCCGAAGAAGATGTCGGCCCGCACCGGCCCGGTGATGTCGGTGCCAAGATCCTGCGCCAGGGCAAGGCGTTGCAGCGGGGCGCTGGTCAGCGGATCGGTCGTATCGACATAGACCGGCGCGCCGAGCGGGATGAAGCTCCGGTCTACCGCGGCCGAACGTCCGGCGGTGAGATCGACCCCGAGCGCCCCCGGCGGCCCCTCGGCCGGGGGCACGTCGGGGACCACGCGGAAGAAGACGTAGGACGGATTCTCGTCCATCAGCGCCTTCGCCTGATCCGGATGCGCGAGCAGCCAGGCGCGCACGCTCTGCATGCTCACCTGATCCGGGGCGAGCAAATGCCGCTCCACCATCAGCCGGCCGATCGGCACGTAGGGCCGCCCGTTCTTGCCGGCATAGGCGACGCGCATGATCCGGCCATCGGGCAGGCGGATCCGGCCGGCGCCCTGGATCTGCAGGAAGAACAGGTCCACCGGATCGCTCAGATAGACGATCGACAGATCCTGCGCGTCGAGCGCGCCGGCCTCGATCTCCGCCCGGTCGTAATAGGGCACCAACAGACCGCCCTGCATCCGGCCGAAGACCGGCTTGCCGTCCGCATCCGTCTGCTGCACCAGATCGCGCGGCCGGGCGAGCACCGGCACCTGATACGGACCGCGACGGACGCGCGAACCCGCCACCTCCGGCTCGTAATAGCCGGTGAAGCGCGCCTCTTCCTCGCCGCGATCCCCGACCCGCCAGACCGCGAACCAGGTCTCGAAATAGCGCCGTGCCGCCGCGTCATCGCCCGGCGGCACGGCGCGTGCGGCCTGGCAGACGCCGCGCCATTGCCAGGCCCGGCCGCCGAGATCGGCCGCGAGCCCCTGCCCGCCAAGTTCCTGCGCCTGCGGCAGATCGAGCAGGCGCTCGCAGCCGCGCAGCAGGGCCGGCATCGCCTCGGCCTGGCGGTCCCCGGCCCAGCCGGGCACTGCGTCGAACCCCACCTGGCGCAGCGACAGCGCGGGCGGCCCGGACGGCCGCACGGCGCAGGCGGACAGTCCCGCCAGCGTCGCGAGGGCGGCCGCCCTGGCGACGCTCCGAAAGCCGAGGCGCATCAGCCGGCGCGCGCCGCGGCCAGCCGCCAGGCCGGGTCATTGCGGGCGAGATCCCGCGCGAAGGTCCAGATGTCGATGATCTCGGTGACCGCGTCGGCGCCGCCGACCGGCTGGCCGTCGCGGCCCAGGGTCACGTTCACCTGGGAGGAGACGAATCGGACGGTGATCTCCGCCTGGGTGCCGGTGAGTTTGGCCTCCTCGATCGTCGCCTCAGGCACGGCGCGGATCTCGGTGCGCTGGATCTCGCCCGCCGCCTCACGCGCGACGATGGCGGACTCGAAGGCGCGATAGGTTTCCTCGGTCAGCAGCGGCCGCAGATCCTCCCGCTTGCCGGCGGCGAAGGCCGCGACGATCAGGCGGAACGCATGCTCCGCGCCCTGCAGGAAGCGGGCGGAATCAAAGCTGGCATCGACGGCACGGATGCGAACGAGCCCCTGGCCCGCCGCGCTGTCCGGCGCCGGCAGGGTGCGCGTAGGCGCCGGCTCGGCGCGCCCCTCGATCACCGGGCCTTGCGCCTCCGGCCGTGAAGCCGGGGGCGCCGCGCGTTCAAATCCTGTCCGGCGACCGAGCACACTGCGCAGGCGCAGGATCAGAAACGCCGCGATCATCCCGAACAGGAGAATATCGATCGGAAAACCGCCGCTCGAATCCATGGAACCTGCACTCCTCTTGTGCCGCAGACATAGGGCGCGGCGTGGGAATCGGCAACGCGGGGACAGGGCCGCCCGCCGTCATCGCTTTGCCGCTTCTGTTACCGGACGAAAGGCTTTAATCGGAACACATGATCCTGCTGCGCCACGGGCAGAGCGAATTCAACGTCCATTTCTCGGCGACCCGCCGCGATCCGGGCATCGTCGATCCGGTGCTGACGCCGCTCGGGGTGCAACAGGCCGAGGCGGCTGCCCGGGCGCTCGCCGGGCATGATCTGCGCCGCATTCTCGCATCACCTTACACCCGCGCCCTGCAGACCGCGACCATCGTGGGGCGGATGCTCGACCTGCCGGTGCTCGTCAATCCGATCGTGCGCGAGCGCTTCGCCTTCGTCTGCGACATCGGCACGCCGCGCACCGAGCTTGCGCCCTCCTGGCCGGAGCAGGATTTTTCACATATCGACGAGATCTGGTGGCCGGCGATGCAAGAGCCGGAGGAGCAGGTGATCGAGCGCGCGGCGCTGTTCCGCGACGAGATGCGGGCGCTGCATGACTGGTCGGAGACGCTGGTGGTCAGCCATTGGGGCTTCATCCTGGCGCTCACCGGCCGGAGCATGGGGAACTGCGAGTGGCTGCGCTACGATCCGACCCTGCCGGCGCCGGAAGAGATCGTCTGGCAGCACCACTGACACTGGGCCGCGCGGCCCGGTGCGTGACGCCCCGGACAGGCCGCGTTCGCGCGGGGCCTTGGAGCGCCATCGGTGCGGATGGACGCATCTGAACCGACAAGGGTACTCGCAAAAACAACGAACTAGAGCCTGATCAGCCCTTCAATCCGCACCGATCAGGCTGCTAGTGGAAACAGCCCGTCGGGCATGCTACCCGCACCCGGCAACAGGAGACCACGATGTCCGAGTCCGCGAACATCCCGACCGGGGAAACCCAGGGCGTGCCGCCGCTGGTGGTGAATGTGCAGTATGTGAAGGATCTCTCCTTCGAGGTGCCGAGCGGCCCGGAGATCTTCGCCACGCTGCGCGGGCAGCCGCAGGTGCAGATCAATCTGGATGTGCAGGCCCGCCGCCTGCAGGAAGGCCAGAACGTCTATGAGGTGACGCTCTCGGTGCGCGCCGAGGCCAGCGAACCGCCGGTCGCCGCGAACGGCACGCCCGAGAATGGCCGCGCCGTGTTCATCGCCGAACTGGCCTATGCCGGCATCTTCACCCTGAACGGCGTGCCGGATCAGGCGGTCGAGCCGGTGCTGCTGATCGAGTGCCCGCGCCTGCTGTTCCCCTTCGCCCGTAACATCCTCTCGGACGTGACGCGCGAGGGCGGCTTCCCGCCGGTGCTGCTGCAGCCGATCGACTTCGTGGCCCTGTGGCAGAGCCGCCGCGCGGCGGAAGCGCCGCAGACCGGACACGCCTGAGTTTTATTTCGTAAGTAAAGGCCAGGGGCGCTGCCCCTGGACCCCGCCAAAGGCTTAGCCTTTGGAATCCTTTACTTTTTGCCTGGGGGCCTCAGGGCCCCGTCGTGCGCAGGCACGCCTCTTCGCGTGACGGGTCCAGGGCAAAGCCCCTGGCCTTCTCTACGCCGCCGGCACAGCCCCCGCGTCCGGCACCACCGCCGCCCCATAATCCGCGAGCGCCGCGAGCGTCGCCGCCTGCAGTGATGCCGCTGGCAGCACCTCATCCGCCGCCGCGCCGGGCAGATCCCGCGTCGCCGTCGCCCCCGCCACCAGCGTGACCCGCAGGCCGGTATCGATCGCGGCGCGCACGGTGGAGCTGACGCACATATGCGTCATGAACCCGGCGACGATCAGCGCCGGCCGCCCGGTTTCCCGGATTGCCTCCAGCAGCGCCGTGCCGGCGAAGGAATTCGGCAGGGCCTTGGTGATGAGGCGTTCCCCCGGCGCCGGCTCAAGCCCCGGGATGATGGCGACGGCCTGCCTCGCCGGATCGAAGATCGGCGCGCCCTCGGCCTCATGGTGCACGATATGGAACACTGGCGTTCCCTGCGCGCGGGCCCGCGCCAGCAAGGCGCCGATCTGCGCCGAGGCATCCGCGATCCCGGCGAGCGGCAGCCGCCCGGTCGCGTATTCGCGTTGCGCGTCGATGACGACCAGAGCGGCGTCGGCGAAAGAATCCGGCGTGGGCGCGGCCCCGGCGATTTGCGGCAAGGTTTGCGGCTGGTCGGTCATGCGCGGTTTCCCCTCTGGCCCGGCGACTCTGGCCCGGCGACCGCCGGCAGGGCGGCGCTCGGTGCCGGTCGAGGAAACGTTACGGGCATTCGCGCCCGTCGGCCAGGGTATGCGCGCCGGCTTGGTTTGGCGCGGATCCGCCAGAGCGAACCGGGCCGGGCTGGTGCCAGCCCGGCCAGGACGCCTTATACCAACCGCCGTAAGTCTTGACCGATCGAGAAAAAGGCTAGGGCTCTGCCCTGGACCCGCTGGGGCTGTCGGCCCCAGACCCCATTCCATGAAGAATTTTCAAACGTGTGCGGGTCTGGGGGCGCTGCCCCCAGCGGGGTGCGGGGCAGAGCCCCGCAGGCTTTCCCGCATAGGTCAATCATTATGCTCGCTGGTATTACTCCGTGATAGCAAGCAGCGCCTGACGCGGCGTGCCCCAGACCACCCGGCCTGCGGTGTGGCAATGCGGGCAGGCCGGCCGCCAGGCCGGCAGCGGGGTGTTGCATTCGTCGCAGTGCCAGACCGGGTCCGGCTCGGCATCGGCGAGATGGCGCAGCGTCTCGTACTGCGCCTTGCGCCCCGCCTCGCTGTCATCGCTCTCGGCGATGTCGGCGAGCAGCACCCAGAGCCGGCGCTGATTGAGCCCGGTGGCCCGCGCCGCCTCGGCGAGACGCTGCGCCTCGGCCCGATCGCCTGTTTCGAGCTTGGTGCGCGCCAGCAGCAGCAGGCTTTCCGGATGCTGCGGGTTGTCCTGTACGAGCCGCCCGGCTTCCTGCAGGCGCAGGGCCGGCTCGCTCCGCGCCGCCAGGGCGAAGGCCGCGAGATCGGGCTGCGGCGCCAGGGCCCAGGTCGTGCGCAGCACCGTCCGCGCCCGGTTCTCCTGCCCACGCTCGCGCAAACGGCGGGCATAGGCCAGAGCAGCCGGGACGAGGGATTTGTTCGCCCGCCACGCCTGCTTCGCCAGACGCAACCCCTGCGCCGGATCGGCATCGGATTCGGCGGAGGCGATCATGAAGGCGATGCGCGTATCGCCGGGCGGCGCCACGGAGAGCGCGTCCTTCCACGCCCCGGTGCGGATCGCGAGCTGCTCGCGCTCGGCGCGCAGCCAGGTATTGCCCGGATGCGCCGCTTCGGCACGGCGGGCAAGCTCGGCCGCTTCCTGCCAGTCCTCCTTGCTGATCGCCCGGCGCAGCAGGCCGCGCAGGCCGAGCAGCGCGGCGTCATCCTGCGACGCGAGCGCCTGGAAAGCACGATCCGCCTCATCCTCCTGTCCGGCGAGGCGGGCGGCATAGGCGGTCAGCAGCAGGGTTTGCGGCGTATCGCCGAGCAGGCGGCGGGCACGGGCCGCCTCGCGCCGGGCATCACCCGGCTCGTGGGCGGAGAGCGCGACCAGGGCGCGCGTCACCGCGACATCGCCGCGCCGACGGTGCGCCGCCGCCCGCCGCCGGCGGGAGAGCGACGGCAGGTGGAAGGTGAACACCGCCACCCGCACCAGCACGTAGAGCAGGATGAACAGGACGACGAGGCCGATCAGCGCCACCGGCACCGGCGCGTCGATCGACGTCCCGCCGAACTGGATCGCGACGCTGCCGGGCAGCAACGCGACCCACCAGGCGACGGCCACGACGATGGCCGCCACCACGATGATGAGAAGGACGCGGCGCATCATGCGTGCGCCATCAGATCGGCGAGGGCCGCGCGGGCGGCGAGCAGCGCCCGCGCCTGGTCGGCCCAGGACTGCGCCGCCTGCGCCGCCGGGCCGGTCAGGCCATCGAGCGCCGCGACGGCGCCGGCCAGATCGCCGGCCTCCAGCGCCGCCTGGGCGTGGCCGAGCGCCACCGCGCTCCGGTCGCCGATCAGCACGGTGTCGCCGTGCCGGATGGTGATGCTGCGCTGCATGCGGTCCCACATGCGGTCGAGCAATTGCTTGCCCGCGGGCTCCGGCGCGCCGGCGGCGCGCGCCGCCTCCACCACCGCCGGGAAGGCGCGGCGCAGCGTGGCCTCGGTGGGCGGCGCCGTATCGGCGAAGCGGGCGAGCGCCGGCGGCGCGTCCGGGATGTCGCCGAGCTTCTGCCCGGCGGCCAGCGCCTCGCGTGCCGCCATCAGCCGGAGGAACCGTGCGGCGTGATCGGCGGCCCCGGCCGCCTGCTCGGTGTGGCTGACGCGGCCGGAGAGGTCGGCGGCATCCGCCTTCTCCTGCTGCGCCAGCGCGTCCAGGCGGCTGGTGAGCTGGTCGAGCCGACCGGAAACGGCGGACAGATCGGGAGCGCCCTCCGCCGCGCCGGGGCCACGCTTCTCCAGCGCGTCCACCCGCTGCTCCAGCGCCGTCACCTGCTGGCCGAGGCTGCTTACCTGCTGCTCCGCGGCATCGAGGCGCGTGGCGGCGCCACCGGCCGCCTGCGGATGGCTCCAGACCCAGTACAGGCCGCCGGCCAAAACCAGGAAGCCGAGCGCGAACAGCCCGAGCAACGCCCCGGAGCCGGAGCGCGCCTGAGGGGCCGGCGGCGGGGGCGGAGCCGGCGGCGGGGCCGGCCGGAAGGGCGGCACTTCGTCCACGGCAGGGGGGGATACCGGCTCCTCGGCCGGCATGGCCTGGGCCTCATGCGCCTCGGCCGGCGCGGGCCGGTTTTCAGGAGCGGAGTGCGGCTCCTGCGCCGCGAGCGGCGCGGCCTGCGCCTCGCCCAGCTCGTGCTCCGGCGCGTCCGGGACCGCGGGGGGATGGGGCTCGGCGTGCGGAGGCTTGGGCTCCTGAGCGTCGGGCGGCGGAGGGATGTCACTCATAGAAGGGCCAGCACCTCGTCCAGGGTCGGTCTCGCTGCGACACGGACGTGCCGCCATGGAACTGCCTTTAGCGCGAGTGCAGCCGGTTCGCCAATCGCCAGCGCCTCAACGGAACCGAGCGAGAGACGCAGGCCAGCCGGCAAAAGACGGCAGAAGACGCGGGCGGTCTCGGCGGAGAGGAAGAGCGCCGCGCGCAGCGTGCCCGCTTCCAGCGCCGCGCTTGCGGCGGGTGGAAAGGCGGGAACCGGCGATGCGGCATAGACGGCGCGGCGGATGACGCGGAAACCGCGGTCGCGCAGCCGGGCCGCCAGCGCCCCGCCCTGCCCTCGCCCGGCCGCGAGCAGCAGCGGCGGCCCGGCCGGATCAAAGAGTTGTGCGGCCAGCCCGGCCAGCGCCTCGGCGTCGCGCCCGGCGCTGTAAACCTCGGTGAAGCCGCGTGCCCGCGCCCGCGCGGCGGTGGCATCCCCCACCGCGAGGAGCTTCACCGGCAAGGGCGGCAAGGCGGCGACGGCATTGCCGCTGGCGGCGAGCACCGCCTGGATGCGCGTGGGCAGGGCCGGGCGCAGGGCCTCCACCCGCAGCAGCGGCGCGATCACCGGCACGAGGCCGCGCGCCGCCACCTGCGCGGCGGTGGACGCGGCCTCGGCCTCCGGCCGGGTGATCAGGACGGCGCGCCGCTCCGGCGCCGCGCCGGCCGGCCCCATCTCAGGGAAGAAAGATCTCGGCAGGACTGTCCGCCCGCAGGCTGGCGCCCAGTTCCGCCCCGAGTCGCACGGCATCGCTCGCCGGCCCGTGCAGGCTGCGCTTGAGCAGGAAGGACCCGTCCTCCCGGGCGACGAGGCCGGTCAAATGCAGCCGCCCGTCCGGCAGAAGTCGCGCATGGCCGCCGATCGGGGTGCGGCAGGAGCCGTCCAGCAAGGCCAGCATCGACCGCTCGGCGGTGGACACCGCGCGCGCCTCCGGGTCCTCGATGCCGGCGAGCAGCTCGCGCAGCTCGATATCATTCTCGCGCACGGTGACGCCGACGATCCCCTGCCCGGCCGCCGGCACCATCGCGTCCGGATCGAGCACCACGGAGGCGGCGTCCTCCAGGCCGAGGCGGCGAAGGCCGGCCAGCGCCAGCAGGCTCGCGTCGCAAACCCCGTCCGCCACCTTGTCGAGCCGGGTCTGCACATTGCCGCGCAGGGTGGTGATGCGCAGATCGGGCCGCGCATGCAGCAATTGCGCCTGCCGCCGCACCGAGGAGGTGCCGATCACCGCCCCGGCCGGCAGCGCCGCAAAGGGGTCGGCCGGGTCCGCGGGGAGACAATCCGGGCCGAGGATCAGCGCGTCCCGCGCATCCTCGCGCTTCAGCGTGCAGGCGAGCACGATGCCGGGCGGCAGCTCGGTCTCCAGATCCTTCAGGCTGTGCACGGCGAAATCGACCCGCCCATCCGCCAGCGCCTCGTGGATCTCCTTGGCGAACAGCCCCTTGCCGCCAATCTCGGCAAGGCGCCGGTCCTGCACCGCGTCGCCGGTGGTGCGGATGGCGTGTTCCTGGAACACGTTCATGCCGCGCAGGACCGGGCAAAACCGGGTGAGCATGGTAAGGAAGGCGCGCGTTTGCACCAGCGCCAGCGGCGAGCCCCTGGTGCCGACACGCAGCGGCAGGTCGCGGTGGTGAGGGCGAACGACGGGACGTGACACGCCCGGCGCGCCGCCGGGCGGGGGATGGGCCTCGGACATCGGCGTGTCCTATTACCGCGCGCACGGAAAAGAAAGCACAACGAATGGGCGTACACGACATTGCCGATCACCCGGTGCTGGGGCTTGAATCCTCCTGCGACGAAACCGCGGCCGCCGTGCTGGCGCCGGATGGGCGCATCCTCGCGGAAGCGGTGCTGAGCCAGCAGGAACACGCGCCCTTCGGCGGGGTGGTGCCGGAGATCGCCGCCCGCGCGCATCTCGCGCATCTTCCCGGCATGGTGCGGCAGGTGCTGGACCAGGCGGGGCTCACGATCGCGGATCTCGGCGGCGTCGCCGCCACCTGCGGGCCGGGGCTGATCGGCGGCCTGATCGTCGGCGCCGGCATCGGCAAGGGCATCGCCCTCACGGCCGGAAAACCCTTCATCGGCATCAATCATCTGGAGGCGCATGCGCTGACCGCCCGCCTGCCCGGCCTCGCCCCGGCGGGATCGGGGGCGGCGGATTTCCCCTATCTGCTGCTGCTCGTCTCCGGCGGGCATTGCCAGTGCGTGGCGGTGGAAGGGGTCGGGCGCTATCGCCGGCTCGGCGGCACCATCGACGACGCGGTCGGCGAGGCGTTCGACAAGGTGGCGAAGATGCTCGGCCTGCCCTGGCCGGGCGGGCCGGCGCTGGAGCGCCTCGCCGCCGCCGGCGACCCGGCGCGGCTCGCCTTCCCGCGCCCGCTGCTCGGCCGACCCGGCTGCGATTTCAGCTTCAGCGGCCTCAAGACCGCGGTGGCGCAGGTGGTCGCCGCCTACCCGCCCGGCCCGCTGCCGGAAGCCGACGCCGCCGACATCGCCGCCGGCTTCCAGCGCGCCGTCGCCGAGGTGCTGGCCGACCGGGTGGCGCATGCCCTCGCGATGCTGCCCGGGGCGCGCTGCCTCGTGGTGGCGGGCGGGGTCGCGGCCAATGCCAGCCTGCGCGCCGCCATCGCCGCCGCTACCGCCGCGCGCGGCGTCCCGCTGGTCGCGCCGCCGGTCCGGCTCTGCACCGACAACGCGGTGATGGTCGCCTGGGCCGGGATCGAACGCCTGCGACTCGGCCTGACCGATCCGCTGGACATTCCCTGCCGGCCGCGCTGGCCGCTGGAGACGGTGCGGGGAGCGCCCACGCCATGAACTATCGGCATGCCTTCCATGCCGGCAATTTCGCCGACTGCCTCAAGCACGCGCTGCTCGTCTGGCTGCTGCGGGCGATGGCGCGCAAGGACAAGCCGTTCCTCGTGCTCGATACCCATGCCGGAATCGGCCGCTACGACCTCGGCACCGGCCCGGCCGAACGCACCGGGGAATGGCGCGCCGGCATCGGCCGGCTGCTGGAGGCGCCGCCCGAACCGCTCGCGGATTATGTCGGGCTGGTGCGGCAACTCGGCCTCTATCCCGGCTCGCCCGTCCTCGCCCGCGCCCTGCTCCGCCCCACCGACCGCCTGGTCTGCTGCGAGCTGCACCCGGAGGACCACGCGGTGCTGCGCCGGGAATTCGCCGGGGACCGCCAGGTGGGCGTGCATCTGCGCGACGGCTACGAGGCGTTCCGCGCCTTCCTGCCGCCGCCGGAGCGGCGCGGCCTGATCCTGATCGACCCGCCCTACGAGGTGCCGGACGAATTCGACCGCCTCGCCGCCGGGTTGCGCGCCGGGCATGCGCGCTTCCCGGGCGGGGTGTTCGCCGCCTGGTATCCGATCAAGCACCGCGCCCCCGTCCGCGCCTTCCATGACGCGATGCGCGCCTCCGGCATCCCCGACATCGTCTGCGCCGAACTCTATCTGCGCGAGCCGGTGGACCCGGCACGGCTCAATGGCTGCGGCCTGCTGGTGATCAACCCGCCCTGGCAATTCGAGACCGAGGCGAAGGCGCTGCTCGCTGCACTGCTGGAGCGGCTCGGAAACCGCGAGCCGGGCGAGGGCATCGCCCTGCCCCGTCTCGCCGCGGAGCGCGGAGCATGAGCGGCGTGGACACAAAAGGCGGGAGCACAAAAGACGCGGGCACAAAGCCGGTGGTCGCCGTGGTCGGCGCCGGGGCCTGGGGCACGGCGCTCGCCATCCAGGCGAACCGCGCCGGCGCCGATGTCAGCCTCTGGGCGCGCGATCCCGCCCGCCTCGCCGGCGAGAGCCCGCATCTGCCCGGCATCCCCCTGCCCCCCGCCATCCGGGTGACGGGCACGCTGCCGGAGGAGGCGGCGCTGATCCTGATGGCCGTGCCGATGCAGCACATGCGCGCGGTGCTCGGGCGGATGCGGCCCCGCGCCCCGATCGTGCTCTGCTGCAAGGGGGTGGAAACCGGGACGCTGCGCCTGCCGCTGGAGATCGCGGCGGAAATACAGGCGGACGTGCCGGCCGCCCTGCTCACCGGGCCGAATTTCGCCCGCGAGGTGGCGCTCGGCCTGCCCGCCGCCACGGTCGCGGCCGCGACCGACCCGGCGCTGCGCCGGCGGATCGCCGCCCTGCTCGGGACGCCGGGATTCCGCATCTATGGCAATGACGACCCCATCGGCGCGCAGATCGGCGGCGCGGCGAAGAACGTCATCGCCATCGCCTCCGGTTCGGTGATCGGCGCGGGACTCGGCGAGAACGCGCGGGCGGCGCTGGTCACGCGAGGCCTGGCCGAACTGGCGCGGCTCGCCGTGGCGCTGGGTGGGCGGGCGGAGACGGTGCATGGGCTTTCCGGCCTCGGCGACCTGCTGCTGACCTGCACCGGGGAAAGCAGCCGCAATTACAGCCTTGGTTTCGCGCTCGGGCGCGGTGCGACCCTTGCCGAGGTGCTGGCCGGGCGCAACTCCGTCACCGAAGGGGTGGCGACCGCGCCGGCGCTGGTGGCGCGGGCGGGGGATGTCGAACTGCCAATCTGCCGGGCCGTCGCGGCGCTGGTCAGCGGCCGGGCGACGCTGCGCGAGGCGATGGACGCGTTGCTGGCGCGGCCGTTGCGGGATGAGTAAGGCCAGGGCTCTGCCCTGGACCCGCTGGGGCCTGGAGGCCCCAGACCCCCGGTCACTTTTCAAACATCTTGGCGTAATAAGCAAATTTCAAAGCAGCTGGCATGCCACCGTAATCAGGCAGATTGGATCGAAAAATGCTCCACTTATACCAATCCTCACAGATCAGAACCCATGAGGATCGACGCCTTTGATCAGCGCCTCATCTAATCAGTGGGCGCGGTCACCTCGCATAGGT
>DATJWY010000317.1:0-3505 GCA_035500775.1 Acetobacteraceae bacterium
AGAGCCCCGCTGCTTCACTGAAAGGGTCAATCAATCGGCTGGTTGGTATTAGAGCTCGACCGGTGCTCCAGTCCGCGCGATCATGCAATGGCATGCCGCCGTGCGCGGCCAGGGCGCGCCTCCGGGAGGCGTCGCCCTATAGCGAGATGATCTGCCCGCCGGCGGTCGCCCCCAGGAAGGTCGCGACCCCGGCTACCTCGACGCCCACCATCAGTTCCGATGCGTCGAGCGCCTCGGCCCGCATGCCGGCCTCGCAGACGAGCAGCTGCACCCCGGTTTCCCGCGCCGCGTCCCGCAACTCGCCGAGTCCGGCGACATGGCGGCGCCGGATCACCGCGTCGCGGCCGACATCCTCCAGATCCGACCAGTCGGCGAGCAGGGCGCGGCAGCCGGCATTGGTGGCGAAGAGGGTAACGGGGCGGCCGAGCGCGGCGGCTGCGGTGGCGAGCACGAAGGCGTAATGGGCGCGGTCATGTGCGCCGGAGGTCAGCAGAATCCCGAGGGGTTCAGAGGACACAGGCGGGCTCCTTCAGGGGATCATCCACGTGGTGGGCCAGGTCGGTCAGGCGGGGATGCGGGCCGCAGAGCGGGCAATCCGGGTCCCGCCGCAGGCGGACGACGCGGAACGCGCAGGCGAGCGCGTCCCAGATCAGCAGGCGGCCGGAGAGGCCCTGGCCGATGCCGAGGATCTCCTTTAGCACCTCCGTCGCCTGCAGGCTGCCCATCACGCCGGTCACGGCGCCGAGCACCCCGGCCTCCGCGCAGGCGGGCACCAGGCCCGGCGGCGGCGGTTCCGGGTAGAGGCAGCGATAGCAGGGCGCGTCCGGCCCCGCATGCGGCTTGAAGGTGGAAAGCTGTCCCTCGAAGCGCAGCACCGCGGCGGAAACCAGGGTGCGCCGGGCCAGCACGCAGGCATCGGCCAGCAGGAAGCGCGTGGCGAAATTATCCGTGCCGTCGCAGACGATGTCATAGGCCGAGACGAGGTCGGTCGCGTTGCCGGCATCCAGGTAGAAGGGATGCACCTCGACCCGCACATCCGGATTGAGCCGGCGCACCGCCTCGGCGGCCGAGACCGCCTTGTTCTCGCCGAGCCGCGCCGTGCCGTGGGCGATCTGGCGTTGCAGGTTCGACAATTCGACCGTGTCGCCATCGACGAGGCCGATCGTGCCGACGCCCGAGGCAGCAAGATAGAGGGCCAGCGGACTGCCAAGCCCGCCCGCTCCCACCACCAGGACACGCGCATCGAGCAGTCTCGCCTGCCCGGTGCCGCCCACCTCGGCCAGCAGGATGTTGCGGGAATAGCGGTGGATCTCGTCTTCGCTGAGTTCGCGGTCCATGAACCTCACATTGCTCTGCGGCGTCCGGCCGGGGAAGGGCCCGGCGCGGGGGGCGGCCGCAGGGGGCCGGCGTGATGTTGGAGGATTATCCATCCGGCCGATCCAACATGGCCACCCGACCGTCCGAAAGAGGAGGGCGGCCCTGTTGAAAACGTCGTGAAGGTTGAAAACGTCGTGAAGGCCGCTGCGTCGGGTCGTGCCCGGCGGCATGGCGCCGCCGTGCCCCGTCGTTACGGCCCCGTAGCATACCGGATGACGGCCACCAAGTCAGATTTCTCCACCCAGGCGCATGCGATCGTGGTATGTTCGTGGCGCCGCCCAGGTCTGACGCTTTTGTGACTACCGGCGGCCAGAGATTGCACGGTTCCGGCGGGCCATGCGGTCATGCCGGACTTGGTAGAGAAGGAGCCAGGAGGGCATGAAGCGGAAAGCTTATATTCTGGCGGCGCTCGGCGGTTGCCTTCTCGGGTACACCGCTTATCCGTACGTCACCCTGTATCGCCTGACCGGCGCCCTGCGGCATGGCGACATCGCCGTGCTGACCGCGGGGGTGGACTGGGATCAGGTCCGGGAAGGGATGAAGGAGGATATCTGCGACGAGATCGCCGGCGACCAGCCTGTCACGGTCCAGGTGGCGAGCCATGACAGCACGCCGCCCGTGGATGCGCGCCCGGATGATCTGCCGCCGTTCGGCGCATCCTTCGTCACCGGCATGGCCACCAACATCGTCGATGAGACGGTAACGCCCGAGCACCTCGGCGGCATGTTGCAGGCGCTGCGCACGGCGCAGCCGGACGCCGCCCCCCAGGGGGCGAAGCTGGACTGGGCCTTCTTCACCAGCCCGACCACGTTCCAGGCGGCGTTCCGGCTGCCGGGCGAAGGGCCCGGCGATGCGCCGGTCCGTCTTGAAATGGCGCTGACCCGCGGGGCGTGGAAGGTGACGCGGGCGTGGATGCCGGCCGCGCTGCTGGAGAAGGCGCAGGTTCACGCCGGTTGACAGAGGAAACCCGATGCCCGCCGCCCCTGGGAACAAGGGCGGCGGGATTTTTCCTTGTGCTTGGCGTATAAAATACGATCCAACGTCGTTGTATTGATCGCGTGGGGAAGCGGCGCATTGGTTCGCCGTCGTAAATAGCGTCGCGCCGCGATGGAATTTTCTTTTCCACAAAATATGTCGTCGCTATATTGTCGCCATGTCCGTTGAAACGGAGGCCGGGGCAGCGGCGTCGTGGATGTGGTGCGCCGCTCGCCATGCGGGCTGATCCGGGGACAGAGGAGCAAGAGTCAGGCGATGGCAGCGACGGCAGAGGTGATCGATCTCAACGAGGTGCGCCGGCGGCGGCAGGCGACGGCGCCCAAGGCATGCCCGGAGACCGCCGCGATGCCGATGGCCTGGGTTCCGGTCTGGTTCTTCGTCCCGGTGTGGCCAGCTGGTTTCGGCGTCATGCCGCAGGCCTGAGCGCCGCGCGGTGCCCCGCGTCGCGGATGACAAGGAGGCCGAACTCGCCCTCCTCCATAGCGAGCGGGATGCGGAAGCGCACGAGCTGGCCGAGACGGTCGGCCATAATCTGAAGCGCCTGCGTCAGTCGCGCGGCCATTCGCTGGAGCGGCTCGCCAAGCTTGCCGGGGTCAGCCGCGCGATGCTGAGTCAGATCGAGCTGGGCCGCAGCACGCCGACCATCGCCCTGCTCTGGAAGGTGGCGCGGGCGCTCGAGGTGCCGTTCTCCGCGCTGACGACGCCGGGCGGCGGCTCCGGGACGGTGGTGCTGCGCGCCAGTTCCGCCAAGCTCCTCACCTCGGCGGACGGGCATTTCACCTCGCGCGCCCTGTTCCCCTTCGATGCCGAGCGGCGGGTCGAGTTCTACAAGCTGACGCTCGCCGGGCATGCCGAGGAAGCGGCCGAGCCGCATGCTGCCGGAACGCTCGAAAACCTGACGGTGGTGGCCGGCGAGGTGGAAATCGAGGTGGCGGGGCACATCCATACGCTGCGCGCGGATGACGCCATCCTGTTCCAGGCCGATGTGCCGCACACCTATCGCAACCGCGGCACGCTCACCGCGGTGATGTATCTGGTGATGACGTATGTCGAGAATATCGGCTGATACCAGCGGCCGTAAGTCTTGACCGGCCAAGAAAGGCCAGGGCTCTGCCCTGGACCCGCTGGGGCC
>DATJWY010000318.1:0-4354 GCA_035500775.1 Acetobacteraceae bacterium
CTGACAGCTTCCGGCGGTGAACGCGCCATCGAGCACGACATGACGCAGGCTGGGCCACTCGGCTTTGCCGGTATCAAGGGCGGGCAGGACATCGCGATCCTGGACGGAGGCCGGCACGACGGCAACGGCCAGCCAGATCCCATCCGCGTCCACCAGGGCCACGCGCTTGCGTCCGACGGTTTTCTTGCCCGCGTCATAGCCGCGTGGCCCACGCACGGGCAGGCATTTGACCGTCTGGGTGGAGTTGGCCCGGTTCGGTGGACACCTTTTCACTTGAGAAGTGAGGTGCCACCGATGCCGAAAAGCCACCGTCCCTATGCGCCGGAGTTCCGGCGCCAGATGGTTGATCTGGTCCGAGCGGGTAGAACTCCCGAGGAACTGTCGCGCGAATTCGAACCGACGGCCCAGGCGATCTTGAACTGGGTCAAGCAGGCCGATTGCGATGAGGGTCGCAAACCGGAAGGTGCAACCAGCGCAGAGCGTGAGGAGCTGAGCCGACTGCGCCGTGAGAACCGAGTGCTGCGCCAGGAGCGCGACATCTTGGCAAAGGCGGCGGCCTGGTTCGCTCGGGAGACCGCGGTGATCCCGCCCGGGTCTTCCAGTTCATGAAAGCGAACCAGGCCGTGTTCCCCATTGCCACGATGGCGCGCGTGCTCTGCGTTTCCACCGCGGGCTACTATGCTTGGCTGCGACGTCCGGCATCTGCTCGCGCGACGGCGGACGCGGCACTGCTGAAGCAGATCCGCACCGTCCATGTCAGCTCGCGCGCCACCTATGGCGCGCCGCGGGTGCATGCCGAGCTGAAGGCGGACGGTCACAGGCTCGGGAAGAAGCGTGTCGCCCGGCTGATGCGGGCCGCTGGGCTCGTCGGCGTCAGCCGCCGTCGCGGCGTGGTGACCACCCGCCGCGATCGCGAGGTTCGCCCGGCGCCGGATCTGGTGGAGCGCAATTTCACGGCGGAGCGGCCCAATCAGCTCTGGGTCGCCGACATCACGTTCATCCCGACGCTGGCCGGGTTCCTGTATCTGGCCGTGGTGCTGGACGCGTTCAGCCGCCGGATCGTCGGCTGGTCGATGGAAACCCACCTGCGAACGGAGCTTGTCCTGGCGGCGTTGGATATGGCGATCCACCAGCGCAAGCCGACCGACGTCATCCACCATAGCGACCAAGGCAGCCAATATACCGCCCTCGCCTTTGGCGGCCGCTGTCGCGAGGCCGGCGTCCGACCGTCCATGGGATCTGTCGGCGATGCCTATGACAACGCGATGTGCGAGAGCTTCTTCGCCACTCTCGAGTGCGAACTGCTGGGCCGCCGCAGCTTTGCCTCCCTGGCCGAGGCCAGAATGGCGGTCTTCACCTATATCGAGGGCTGGTACAACCCGGCCCGCCGACACTCCGGCATCGGCTATCTCTCGCCAATCGCCTACGAAGCTCAGATGACCAAGGAAGCCGAAACGACCTAAGCCGCAGAGTGTCCACCGAACCGGGTCAACTCCACAGCGCCATTCCAGCCCGCGCTCGCTGTCGATGCCTTCAAAGTAGCCGACCAGCAGCATGCGGAAGTAACGGCCCGGCGGCAGCGACGGGCGACCACGGCGCGAAGCATACTGCGACGCACATTGCCTCTCCACGAACCTGTCAAAGTCCGACGCGGTCAGCACCGCCTGCAGCCTGTCGTAGAAGGCGTGACCGGGGGAGCGCGGCATCTCCGCCCAAGACACCAGCATGTCCGCCTGCCGTGCCCGCTGCCGTCCAAGAGACATCCGCCACCAACCTTCCTCGTCGGAAGATAGCGAATCAAACCAAAGCCGACTTCGTCAACGGGCTGCTACACCACGGAAGCGCGGGCCACTCTCCCTCGCGCCTCCGCCAAATGGTCGAAGCGGCGGCGATAGAAGCCGAGCCCCATCGTAACCGACCGCAATTCGATGATCATGTCCTGCAACTCGGCCTCTGGCACGAGCGCCTGTATGTCGTCCCAGTCCGGCCAATCCGGGCGCTCGGCATAGCCCAGGATCTGGCCACGCCGCATGGTCAGCAGTCTTTGCGCCACAGCGGTGAACTCGGTCGGCACGCTGACCGTTACATGGTCGAGCGGCTCCAGTAAGACCGGGTTGGCCTTCGGCAGCGCCTCCGCGATGGCCTGACGGGTGGCGGTGCGGAAGGCCATGTCGGAACTGTCCACGCTGTGGAACTGGCCGTCCAGGAGCGTGACCTCCACATCCACGACCGGATAGCCGAGTACCCCCTTGCCGAGCGCCTCCTCCGCCGCCTCGCCGACGGCGGGGATGAAGTTGCGCGGGATCGCCCCGCCCACGATCTTGTCCACGAAGTTGAAACCCTCTCCGCGGACCCGCGGAGCGATGGTCAACTTGACATCGGCAAACTGGCCATGCCCGCCCGTCTGGCGCTTCAGCCGGCCATGCTGGTGCACCGACGCACGGATGGTTTCCTTGTACGGCACTTTCGGCTTCTGCGCCGTGATGCGCACGCCATAAACCGAGGCAAGCCGGTCCATCACACCGCGCAGATGCAGTTCCCCCTGGCCGGCCAGCACGGTCTCTCCGGTTTCCGGATCCTGGCGGATGGTCAGTGTTGGGTCTTCGTCCGCCAGCTTGTGTAACGCCCCGGACAGACGCACATCATCCTTCGCATCCGCGGTTGTGACCGCCAGCGCATAGACGGGAGGCGGCGGCTCCGGAAAGGGCAGCATCGCCTCGCCGACATCGCCAAGCACCGCGCCGGAGCTCGCCGCCTCCAACCGCCCGAGCACGACCACCTCACCGCTTCCGGCTTCTGCGATCTTCGCGGGCTCGCCGCCGGGCAGGCGCCATATCCCGCCCACGCGGTTGCCGCCGAGGGTCACGCCATCCTTCAACGGGCCGCGCCAGATCCGGGCCCAGGAAACCTTGCCGCCGGCGCCGCCCTGGATGTTGCGGATCACTTGGACCAGCGGGCCGCCCTGCGGCTCCACGCCGCGCCGCTCGGCGGTCTCGGTGGAAGCGGGCGTGTCGTGTCGCAGCGCCTTCCACAGCCGGAACACGCCCCAGGCGCGATCCGCCGCCCCCAGCAGCACCCCGGCCACGGTGCCGGCGGTCTCGTCCTGGCGTAGCCGCTCGTAAAGCTCGGGGGCCGAGGGGACAACATCCTCGACCATCTTCTCCAGCAGCGCGTCGTCGTGCTCGGCCAGCACCTCCACCAGCCCGGCGCGCGCCTCGCACATGCGCGCCAGCATCGTGTCGGGCAGGTCAGCGCGATACGAGGCGGCGCCGGCGCGGTAGCGATAGGCGCGCTCGCTGACGATATCGACATAGCCCACGACCGCCTCACCCTCACGGAACGGCACCTGGCGCAGGACCAGCGGGCACGCGGCAAAAGGTTGCAGGGCGGAAACCGTGTCGCGCGCCCGGCCGGCCAACGTGTCGATGCGGTTGAGAAAAACCAGGAATGGCACGCCATAGCTGCCGAGTTGGCGCAGCAGCGGCGCGACCGTCTGCACCCGGGACGGCTCCGGCTCGCACACCACGACCGCGAGGTCGGCAATGGCCAGCGCCGCCTCGGTTGCATGAGCGAATTCCACCGAACCCGGGCAGTCGATCAGCGCCCAGGGCTCGTCCATGAAGCTGCAATGCGCCAGGCGGAGCTCGCCGCCGCCGCGCTCAGCACCGCGTCGCACGGGGCTGCCGGCCGTCGCCAGGAGGGACTCGAACAGGGTGGATTTGCCGCTGCCATAAGGACCGGCAAGCACGACGGTGCGGGGTCCTGAGGAAGCGTGGGTCAAGAGCGCGCTCCCATCCTCAGGCCACCCGCCCTCACCAGAGAGAGCCGCCTTTTACCAGCAGTAGAAAAGTGCTCACCAGACATTGCCCCGATAGCCCTCGGCGTTTCGGTCAGGAGAGTACAGTAGTCTTCACCGGAACTTCATGACAATGCTTTTGTCACGTAGCGTCATACAGATCCTGACTTTCTGACGCTGGGTCCAGCGTCAGGTCCCGGGAGGTCAGGGGTCATGTATTGTCCGTTCCGAGCGCTCCCGGCAGGCTTCATCCTTTCCAGGCTGTGAATCGGCTCCAAAGTGTGCCCCGCACGGAAGCGACGGAATACCTTGATATCATTGGTCTAACTCGTTCGGGGTGGGGTCCCGATCGGTGCCTATCGGGCCCCCACCCCGAACGAATTTCTGGTGATATATCAATGCGATATGGGGCTCCTGAGTAATCGGGGCAAAACCCCGGGCAACCGCGGTGTCAGGCGGGCTTGCCGCGGCAGCGGATGAGGTCTGGCAGGGGCGGGATGATGGGACTGCCGAAGGCACTGAGCCTGGCGCCGAGGTAGTCCCAGAAGCCGATGCCGA
>DATJWY010000319.1:0-3484 GCA_035500775.1 Acetobacteraceae bacterium
TGGATCATTGCTATCGTCCGGTGTCGTTCGCCAAATTCCGTGGCCCGACCAGACCATGACCGGATCAGATTGACTGATCCGATCATGGTCTGGTCGCCTTAGTTTAAGAGTGCGATTCACGCTTTCCGACTGTCCGCCTCAAGCGACCGCGCTCCACTAATGTGGCACTCACGTTGGAGGAGTGCCAGACCCGCCTACCCGGCCGGCACGGCCGGCTTCTCGCTCTCCGCCCCGGCGATGGCGACGTGATTCCGCCCCTGGCGCTTGGCGTCGTAGAGCGCCCGGTCCGCCATCCGCAGCAGCACCGCGCTGCCCTCCGCCAACGCGGGCATGATGGCGGCGACGCCGAGGCTGACGGTGACGAAGCCCGTGGGGCTCCCGGCATGCGGCAGGTTCAGCGCGGCCACGGCCTCGCGGATCGCCTCGGCGACGCCAGCCGCGCCGATGGCGTCGCTTCCGGGCAGCAGCATGACGAATTCCTCGCCGCCATAGCGGGCGGCGAGATCCGTCGGCCGCCGCGCCGCCTTGCGGATGCAGCCGGCGACCGTCCGCAACACCTCGTCCCCGGCCGGATGCCCGTACTGGTCGTTATAGGCTTTGAAATGGTCCGCATCGAGCATGAGCAGGGCGATCGATCGGCATCCATGCCTCCGCCTCCCGGCTCCAGTGCCGCTCCAGCGCCTCATCGAAGCAGCGCCGGTTGGCAAGGCCGGTCAGGCTGTCGGTCATCACGCGCCGCGCCAGCTCGTCCTCGGCCAGCTTACGCCGGGTGATGTCGCGGAGATTGGAGACGAGGCCGCGCTGCCGCCCCTGCGCGTCCAGCACCGGCCGGCAGCGCGCCTCCAGCCAGACCCAGTGCCCATCCGCGCGGCCGTAGAGAAACTCGATGGCCGTCTCCCCCTGCATCCGCCGTATGTTCCGCCGGCAAGCGGCCAGGCGGTCGCGATGATCCGGGTGCACGGAGGCGAGCAAGGCCTCGTCCGGCAGATCGGCGCGATGGCGCCCGATCAGGCGGTGGAAGGCCGGCGAGGCGTAGCGGCGCTGGCCCTCGCCGTCATGCAGGACGATGGCGTCGCTGGAATGCTCGGCGAGTAGCCGGTAGCGCTCCTCGCTGAGGCAGGCGGCCTCCTCGGCGGCGCGGCGCCGGCGCAACTCCTGCAGCAACAGGAAGATCAGGAAGGCGCAGCCGGCGGAGAGCGCCGCCACCACCATCCCGGCCGCCAGCACCTCGGAACGCCAGTCGCGCAGCAGGGTGGATCGGGCGAGGCCGACGCAGACGATCAGCGGCAGGTCGCCGGCACGGCTGAAGGAATAAATCCAGCGCCCGCCCGCAGGCGGCGCGTCACCGCCGCCGGGCGGGTTACCGGCCGGCGGCAATATCCCGGCCGGGGCGGATGCCGCGAAGGAGCCGGAAACCCCGCCGGTCGTGGCCCGGAACAACGAGCCGTCGCGCAGATCCCGGCCGATCCGGTCCTCGCCATAGGGGCGGGTCAAGAGCAACATGCCGTCCGCGTGCATCAGCGCCACCACGGTGCCGTACCGCAGCGGCGGCCGGTCGAGCAGCGTCCGGAGATGCCCGAGCGGCAGCAGGACGAGCGCCTCCCCGGCGAAGCCGCCCTCCGGGCGGGACAGGCGGCGGCCGAGGCCAATGGTCCAGGATGCATCGAACGGGCCGCGGAACGGGCGGCTGACACGCAGGCCGGTGTCGCCGGCGCGGCGCAGCGCGGCCAGGGCCCCGATCGCGGCGAGAGTCTCCGGACGGGACCGCGCCGCCTCCCCATCCGCGACGATGTCGCCGGCCTCGTTCAGCACCAGGAGATGCCCGGGGCAAACGGCCCCGGGATGCCGGATCGGCGGGAGCAGCCGCGCCCCATCCGGCCGCATCGCGACATCGGGGCGACCCATCGTCTCCGCCACCGCACGCAGGGCCATGTCACAGGGGTTGAGATCGCCGGCGATGTCCTGGCTCAACCAGGAGCTGATGGCCTCGCCGTTGAAGACCGCCTCGTTCAGTCTATCCGTGCGCGATTTCAGCACCATCGCGCCGAAAACGCAGGCGAGGCCGAGCGGGCCGATCAGGCTGAGGGTAATAATCTTGCCGGAAGAGAGGGCGGAGAGGCCCCCCGCCCGTAGCAGAAGGCGGCTCCAGACAGACTCGGATGTATCCGGATGGTCAGCCATCTAGACAGGATGCGGCAAAACCGGCGCGGCTGGCAGAGGGAATGCAACAGAAAAGGTAATTTTCACAGGTCGAAACATTCCGCTGACACGTCGCCCGACAATGAGTCAGGCAAGGCCGAGCAGGGGATCGAGCTGGCCGGCCCGCTCCAGCGCCATCAGGTCGTCGCAGCCGCCGACATGCTGGCCGTCGATGAAGATCTGCGGCACCGAGGTGCGGCCGCCGGCCCGCTCCCGCGCCTCGGCGCGGGCGGGGGTGCCCTGCGGCGCGTCGATCTCCTTGTAGGCGATGCCCTTCTGATCCAACAGGCGCAGGGCGCGCGTGCAGTAGGGGCAGAAAGGCTGCGTGTAGATTTCGACCTGCGTCATGCCCATTCCCTCGGCGACGATTCCGGATGCCGGCATGGCACGGCGTCTCCGGCCCGCGAGCGGAGACGCCGCCGGCGGTGGAAACGCCGCCGGCAGGCGACATCGGCGAATGCCTCGCGGCACGGTATCAGCCCCGATCCGGCTTCGCCAGATCGCGGCGCGGCATCGCCCGGCCCGTATTTCGCCCATGCCGTTGGCATGATTGCCTGAGATTGAAGCGCAGAGGCTTGGGACTTTCCCTCCGTGGCCATTCCACCGCTCCTGCGGAGCGGCGGGGCCATCGGCCCCAGCTCCCTTTTCGTGAATGATTCTAAATTGATGCGGGTCTGGGGGCGCTGCCCCCAGCGGGTCCAGGGCAGAGCCCTGGCCTTTTTCTCGATCGGTCAAGACTTTCGGCAATTGGTCTCAGGCCTCCGGCAGCCGCGTCCGCGCCGCGACCAGCAGATCGACCGAGCGCGCCCCGGCCCGCAGCAGCACCTCGGCGCAGGCGCCGGCGGTGGCGCCGGAGGTGAGGATGTCGTCGACCAGCAGCACCCGCCGGCCGCGAATCCGCTCCAGCCGGCCCGGCGGCACCGCGAAGGCGCCCTCCAGCTCCACCCGGCGCGCGGCGGCCGATTTCCGCGCCAGCGTCTCCGTGCGCCGGATGCGGCGGAGCGCGTCGGGCGCCACCTCGCGGCCCGTGAGCCGGGCGAGATGGCGGGCGAGCAGCGCCGACTGGTTGTAGCGCCGGGCGAGCAGCCGCCAGCGATGCAGCGGCACCGGCACGAGCAGTTCCGCCTCGGCGAGCAGCGTCGCACCGGCCCGCGCCATGTGCCGGGCGAGCGGCAACGCGGCCTCCACCCGGTCGGCCCGCTTGAAGCCGAGGATCAGGTCACGCGCCCGCCCCTCATAGAGCATGGCGGCGACGGCGCGGTCCCAGGGCGGCGGATGCGCGACG
>DATJWY010000320.1:0-2507 GCA_035500775.1 Acetobacteraceae bacterium
CGCTCGCCGCGCGCCTCGGCCACCAGCGTCTCGGTCTCGGCCAGCAGCGCGTCCTCGTCCGCCTCGGTGCGCACGCTCTCGCGGCCGATATCGAGCAGCACCGGCACGGCGAGCGGCGAGACGCGGTCGAGACGCCGCACCCTGATATGCCCGCGCGCCCGCCCGAGCAGCGCGCCAAGGCGGCCGAGATCGGTCAGGCCGCCCGCCGCGTCGGCGCGGGTCGCGCGCAGCAGCACATGGTCCGGCTGGTGCCGGCGCAGCACGTCGTAGATCAGGTCGCTGTTCACCGTGACCTGCCGCCGCGTCTTCTCCACGCCCGGATGGGTGCGCTCGATCAGCCCGGCGATCACGGCGACGCCGCGGAAGGTCCGGCGGAGCATGGAGCTTTCCGCCATCCAGGCCTCCAGGTCGTCGCCCATCATGTCCTCGTCAAACAGGGCGTCGATATCACCCGGCTCGTAGGCCGACCAGACGGCGATGACGTAGTCGGTGGCGACAAAGCCGAGCGGCGCCGCCCCGGCGCGCTGCATCCGCCGCGTCAGCAGCATGCCGAGCGTCTGATGCGCGTTCCGGCCCTCGAAACTGTAGGCGACCAAGTACCAGCGGCCCTGGCGGGGGAAGACCTCCACCAGCAGCTCGTCGGGGCCGGGCAGGGAGGAGCGGGCCTGTTGCAGCGCGAGCCATTCCCGCACCGGCTCCGGGAAGCCGGACCAGCGCGCCGGATCGTGCAGCATGGCGCGCACCCGGGCGGCGAGGCGGGTGGTGAGCGGCTGCCGCGCGCCGGCATAGGCGGGCACCATCGGATCACCCGCCCCGCCTTCCATGGCTTCCAGCACGGTTTCCCGGATGCGCAGGAAGCGCAGCAGGCGGCCGGCGAACATGAAGCTGTCGCCCGGACGGAGCATCTGGGCGAAATACTCCTCGACCTCGCCCAGCGTGACGCCGCCGCGCCCGCCGAGCCGCACCTTGAGCATCGGCGCCTCGACGATGGTGCCGATATTCATCCGCGCCTGCCGCGCCACCCGTGCGCCCATGATGTGGATCAGCCCGGTCGAATCCCGGAACAGCTTGCGGTAACGCTCATAGGCGGCCAGCGCGTAGCCGCCATCCTCGACGAAGCGCAGCGTGTCCTCGAAATCGGCGCGGCCTAGCCCGGCATAGGGGGCGGCGCGGCGGATCTCGGCGAACATCGCCTCCGGCTCGAAGGGCGCGCTCGCCGCCATCAGCAGCAAATGCTGGGCGAGCACGTCCAGCCCGCCGGGGCGCGGCGGATCGCCGTCCAGCTCCCGCGCCGCGACGCCCTCGATCGCCGCCTCGCATTCCAGCACCTCGAACCGGTTGGCGGGAACGAGGAGGGCGCGGCTCGCCTCGTCCATGCGGTGATTGGCGCGGCCGACCCGTTGCAGCAGGCGCGAGACGCCCTTCGGCGCCCCGACCTGGATCACCTGATCGACCCCGCCCCAGTCGATGCCGAGATCGAGCGAGGCGGTGGCGACCACCGCGCGCAGGCGGCCTTCTGCCATCGCCGCCTCCACCCGGTGGCGCTGCTCCGGGTCCAGGCTGCCGTGATGCAGGGCGATCGGCAGCGTCTCGTCGTTCAGCTTCCAGAGTTCCTGGAACAGCATCTCCGCCTGGGCGCGGGTGTTGACGAAGACGATGGTCATGCCAGCCCCCCGGATGCGCGCCAGGATGGCGGAGGCGGCGGCCAGCCCCATGCGCCCGGCCCAGGGAATGTGCGCCTCGGGCAGCATCAGCCCGATCTCCGGCGGCGCGCTTTCCGCCACCTCGATGAGCCGGGCCGGCGCGCCGGTGCCGATATAGGCGCGCAGCGCGTCCGGATGCGCGACCGTCGCCGAGAGCCCGACCCGCCGCGCCCCGGGCGCGAGCGTCGCCAGCCGGGCCAGGCAGAGGGCAAGCTGGTCGCCGCGCTTGCTGCCGGCGAGCGCGTGCACCTCGTCGATGACGATGCTGGCGAGGCTGGCGAAATGCGTGGGCGCGTCGGGCAGGGAGAGCAGCAGGGCGAGGCTCTCCGGGGTGGTCAGCAGGATGTGCGGCGGCGTCTCGCGCTGCTGCCGGCGGCGCTCGGCGGGGGTGTCGCCGGTGCGCGTGTCGATGCGGATGGGCAGGCCCATCTCCTGCACCGGGGCGAGCAGGTTGCGGGCGATGTCGGCGGCCAGTGCCTTCAACGGGCTGACATAGAGCGTGTGCAGCCCCGCGCGCTCCGGGGCGGCGGCGAGGGCGACGAGGCTGGGCAGGAAACCGGCGAGCGTCTTGCCGCCGCCGGTGGGCGCGATCAGCAGCGTGTGCGCGCCCGCCTCCGCCGCCTCCAGCATGGCAAGCTGATGCGGACGCGGCATCCAGCCCCGGCGCGCGAACCAGCCGGCGAAGGGTTCCGGTAATGGGGGGAACATGGCGGGAGAGATAGGAGGCGGGATGCGCGGCGGGAAGGTGCGCGCGGCGGGTGGGACGGGGAGGGGATCGTAGGAAGGCGAGGGGGGCCGCCCCGC
>DATJWY010000321.1:0-2230 GCA_035500775.1 Acetobacteraceae bacterium
CCGCTGGCGGAAGGAGAAGAAGTAAGGGCTCGCGCCGATGCCGTGGACGGCGGACGACGCCGAGCGGCACACGCACAAGGCAACGACTCGCGAGCTGCAGGAGCTCTGGGCGCAGGTCGCCAACGAAACGCTGGAACGCACCGGCGACGAAGGCCGCGCAATCCGCGAGGCGAACGCGGTGGTGGCAAGGAAGGCGAGGGGCTCCGCCCCTCGACCCCGCCAAAGGCGGAGCCTTTGGAATCCATTACTTAAGTGATCGGGGGTCTGGGGCCTCTAGGCCCCAGCGGGTCCAGGGCGGAGCCCTGGCCTTCCCCTGAAAATCTCAGCCCAGGTTCGCGGCGATCGCCTTGGCGAAATCCATGGTCGAGGCCGAGCCGCCAAGATCGGGGGTGCGGATCTTCTGCCCGTTGACGGTCGTGTCGATCGCCTTGCGCAGCTTCTCCGCCAGTTCCGGCCGGCCGACATGCTCCAGCATCAGGCAGGACGAGAGCAGCAGCGAGAGCGGATTGGCGACGCCCTTGCCGGCGATGTCCGGCGCCGAGCCGTGCACCGCCTCGAACATCGCGACTTCCGGGCCGATATTGGCGCCCGGGGCGAGGCCAAGACCGCCGACCAGGCCGGCGATCTCATCCGAGAGGATGTCGCCGAACAGGTTGGTCGTCACCAGCACGTCGAACGATTCCGGGTTCAGCACCAAGCGCATCGCGCAGGCATCGACGATGAGGTCGTTCATCGCCACCCGCCCCTCGTAGCGCTTGGCGACCTCGCGCCCGGCTTCGAGGAAGATGCCGGTCAGCGCCTTCAGGATGTTCGCCTTGTGGACGACCGTCACCTTCTTGCGGCCGTGCTTCACGGCGTATTCGAAGGCGTATTCGATGATCCGCCGGGACTCTTCCTTGGTGTTCTCGGACGTCGAGATCGCGACCGCATGCGGATCGTCGCCGATCTTGATGTAGCGCTCGAGGGCGATATAGATCCCCGCCAGATTCTCGCGGATCAGCACTATGTCGATATTGTCGTACCGGCCCGGAACGATGGTGCGGGCGGGGCGGACATTGGCGTAGAGGTCCAGTTCCTCGCGCATGCGCACGTTGGCGGAGCGGAAGCCGGTGCCGATCGGGGTCGTGAGCGGCCCCTTGAGGATCAGCTTGGTGCGGCGGGCGCTTTCCAGCGTCTCGTCCGGCAGCGGATTGCCGGTGGCTTCAAAGGCCGCGAGGCCCGCCTGATGCCGCTCCCAAACGAAGGGAGCGCCCAGAGCGTCCAGGATGTGCAGGACCGCGCTGACGATCTCCGGCCCGATACCGTCACCCGGGATGAGCGTGACGGGGATGCTCCCGCCCGTCGGTGGAACGGACATGCCGAAACTCCTTCCTCTGACCGTGCTTTTAGCGCCCCGTTTTTCCCATGGCAGTGCGCGCAACGAAAGGCTTGCGTGGCACATGCCGGATGCGCTCGACAAGCAGGCGCGCCGGCCGGCCATCCGTCCGCGCCGAAGCGGTCTCAGACCGCCGCGTTCGCCATCCCCGCCTCGACCTCGCGCGCCCGGCCCCAGCCGTGCATCTCCTCGGCCAGATCCGGCCGGCGGCCGAGTTGCCGGCCATAGACCCGGTGCGCCGCCGCGACCATCGCGCCGCCGCGGCCGAGCATGGCGTCGCCCATCTCGATGATGCGCAGATTGGGCCAGGCCTGCGGGCGGATGCGCAGCACCTCGGCGAGGATCGCGTCGGCCGGCAGCACCGGCAGGGCCTGGGCCAGGATCAGCGCCATCGAGGCGGTGGAGCGCGAGATGCCGGCATGGCAATGCACGAGCAGATGCGCGTCCGGGGCGGGCTCCGCCATCAGGTCGCGCCCGAAGGCGAGCACCTGGGCCACATGCTCCGGCTGCGGCGCCGCGTTGCCCGGCGTCTCCTCGATCACGTCGTGGAAACGCAGCTCCAGCCGCTCATGCGCGCCATAGGAGCCGAACGCGTCCGGCACCGCGCGCTCCGGGTCGAGGATGGAGAGCACATGGCTCACCCCGATCTCGCAATGCTCGGGCAGTTCGTCGATGCCGCAGACCGTGATCCGGAACGGGGCGATGGTATCCATGGCGTCGAGTCTCCCTGCTGCGTCAAGGCCAGGGGTTCCGCCCCTGGACCCCGCCAAAGGCAAGCCTTTGGAATCCATTACTTAAGTATTGGGGGGCTGGGGCCTCAAGGCCCCGTCGTGCGCAGGCACGCCTTCGCGTGAC
>DATJWY010000322.1:0-13453 GCA_035500775.1 Acetobacteraceae bacterium
TTTTTCTCGATATCCGGCTTGGCGGCCTTCATGCGCGCCATGATCGACGTGAAGGGCTCCTTGATGTCGACCGGCATATAGCTGCTCGCCCCGCGCTGCTCCTGTTGCGCATAGGCAAAGCCAATCCCGCCGAGAACAGCGACCGTCGCCAGCAATGCGCCGATCCGTTTTCCTCCCGATCGCTTCATGCTGATTTCCCCCGCAGCCGTGGGTTTCAAGTAATCCGCCGATCCGTATCCGTGGTCTTTCCCTAGACAATGGCGTGTCGCGAAACAAAAAATCGCACACTATCTTTCCGCCGACTTTCCCCGAGGGAAATCGGACCAGTCGAGTGCGCTCTACGCTGAGTCGCCTTCTGTAGCAATTCAACAAGAATTGCACTGTGCTCTGGCGCAGAACTTCACCAAATCAGGCAGTGAACTTTCCAACGCCTCATAAGCCTCAGGTGATTGTCGCGGAGTCCCGACGCCGCATGGCAAAATATGCGGGCAGAATCAGGATCTTGTTTCCAGACAACCGCTCGGCGATCATGTTCCAGGTATTGGGGGTCTGGGGCCTCAAGGCCCCAGACGGGTCCAGGGGCAGAGCCCCTGGCCTTCCCCTTCCCGCTGCACGATCCCACCGCCAAGGAACCGCCCGCGCCTTCTAGAAAGGCCGGCCGATTTTCTATAAAAGGCGTATCGGCATCATTTCGGCTTCATCAGCCGTAGCGAAGGGGATCAGGAAGCATGGCCGTGAAGGTCGCGATCAACGGGTTTGGCCGCATCGGGCGGCTGGTGTTGCGGGCTATTGTCGAGAGCGGGCGCACGGATGTCGTGCCGGTCGCGATCAACGATCTCGGCAGCGTGGAGGCGAACGCCCATCTGTTCCGCTTCGACAGCGTGCATGGCCGCTTCCCTGGCGAGGTCGTGGTCGATGGCGACACCATCACCATCCACCACCAGGGCCGCACCTGGGGCCCGATCCGCGTCTCCGCCGAGCGTGACCCCTCCAAGGTGCCTTACCAGGGCGTGGATGTGGCGCTGGAATGCACCGGCCTTTTCACCAACAAGGAAACCGCGTCCCAGCTCATCGCCGCCGGCGCCCGCAAGGTGCTGATCTCCGCCCCGGCGGACGGCGTTGACGCGACGGTGGTGTTCGGCGTCAACCAGAACGTCCTGACGCCGGACATGACGGTGGTTTCCAACGCCTCCTGCACCACGAACTGCCTCGCGCCGATGGCCAAGGTGCTGCAGGACAATTTCGGCATCGAGCGCGGCTACATGGTGACGATCCACTCCTACACGGGGGATCAGCGCACCGTGGACACGCTGCACAAGGACCTGCACCGCGCCCGCGCCGCCGCCCTCTCCATGATCCCGACCACCACCGGCGCCGCGAAGGCGGTGGGCCTGGTGCTGCCGGAGCTGAAGGGCAAGCTGGACGGCACCTCGATCCGCGTGCCGACGCCGAACGTCTCGGTGGTGTCGCTGGACGTGAACCTGAAGCGCAACGCCTCCATCGAGGACGTGAACAACGCCTTCAAGGCCGCCGCCGAGGCCGGTCCGCTGAAGGGCATCCTCGCCTACAACACGTACAAGCTGGTCAGCACCGACTTCAACCACGTCGATGCCTCCTGCACCTTCGACTCGACACAAACCGCGGTCGTCGATGGCGGCGCGATGGTGCGGGTGCTCGGCTGGTACGACAATGAGTGGGGCTTCTCCAGCCGCATGTCGGACACCGCCGCCCTCTTCGGCAGCCTCTGATATTTTCTTCGCCCTGGGAGCGATGCTCCCAGGGGCCCGTTTTGTACCGGGGGTCTGGGGCCTCAAGGCCCCGTCGTGCGTCGGCACGCTGATGCGTGACGGGGTCGAGGGGCGGCGCCCCTCGCCTTCTCCATACAGGCAAGGAGCTTTACCCGATGGCCACGTTCCGAACCCTCGACCAACTGGATGTCGCCGGCCGCCGCGTGCTGCTGCGCGCCGACCTCAACGTGCCGGTGCGTGACGGCCGGATCACCGACCTCACCCGCATCGAGCGCCTCACCCCCACCATCCGTGAACTGTCCGAGAAGGGCGCGCGGGTGATCGTGGTCAGCCATTTCGACCGGCCGAAGGGCCAGCGCGTGCCGGAACTCTCGCTCGCCCCGGTCGCGAAGGCGCTGCGCGACGTGCTCGGCCGCGACGTGTATTTCGCCGATGACTGCGTCGGCCCGGTCGCCGAGGACGCGGTCGCCCGCCTCAAGGACGGCGACGTGCTGGTGCTGGAGAACACGCGCTTCCATCCGGGCGAGGAGAAGAACGACCCGGAGCTGGCGAAGCAGCTCGCCGCCCTCGCCGACGTCTATGTCAACGACGCCTTCTCCGCCGCCCACCGCGCCCATGCCAGCACCGAGGGCGTCGCCCGCTTCCTGCCGGCCCATGCCGGACGGCTGATGCAGGCGGAGCTGGAGGCGCTGACCGCGGCGCTGGAGAGCCCGGAGCGGCCGGTCGCGGCGATCGTCGGCGGCGCCAAGGTCTCAACCAAGCTGGAGCTGCTCGGCAATCTGCTCGGCAAGGTGGACGTGCTCGTCATCGGCGGCGCCATGGCGAACACCTTCCTGGCGGCGCAGGGGATCAGCGTCGGCAAGTCGCTGCAGGAAGCTGAGATGCACGACACGGCCCGCGACATCCTGGCGCGCGCCAAGGCGTCGGGCTGCGAGATCGTGCTGCCGGTGGATGCCGTCACCGCCACCGAGTTCCGTGAGAACCCGCCGACCCGCATCGTCGCCATCGACGCGGTCCCGGCGGATGCGATGATCCTCGATGTCGGCCCGGTGACGGTGCGCAGCCTGATCGACCGGCTGCCGACCCTGCGCACCCTGGTCTGGAACGGCCCGCTCGGTGCGTTCGAGATCGCGCCCTTCGACGCCGCGACCGTGGCGCTCGCCAAGGCGGTGGCGGAAGCGACCGCGGCGGGGACGCTCCGCAGCGTCGCCGGCGGCGGCGATACCGTCTCCGCGCTGCGCCATGCCGGGGTGCTGGACAAGCTCAGCTATGTCTCGACCGCCGGCGGCGCGTTCCTGGAATGGCTGGAAGGCAAGATGCTGCCCGGCATCCTGGCGCTGGAGTCTCTCGAAGGTGTGATCCTGCCGGGCTAACGCCCGGCATATGGCCCGCATCGGTTCGGATGCCCGCATCCGAACCGATGCGGCGGCCGCGCGGCCCCGGACGCCAGCCGGGGGACGCGCGCCGCCTGTATCGCGATTTTGGAAAGTCGTTGATTTCCACCCGGGGGGCGTTCACCCTCCCGGTATGTCCTCGTTCGTCCGGAGCATCCCCGAAGGAGACGACAAGGAACGGCTGGTCTGCGCCGATTGCGGACACGTGGCCTACGAGAACCCCAAGGTCGTCGTCGGCTCCGTGGTGGAACACAACGGCCAGGTTCTGCTGTGCCGGCGCGCGATCGAGCCGCGGCGCGGCTTCTGGACCCTGCCGGCCGGCTACATGGAGCTGGACGAGACGGTCGAGGAAGCCGCGGGACGGGAAGCGCTGGAAGAAGCCGGCGCCCGGATCACGATCAACGGTCTGCTGGCGGTGTACAGCCTGAGCCATATCAGCCAGGTGCAGCTGATCTTTCGCGCCACGCTGGCGGACCCAGAAGCCTACCCGCTGGTCATGGCGGGGCCGGAAAGCATGGAGGTCGGGTTTTTCGAGTGGAGCGAGATCCCATGGTCGGATTTGGCATTTGCCTCGGTCGCCTGGGCGCTGAACGCCTGGCGACGTGCCGGACCGGGCGTGCTCGGGCCGCCGGAGGGCAATCCGCCGGAGTACCGGCGGGGTCCGGCCATCCCGGCCGGACAGGACGTGGTGGGATGATTTTCCGCGCCGCCCTCGTCTCCTGGGTGCTGATGGCGGCGGCGCCGGTGGACACGTCCCTGCCCGATTCCGACCCGACGGCACTGGGCCATCTCGCACAAACCGATCAAACCACCACCCGCACCGCGCCGGTGGGCACCAGCCGCTTCGAGCCGGCGCCGATGCCGGATCGCGATATGGCGGCACCGTCCGCGACCCGCTCCGCCGAGGCAGGGCTGCAGCCGACGCTCTTCTCCAAGAAGCAGGAATTCCGCGGCGACGGCTTCTCACCCGACGCGCCAGCGCAGAGCGCCGAAGAGCGCAACCGCAAGCCGGGGCTGGGCTTCAACTTCAGCATGCCGGTGCAGTAGGGCCAGCGGCCTTTTGTCTGACCGTAAGCAAGGCCCGGGGCTCTGCCCCTGGACCCCGCTGGGGGCAGCGCCCCCAGACCCGCACACATTTGAGATTCTTCATGGAATGGGGTCTGGGGCCGACGGCCCCCGCGGGTCCAGGGCGGAGTGGCCCAAGGTTCCGCCGCTCCGCAGGAGCGGTGGAATGGCCACGGAGGGAGAGCCCTGGCCTTTTTCTCGATCGCGGGCTACGCCCGCCCCTCGAAGAACTCCTTTACCTTGGCGAAGAAGCCCTCGTGCTCCGGGCTGCCCTTGCCGTGCCCCTTCGATTCCGTCTCGAACTCCTCCAGCAACTCGCGCTGCCGGCGGGTCAGGTGCTGCGGCGTCTCCACCACCACCTGGATGATCATGTCGCCGCGCGCCGCGCTGCGCAGCACGGAGAAGCCCTTGCCGCGCAGGCGGAACTGCTCCCCGGTCTGCGTCCCGGCCGGGATCTTCACCTTCGCGCGGCTGCCGTCGATCACCGGCACCTCGATCTCGCCGCCGAGCGCCGCCTGCGGCATGCGCAACGGCACGCGGCAGAACACGCTGGCGCCGTCGCGCTGGAAGATCTCGTGCGGCCGGACCAGGACGTGCACATAGAGGTCGCCGGGCGGCACCCCTTGTCCGCCCGCCTCGCCTTCCCCGGCAAGCCGGATGCGCGTGCCGTCCTCGACGCCGGGCGGCACCGTTACCTGGAGGGTCCGCTCGCGCTGCACCGTGCCGGCGCCGTGACAGGCGCGGCAGGGATTGCGCACCACGCGGCCCGTGCCGCCGCAGGTCGGGCAGGTGCGCTCGATCAGGAAGAAGCCCTGCTGCGCCCGCACCTTACCGGCGCCGCCGCAGGTCTGGCAGCTCTCCGAGCCGCGATCCTTCGATTCCGAGCCGGTGCCGGAGCAAGCCTCGCAGTTCACCCGCGTCGGCACGCGCACCTGCGCCTTGGCGCCGCCGAAGGCTTCCTCCAGGCTGATCTCCACCCGCGCCTGGATGTCGGCGCCGGCGCGGGTGCGGCCGCGGCCGCGCGCGCCCATGAAATCGCCGAACATCTGGTCGAAGATGTCGCCAAGGCCGCCGGCCTGGGAGAAGTCGAAGCCGCCCCCACCGAACCCGCCGCCGCCGCCACCGCCGCCCTCGAAGGCGGCATGGCCGAAGCGGTCATAGGCCGCGCGCTTCTGCTCGTCCTTCAGGACGTCATAGGCCTCGTTGATTTCCTTGAAGCGGGCCTCGGCGGCCTTGTCCCCGGGGTTGCGGTCCGGGTGATACTTCATCGCCAGTTTGCGGTACGCCTTCTTGAGGTCGTCCGCGCTCGCCTCACGGGCGACCTCCAACACGGCGTAATAGTCTTTCTTCGCCATACGAGCCCTCTGTCGCGCCCCGCGCGTCACCGCGCTCCGATGGGTCGGCCATAAAAAAGAGGCGCCCGGCTTCGTTGAAGCGCGGGCGCCTTCGTCACGTCAAGACAATCAAGACAATGGCGCGCCCGGGATCAGGCGGACTTCTTCTTCTCGTCCACTTCCTCGAACTCGGCATCGACGACCTTGTCGCCCGTGGCCTGAGACTCGGCGCCGGCGCCGGCGCCGGCACCGCCCTCCTGCGACTGGGCCTTGTACATCGCCTCGCCGATCTTCATGGCCGCCTGGCTCAGCCGCTCGGTGGCCTGCTTCAGCGCCTCGACGTCGTCGCCCTCCACGGCGCTGCGGGCCGCGGCGAGCGCCGCCTCCGCCTCGCCCTTGTCGGCGGCGGCGAGCTTGTCGCCATGCTCCTTCAGGTTCTTCTCGACCTGATGGACCAGGCCCTCGGCCTGGTTGCGCTGCTCCACCAGCTCACGGCGCTTCTTGTCGGCCTCGGCATTGGCCTCGGCTTCCTTGACCATGCGCTGGATGTCGGCGTCGGAGAGGCCGCCGCTCGCCTGGATGCGGATCTGCTGCTCCTTGCCGGTCGCCTTGTCCTTGGCCGAGACCGAGACGATGCCGTTCGCGTCGATGTCGAACGTCACCTCGATCTGCGGCACGCCACGCGGCGCGGGCGGAATGCCCATCAGGTCGAACTGGCCGAGCAGCTTGTTGTCCGCCGCCATCTCGCGTTCACCCTGGAACACCTTGATGGTCACGGCCTGCTGGTTGTCGTCCGCGGTGGAGAAGACCTGGCTCTTCTTGGTCGGGATGGTCGTGTTGCGGTCGATCAGCCGGGTGAACACGCCGCCGAGCGTCTCGATGCCGAGGCTGAGCGGGGTCACGTCGAGCAGCAGCACGTCCTTCACGTCGCCCTTGAGCACCGCGCCCTGGATGGCGGCGCCGATGGCGACCACCTCGTCCGGGTTCACGTTGCGCGCCGGCTCACGGCCGAAGAACTCCTTCACCACCTCGATGACCTTGGGCATGCGGGTCATGCCGCCGACCAGGATCACGTCGTCGATCTGGTCCTTGGTCACGCCGGCATCCTTCAGGGCGGCGCGGCAGGGCTCCAGCGTGCGCTGGATCAGGTCATCGACGAGGCTTTCGAGCTTCGCCCGGCTCAGCTTCATCACGAGATGCTTCGGCCCGGAGGCGTCGGCGGTGATGAAGGGCAGGTTGATCTCGGTCTCCTTGGAGGAGGACAGCTCGATCTTCGCCTTCTCGGCCGCTTCCTTCAGGCGCTGCAGGGCAAGCTTGTCGCCGCGCAGGTCGATGCCCTGCTCGCGCTTGAACTCGCTCGCCAGGTAATCGATCACGCGGGCGTCGAAATCCTCGCCGCCGAGGAAGGTGTCGCCGTTGGTGGACTTCACCTCGAACACGCCATCGCCGATCTCGAGCACCGAGATGTCGAACGTGCCGCCGCCGAGGTCATACACGGCGATGGTGCCGCCGTTCTTCTTGTCCATGCCGTAGGCGAGCGCGGCCGCCGTCGGTTCGTTGATGATGCGCAGCACATCGAGGCCCGCGATCCGGCCGGCATCCTTGGTGGCCTGGCGCTGGGCGTCGTTGAAGTAGGCCGGGACGGTGATGACCGCCTGGCTGACCTTCTCGCCGAGATAGGCTTCCGCCGTCTCCTTCATCTTGCCGAGGATGAAGGCGCTGACCTGGCCCGGCGCGTATTTCTCGCCGCGCGCCTCGACCCAGGCATCGCCATTGTCGCCCCGAACGATGTGGTACGGGACCAGGCCCTTGTCCTTGGTCACGGTCGGATCATCGAACCGGCGGCCGATCAGGCGCTTGACGGCATAGAGGGTGTTGGTCGGGTTGGTGACGGCCTGCCGCTTGGCGGCCTGGCCCACCAGACGCTCACCGCTCTCGGTGAAGGCAACCATGCTCGGCGTGGTGCGGGCGCCCTCGGCGTTCTCGATCACGCGGACATCCTTGCCCTCCATGATCGCGACGCAGGAATTGGTGGTGCCCAGGTCGATGCCGATGACCTTGCTCATAAGTCGTTCTCCTGTTCAGCGGATGCGTGCGGCCCGGCAAGGCACCGCCCGCAACCCCACGGTGGATACTCGGGATGTATTAAGCGCCCCCCGGAGAGACAAGGGCCGGGGCACGCATTTCGGAACCGGCCGGATCGCAGGCGACACGATCCGGCCAGGCCCCGCTCAGGCGGTGGTATCGACGGATGTCGGGCGCGGCTCGGCCGGCGCGGCCGATTTGGCGACGACGACCATGGCCGGCTTCAGCAGCCTGCCGTTCAGCGTCCAGGCGGAGGTCCAGGCCTGCATGACGGAGCCAGGGGCATGCGTCTCGGAGGGCTGCTCGGCCATCGCCTGATGCACGTTGGCGTCGAAGGGCTTGCCGGTCGGGTCCTCGGCGCGGACGCCGTGGCGCTCCAGGATGCCGACGAAACTGCGCTCCATTCCCTCCAGCCCCTCGCGCACGCGGGTCACGATCGCCGGCTCGTCCGGGCTCTGGGGCGGCAGGGAGCTGATGCCCCGGCGCAGATTCTCCGCCGCCTCGACGATGTCGCGGGCGAATTTCTGCACTGCGTATTGGCGGGTTTCATCCACCTCGCGGCGGCCGCGGGCGCGGACATTCTCGGTCTCCGCCTCGGCACGGACCCAGCGGTCGCGCAGATTGGCGACCTCTGCCTCCAGCGCGGCGATGCGGGCGGCGGGATCGGCCGGCGCCGCCTGTTCCGCCTCGTTCCGCGGCGCGGACCCAGCCTGCGCCGCTTCCTTGAATGCCGGCGCCTCGCTCCCGGGCGGGACCGGCGCGGTCGGTTCGGTCTCTGTGCTCATGCTCGTCAGTTAGGGCAGAGACCGCCCCGGAACAAGCACCCTCTGGGTTACGATCGGGTGGAAGATCGCCGCGCGGGGGCGATGCCTCGAAGTCCGCCCCGTGCTATGGTCGGCGCATGACCCTGCCCTTCACTTTCCCCGACTGGGTGCCGTGGTGGTTCCAGCTCGTGGTTGTCATCGTCGTCAGCCTGTGCGGCCTGGCGTTCCTGCTGATGCCGTTCAGCGTGTTCGGGGTGAAGGCGCGGCTGGACGCGATCGAGGCGCGGCTGGACGAGGTCCAGGGCGAGATCCGCAGCCTGGCGCTGCGCCTGCCGGAAGCGCCGCTCGGCACCACCTATGACGACCTGCCGGCGATGATGCCGGCACGGCCCCGGCGCAACAACGCCCTCCCCGAGCGCCCGCCGATCCCGCCCGCGCCGCTCTACCCCGACTCCCCGCCGCACGACGAGGCGCTGTTCCGCCCGACGGCCGGGGAACGCCGGCGGACGGAGCCGCCGCCGCCGCGGCAGCGCTCCGAGCCGCGTCTGAACTTTCCGCGCGAGTAGGGCGTCATCGGTTCAGAAGGCTCCCCCTGAACCGATAGAGCGTGATAGTTTTAGGCTGACGCTTGTGGACTTGGGGCTTTGCCCCAAACCCCACTGGGGCCTTGAGGCCCCAGACCCCCGATATGTTTTTACAAAGAATGAAGTAATGGGGTCCGGGGGCGGCGCCCCTGGCCTTCCTATGGATCAACCAAAAACTATCACGCTCTCAAGGGGCCCGCGCCGCCGTTCCGCCCCTCGGCCTACATCCCCGCCCCCGCGTGATCCATCCGCATGCCGGCATGGTTCATCGGCATCATCATGCCGGAATGATCGTCGCCCGCCTCCGCCGCGACCGGATGCGCCGCAAGGTCACGGATCGCCGCCGCCAGCGTGACCGGATCGTTCCAGCCGGGCGCGGCGCCGGCCGGCTGCACCGCGCGGAGCCACCCCGCCGGGTCGATCAGGAATTGCGCGCCGCCGAGCGCGGCGTCCGGCAGGCCGGAGACGACGGCATAGGCGGCCGGCACGGACGCGTCCGGGGCGACGCAAAGCCCCCGCGCCGGATGCGCGCCGGGTTCTGCGGTAGCGAGGATGGTGACGACCCGGTCGCTGGCGGCCGGCGCCGGACCGCCGATCACGAGCCGCACCCATAACCCGCGCAGATCAGCGAGGCTCGGGGTGCCGCCATCGGCGCAATTCGCCTCCAGGCCGGGCGCCTGCAAAGGCGGCGACCATGCCCCGGTGGCATGCACCACCAGCCCGGCATTATGGGCGCGGATATAATCGATGAGGTCCCAGCGCTCCTCCTCGCTCAGCCTGTCGCCGAAGCCCGGCATGGCGAGGCCGTCGCCTTCCGGCGAGTCGATGCCATGCGTGAGCCACCAGAACAGCTCGCCATCAGCGTGCATCCAGAGATGCCCGGCGGTGAGATCGGCGGGCGGCACCGGGAGGCCATGCGCGGCGGGGCCGTCGCCTCGCCCCTCCGCGCCATGGCAGGCAGCGCATTGAGCGGGAAACAACGCCGCGCCCCGCACGATGGCGGTGGCGGCGAAGCCGGTCGGGGAGCGGTAGAAGCTGGTCGGGTAGGCCGGCACGAAGAGCAGGTCGAAATGCGGGATCGCGAGCCAGGCGACCCCCGCCGCCCCGGCCACGGCGAGCCAGCGCGCCCAGTGGCGCAGCAGCACGGCGACAATCATCAGCACGGCGGCGCCGGCCAGCGCCAGCCCGGCGCCGATCACCTCGTTGCGAAAATCCGCGTCCTCCCGGACGGTATCGAGGCTGAACTGTTCACTGAACGGCCAGACCGGCTGCATATGCATCGCCGGTTGCAGGTTGCTCAGCACCGCTGCGGCGGCGAGCACGGCGAGGCCGGCCCCGGTTTGGAGCGCGAGGCTGCGCAGCAACGTCCGCCGCGCCAGTTCCGGCGTCGCGCCGAACAGGGCGGGCGCGAAGCGATACCGGTTCAGCAGGGCGAAGCCGAACAGGGTTCCGAACAGCGCGAGCTTGAGGCAGACGACCCATCCATAGGCAGTGCCGACCAGGCCCGGTACGCTGCCGACAAGCACCCAGGCCTGGACCATGGCCGAGCCCGCGATCAGGCAAAGGCAGAGCTTGCCGATCGGCGAGAACCAGCGCGCCGCCATCGCCCCCGCGCGCGGCGGTGCCATCCGGACGGCGAGCCAGAGCGGCACCAACTGGCCGAGCCAGGCGGCGGCGCCGAGCAGATGCAGTCCGTCCGAGAGCAGCAACAGGCTCGGGCCTTTATCCATGGCCAGGGCATGGCTATGGCCGGCCTGGAGCAGCGTCGCCACCAGCGCGACCCCCGTCGCGGCCCGCCAGCGGAATGGCCGGCGGCCGCGCCCGAGCGCGAGCCCCGTGGCGGCCAGCGCCGCCGCCTGCGCCAGCAGCGTATGGCCAAAGCGCGTGCCGGTCAGCACGTCGGGCAGCGCCGCCAGCGTCTCCGCCGGTTGCGTCGCGTCGACCATGATGGCGGTTTGCCGCCACAGCCAGGCCGTCAGAGCGAGCAGGCCAACGGCGAGGCTGGCCAGCGTCAAGCGATGCAGGCTCCGCCGGATGGCGTCCGCCGTCGCGTCCGGCATCTTTCCGGCGCAGCGCGGCAGCACGGCGACGGCGAAAACCAACGCGCCGAAGACCGAGAACGTGGCGGCCACGGTGACGCCGCGGGCCAGCGCGATCGGTAGCCCGCCCTCGAGATCGAAGCTCGGGACCGCGCCGTTCAGCATGATGTACCAGGGATCATGGGACCTGCACTCCTCGGGAAAGGCCAGGGCTCCGCGCTGGCCCCGTCACGCGAAGGCGTGCCTGCGCACGACGGGGCCTTGAGGCCCCAGACCCCATTACTTAAGTAAAGGATTCCAAAGGCTTCGCCTTTGGCGGGACTCGTCCAGGGGCGGAGTGGCCCCAGGTTCCATCGGCCGGAACGGCCGATGGAATGGCCACGGAGGGAGAGCCCCTGGCCTTGCTCATCCTGGCGCCTACGGGGCAACGGCTGGCCTTACGGCTTCACGGTGAAGGTGAAGCGGCCCTGGGTCTTGTGCGTGTCCGTCGAGGTCGCGTGCCACGTCACCGTGTAGGTGCCCGCGGCGAGCGGCTTGAGGCTGACGGCGAGATGCGTATCCGCGCCCGCGAGGTGGACGTCGCCCTTGTCCACCCGCGCGCCGGCCGCGTCGGTGACGACGATGGTGCTGAATCGCGGCTCGACGCCTTCGCTGAAGCTGATCGTGACCTCGGCGGGCGCGGCGTGCACAACGCTGCCAACCGCCGGCGTCGCGGTACTCAGATAGGCATGGGCGAACGCCGCGGCCGGCGCGGCGGCGATGAGGGCGGCAACCAGGGTCGAGAGGATCGTGTTGCGCTTGGTCATGGGTGAGAATCCTTTGTTGAGGACGTTGCGGAGACGAAATGTCACTCGAAAATCGGCTTGCCGATCGAGCTGGGGAAGATATCGTCCAGGAAGAGATGCAGTTGCGCGATGGCGCCGACATTGGTCCCGGCAGTCTTATTGCCGGGAATCAGGGCCTCGATGCCAACCTGATAGCAATCGCCCATGTAGATGACGCCCGGCGCAAAAGTCCAGGCGGTCCCTTCCGTGCTCGGCGTCGAGGCCGGCGAGGACCAGGTGATTTCAAGAATCGGGATCATACCGCCGATGAAGCTCGGCAGACCGAAATCCCGCACCTGCGACTGCAAATACGGAATGCTGTACTGGATGGAGATGCCGCCCGACCAGGCATTGTTGCTGCCATTGTTCGACTGCGTCGAGATCAGACCGGTATCCGGATCGGTGACCTGGGTCAGCTTCAGCTTCTTGTCGGCGATCGTGTAGCTCAGCTCGCCGGTGATCGCGAGCGGCCGCAAATAGCCGATCGGCAGGTCGCCAAGCCCCTTGCCGAAATAGAGCGTCGGCGAGGTCGAGCCATATTCGTCGGCGCCGGTATGCGAGGTGCCGGTGCGGCCGAATTCGCGCACCACGCCCAGCGAGAGGATGAACTCGTGCTCGGCGTTCACATAGGCCTGATACTTGGCCGTGACCTCGAGATTCTCGAACCCGGTCTGGGTCTTGGCGCCGTTGGTCTGGAAGACATCCCAGCCGTAATTAACGCCGAGGCCGAAATTCTTGGTGATCGTCTTGTCGTATTCGAAGCTGAAATCGTACTCATGCGTCGGGCCGGGGCCGCCATCGGCACCGCTGCGCGAATACTGGAAGGTCGGGATGGAGGCCTCGTCAGCGACGCCCGGATCGTCGAGCGTCAGGGTGACGGGGAAAAGACGCACGCCGGCAATGGCATGCGCGGCCGCCGGAGTGGCGGCGAGTATGGACAGGCCGGCGCCAGCAACGGCGACGGCCAGAATCGAGCGGTTCATGTTCTGATCCTGGATCCTGAAAAGCACTACGGGCGGCGACGCAGGCACGCGTCACCGCCACGAGACGGTCGGATTTCAGGTCAGGACAGGCGGTCCGCGCGGATAGGCGGCGAGCGCCGTATGGGCCGGCGGGCCACGCGCCGGCGGCAGTGCCGCCGCCATCCCCCGCCGCGGCAGGACCGGGGGCGCGGGCAACTCCGGCCCCGGCGCGGGCAGAGCGGCCGGCAGGGTCAGCGCGACGCAGAGCGGGCAGAGCGCGCAATCCGGCGTATGGTGATGATGATCGTGGTGGTGCGGAGCACCCGCCATATCCGCCATGCCGGCGTGGCAGATATCCATGAGCGCGGCCATCTCGCCGTGCCGCGCCGGGGCCGGATCGGCCGACGGCACCAGGGCGCCGATCGCCATCTGGCCGAGCAAGGCGAGCACGACGACCAGCCAGGCAAAGCCGGACGCCGCAAGCCAGGACCGCGATGAGAGCCGGCGAGATGTCACGGAACCGGATCTACCCACGCGGCCCAGGGAGGGCAAGGGAACGGTGGGCATGCGCCCGTCGCAGGGGAAGACCAGGGGCTTTGCCCCTGGACCCCACTGGGGCCTTGAGGCCCCAGACCCCCGATCACTTAAGTAATG
>DATJWY010000323.1:0-6363 GCA_035500775.1 Acetobacteraceae bacterium
GGTCCGGGGGCGCACGCCCCCGGCGGGGTCCAGGGGCGGCGCTCCTGGCCTACGTGATAGTCAACGCTTCAGGACGGCACAGAGCAGGGTCATGGGATTCAATTGCGGCATTGTCGGGCTGCCGAACGTCGGCAAGTCCACGCTGTTCAACGCGCTGACCGCGACCGCGGCGGCCCAGGCGGCGAACTATCCGTTCTGCACCATCGAGCCGAATGTCGGCCGTGTCGCCGTGCCCGATCCGCGGCTCGACATGCTCACCCGCATCGGCCATTCGCAGAAGACGGTGCCGACCAGCCTCGAATTCGTGGACATCGCCGGTCTCGTGCGCGGCGCGAGTCGCGGCGAAGGCCTGGGCAACCAGTTCCTCGCCAATATCCGCGAGGTGGACGCGATCATCCACGTCCTGCGCTGCTTCGAGGATGGCGACGTCACCCATGTCGAGGGCAGCGTCGATCCGATCCGTGACGCCGAGACGGTCGAGACCGAGCTGATGCTCTGCGATCTCGACAGCCTGGAGAAGCGCCTGCCCGCCCTGCAGAAGAAGGCGCGCGGCGGCGACCGCGAGGCGCAGGCGCAGGTGACGCTGATCGAGCCGATCGTCGCCGCGTTGCAGGAAGGCAAGCCGGCGCGCAGCGTGATCCCCGCCGATCAGGTGGAGGCGGCGAAGCGGCTGCAACTGCTCACCTCCAAGCCGGTGCTTTATGTCTGCAACGTCGAGGAGGCCTCGGCCGCGACCGGCAACGCGCATTCGGCGCGGGTCGTCGAGCGGGCGGCGGCGGAAGGGGCGGGCGTGGTCGTGGTTTCGGCGGCGATCGAGGCTGAGGTCAGCCAGTTGCCGGAAGCCGACCGGCGGGAATTCCTGGACGGGCTGGGCCTGGCCGATAGCGGGCTCGACCGCGTCATCCGCGCCGGCTACGCATTGCTCGGGCTGGTCACCTATTTCACCTGTGGGCCGAAGGAAGCCCGCGCCTGGACCATCGTGCGCGGCACCAAGGCGCCGCAGGCGGCGGCGGTGATCCATAACGATTTCGAACGCGGCTTCATCGCCTGTGAAACCATCGCCTACGAGGATTACGTCGCCTACAAGGGCGAGCAGGGGGCGAAGGAAGCGGGGAAGATGCGGGTCGAGGGGCGGGATTACGTCGTCAAGGACGGCGAGGTGTTGCTGTTCCGGTTTAATGTTTGAAAAAAGGCCAGAGGCAGCGCCCCTGGCCTTGGGTTCATCCCAATGAGCATAATGATTGACCCATGCAGGAAGCTGCGGGGCTCTGCCCCGCGCCCCGCTGGGGGGCGAGCGCCCCCAGACCCGCACAAGTTAAAGGGGGCTGGGGCCGACGGCCCCAGTGGGGTCCAGGGGCAAAGCCCCTGGCCTTTCAGGTGGGTCAATCAGCTAATACGTGCCATAAAACACGGGAAGCAACTCGCCCTTTAGTCGCCAGTATTGCTCTCTCAGGAATGGGTCAGATGCTTTCAGATTCTCGGCGAAATCACCAGAAATAGCATTATATATTTGACCAAGGTATGGCTTCTTGGCATTGACGGCTTCATTGAGCGCTGCGGGCTCGGGGTCTTTACGCTTCTGCAGAAGATTGGAGGCAAAAAGGCGCGTCAGGTCCTGCTCGGCGCGTTCCAGGCAAATCCAGGCGACCGGCTTGCGTAATTCGATGATCCGATACCAGAACACATAGGCGGCAAGTGCCCGTTCGAAGTCCGTGGCGAATGCGTCGAGATCGACGTCGAAATAAGATTTGATCCATTTCTTCCGAAAAAAGTAAGATTGAATATTCTTTGAGTTCTCAAGTTGTAGCGAGAAGATCGCTTTCGGAGAGGTTCTCACGACGGCGATCGTTTTTTCCGCGCAAACGAAGCGGGAATTACGGGCATGGCTGTCCGCGCCGAAGGGCAAATTAATATCGTTCACCGCAAACAGCCAACTGCTGATGCCGTCGGCTCCGAGCGATTCGTGGCCGACGGCCAAGCCGAATTGCGCGAGCGCGTGCGCCATGAAAGCGGTTCCGCCCCGTGGGTTCCCGAGAACAACGAGCGGAACGTATTTGACGTGCCTGAGATGTTTATCAAACGTGGCCTTGGCCATGGCCCGCATCTCGTCGGAATTCGACGTGTTCTCGAAAGCGATTTTCTTTGGGTGAATTTTCGATGGAAGCGCGCCGGTCGACGTTGACAGTTCATAAGAGAGCGGCGGCTCCAGGCTGTAGTGCCGCGCGTCTTCAGAGATTTCGAAGTGGATGTAGGTATCGGCCGTGTGGGAGATCTTGTGAAAGCGCGAAAGCGCGAGCTCGGCGAAAGCGCGGTTGAAGGCGAAGCATGGGTTTTGCGGTTGTTTCCGTCGCGGCAGGAATTCGAACTTTCCATCGAAGCGCAACGTCTCGTCTTGCGAAATACCTCTGCCGAGTCCGATCAGACACGGTTCCGCAGAAAAGAAACCCAGCTCTTCGAGGCCTGCCTTCGTGAACGCGGCCGCCGCGAGGTCCCGCGCATAATCATGGAACTTGACGTCATCCTCGATGACCAGGAACGTATTTGAGTTCGACGCGGCGGCGGACCTGAAAATCTTGATGAAACTGAGAAAGCAACCAACCTGAGGCTCAATTAGGATGTTGTTGCACTCGGTCTTTCCGCACGTAATAAGACCGCAACGAAAACAAGGCGGAAAGGCGTGAACCTTGCCAGTTTCAAATGCTTCGCGGACCTCCTCCGAATTGGCCTTGATGCCGTCAATGAACTTGAATCCGTTCAGCCCCACGCCGCAGAGTTCTGCCGACGCATGCCGCTGGCGATCCGTGTCACCTTCGAGTGTCAGGCAATAGACCTCGTCGAAGCTGCTCCAGAGTTCCGTATTCCGCATGAATATCCTTCGTTACGAAAATCTACAGATGGCGTATTTGCCTCAACTACGCGGGAAGGACCGGACGCCTGTGCCCAACGGCCATCTCCAGCGATCGCCGGCCGATGTTAGAATAAAGTCAACTCAATGGTTTGCTTCCGCCGTTCCGTGCCGCGCATGCCCAGTGACCGCGAAGCTGGGGGGCATTACCATTACTTGCTCGCGACGGGTTCGGACGCCGGCGGCCGGTGCCGTCCGGTCCAGTTGTTGATCACCTGACCGATGCCGCCCGCGGCTTCGTCCGCCACCACGCTGGCGACCTCGCCCCAGTAGCCGTCCAGCGAGCCGGCCGGGATATCGTGGCCTTGCGCCACGTCCCCGGCTTCCTTGCCGTAGATGTCGGCGACGATCCAATGGATCTCGATCTGCTGCTGTCCGCCGGGCACGTTCCGCACCGTCACCACGCCTTTGATGGTGAAATCCGCCCCGTTCGGCGAATCCTGCAGGACATTGCCGTTGCCGGGCAGTTTCAACCGGATCTGCCGGGCGAGGGAGGCATTGCCGTCGCCGGGCGCGCCGGTGACGCCGGCGAGGTAGAGGCGGGCGGGGCGGTTGAGCAGGCTGTTGGGATCGCTCTGTTGCAGCCGCGCCTCGATGGCGGTGAGCAGGGCGCCGACCTGCGGCGCCGCGCTTTGCGCCGCCTGTTGCAGCGTAACGGGGGCGGCCGTGGCCCAGGCGGCGGCGGGCACGGCGGGGCCATCGACCGAGCCCTGGGGCGCTCCCTTCGGGTCGAGCACCGTGTAGCGCGGCGTCACCGTCTGGCCGTTGGTGGCGGCGGAGAGCGCGAGCTGCCAGTCGCCGTTATGCGGCGGAATGGCGACCGCCGGCACTTCCTGATCGACCAGCGCGTCGGCGGTGTCATGCGCCCAGTCGGCGGCGCCGGCATTGGTGAGCAGGGATGTGCCCGGTGCGGGCACATCGAGGCGCGGCGGTGGCGGGCGGGAGAGCCGGAGCGCGGTGGCGCCGGGATTGCCCTGGAAAGGTCGCGGCAGGTCGCCACAGGCGGCAAGCAGGGTCGGGAGCAGCAGGGCGAGAGAGGTCCCGCGCACCGCCCCGGCGCCTTGCCGTGCGGTGCCGCCGATCCGTCCGTCCGTCCAGGCCTCAAGATGCCGCGCCGGCCATACCAATCGTGTCAGCAAGCTGTTTTTGCCCTCTCGATGCCTCCGGTCCGCGTGGGCCGGTTGGGTACGGGTAGAGCAATATCGCGCGGTGCGGAAGCCCGGCCGCGGCCTGAGCTTGCATACTGGCGCATGGCGGCCTGAGCGTCCTGCCCGCGGCGGCACGCCGAGGGATGCGGTCATCGCGGCGGCAGCACCATTCGCCAGGTCCCGGCCCGCGGACGGGCTGCCATGCCGTCGGTTCAGCTGGGCTCGCGTTCCTCCTTCTCGATGCGGTCCACGATCTTGGAGAGCAGGGTCAGCTGATCCCGGACGCGTGCGACCTGGTGGTCGATGACCTTGTGGTCGCGCTTTTCTCCCAAGGGGTGCGCATGATGCAGCATGCTCAGCTCATCCATCAGCCCGGCGATATGGTGGCTGGTGTCCCGGCCCGCCCGGCATAGCGTGTCGAACGGGTCGTAGTTCACGTCGGACATTGGTTTTCTCCGATGACTGGCGTCTCAGGCGAGTACGACGGAGATTTGGTGCCCGATTGGCCCGCCGCCAGCCAGCGTTCTGCGGCGATGGCTGTAAAACCGTTCGTGATCGGCGGCGGTGTCCAGCCCGAGCGCGCTGATCCGCGCGATTTCCCCCGCGAGCCGGGCGGCGCAATAGCCGGCGAGGTTGAATTGCCAGCGCTCCGGCCGCGTGCCGGGGGCGAAGAAGCGGTCCGCCTCCACCCCGTCGGCCAGCACCGCGTCCCGCATGTCGGCGGCGACCTCGTAGCTCGCCTGGGCGATGCAGGGGCCGATGACGGCGGTGATCCGCTCCGGCCTGGCGCCGAGGCCGCGCATCGCCCGCACGGTCGCTTCCAGCACCCCGCCCACGGCGCCGCGCCAGCCGGCATGCGCGGCCCCCACCACCCCGGCTTCCGGGTCGGCGAACAGCACCGGCGCGCAATCGGCGGTGATGATGCCGAGGGCGATGCCGGGCCGGTCGGTCACCATCGCATCGGCGCGCGGCCCGGCGCCGAATACCCAGGGCTCCGTCACCACGGCGACATCCGCCCCGTGCACCTGTGTCAGCCCGACGAGACGCGCCGCATCGGCCCCAAGCGCCGCCGCGACGAGCGCTCGGTTGGCGGCGATCCGCGCCGGGTCGTCGCCGCTGGAGAGGCTGCAATTCAGGCTGGCATAGGCGCCCTCGGAGACGCCGCCCCGCCGGGTGAAGAACCCGTGGCGGATGGCGAGTTCGTCGGAGGTGCAGAATTCCGCTGTCATGGCTCGAATCCCGGCGGCATAGGCAGCGCAGGATCGCTGATCGCCATCACCTTGAACAGCCGGCCCATGCGGTCGGCCCCGGCGAGACGCGCCGCCGCGTCCCGCAGCGCCGTCGCCCGCTCCGGTGGCTGGCCGAGCGCAAGCCGCTCGGTGCGCTGGAACAGGCCGAGTTTGGTCAGGAACGCGCCCTGCTCCACCGGCCCGTGCACCGCCGCCCCGGCCGCCCGCGCGGCGCTGGCGAGGGCGCCGAAATCGACATGCGCGGTGATGTCGGCCGCGCCCGGATCGGCCAGCGGATCGGCCGGCTGTCCGTCGCGCAGCGCCTGCAGCGTGTCGCCGGGGGCGCTCGCCGCATGGCCGTAATCGAGGAACAGGGCAAGACCGCCCTCGGCGGCGAGGCGCGCGGCAAGGCCGGAGACGATCTCCTGCGCCGCGTCGCAGACCTCGACCACCGTGCCCTCCGGTGCGGCGAATCCGAGCGGCGCGGCCAGGCATTCGACGAACCGGTCCTCCGCCACGTAACGCTCCAGCCAGACATCGCCGCGGCGGACGAATTGCCGGATGGGCAGCGCGTCGAGGAACTCGTTGCCGAGCAGGATCAGCGGGCCGGGCGGCAGCTCGGCGATGGTGTCATGCCAGGTGGCATCCGGCAGCTTCGCCCGCTGCGCGTCGCGCAGGCGCGGTGAGGTCTCGATCAGGTGCAGCCGCAGCGCGGCGCGGAAGCCGGGCATCACCTTGCCGACGGCGCGCAGCGCATCCTCCATCAGCGTGCCGCGCCCGGGGCCGGCCTCGGCGAGCAGCACCGGGTCGGGCGCGCCCATCATCTGCCAGACCACGGCGGCGAAGGCGCCCAGCACCTCGCCGAAGGCCTGGCCGATCTCCGGGGCGGTGATGAAGTCCTGGAACGGATCATGGCGCGCGTAATAGGCGGCGGCGGCGCGGGCCATGAAGTGGTCCAGGCGTTCGGGAGGGGGCTTGTTCATGCGGTGTCCTCGGAAGGCCAGGGGCTCTGCCCCTGGACCCCGCCGGGGCCGTACGGCCCCGGACCTCAATTACTTAAAAATATTGGGGGTCTGGGGCC
>DATJWY010000324.1:0-17512 GCA_035500775.1 Acetobacteraceae bacterium
GGGCCACGCTTGAACGCGGGCGCGCTTCAGGCCATGTCATATCCCTCCCGTGAGCAGCAGGCATCGGACCAGTTCGCCATGACCAACGAAGAACGCGACATCATCGCCCGCTACATCGCGCGGGTAGGCGGCGCCCCGGCGCAGCAGGGGTTCACGGGCGGCAGCGTGCCCGCCACCACAACGCCCCTGCCGCCGGTCGACCAGGAGGCGGATGCCTTCATCGCCGAGCAGTTCCAGCGCTACCCGGAAGCCCGCTACCGGATGACGCAGACCGCGTTCGTGCAGGAAGCGGCGCTGGCCGAGGCGCAGAACCGGATCCAGCGCCTGCAATGGGAGTTGCAACAGGCGCGGCAGCAGGCGGCGCAGGCGGCGCAGCAACCGCGTGGCGGCGGCTTCTTCGGCGGCCTGTTCGGCGGCGGCCAGCGCGCCCAGGCGCCGGGCTACCAGCAGGCGCCGCAGTACCAACCCCCGCCGCCGCAATCCGCGCCGGGCTATCCCCCCGCCATGATGCAGCGCGGCGGCTCCGGCTTCCTCGGCTCGGCCCTGACCACGGCGGCGGGCGTCGCCGGCGGCGTGCTGGCGGCGGACGCGATCAGCAGCATGTTCAGCGGGTCGCATGGCGGCATGTTCGGCGGCGGCGCCGTTCCCGGCGGCGAGACGATGAACGAAACCGTGATCAACAATAATTACGGCGCGGGCGCGGCGCCGAACGACCCTTGGGCCGGCGCCGGCGCGGCCCCCGACCCGTCATTCCAGGACAATGGCCAGGGCAATGGCGGCGACCCCTGGGCCGGCGGCGGACAGGCCGATGCCCCCGCCCCGGATGATTTCAGCGGCGGCGGCGCGGATTGGGGCGACCAGGGCGGCTCCAGCGACGATTTCATCTGACAGTCATCTGATGCCGTTTCGCGGAAGCTCCGGCTTCCGCGAAACGATCCCGCGCGCCGGATAGGCCGGCAGCCAGCCGGCATGACCGCGCCGGGATCGGGGCGGAACCGCGCCCGGGCGTGCGGCCGAACTTGTCCAGCGCTGGCGACGCAGGCACTCTGTCGCGAATGCCGCCCAGGACTTCGCGATGTTCGAAACCCGCCCTCGGCTGATCCTCGCCAGCGCCTCCCCTACCCGCCGCGCCCTGCTGGAAGTGGCGGGCGTTCCGGTCGAAATCCGTCCGGCCGCGGTGGACGAGGAGTCGATCAAGCACGCCGCCCGCGCCGAGGATGTGGCCCCGGAACAGACGGCGCTGCTGCTCGCCGACATCAAGGCCAAGCGCATCCGCGAGCCGGATGCCCTGATCATCGGCGCCGATCAGCTGCTCGTCTGCGAGGGGACCTGGTTCGACAAGCCGGCCGACCTCGCGGCGGCCGAGGCACAGTTGCGGGCGCTGCGCGGGCGCACCCACACCTTGCACACGGCCGTCGTCTGCGTGCGTGACGGCACGCGGATCTGGCAGCATGTCGCCACGCCGCGCCTCACGATGCGGGATTTCTCCGACGCCTTCCTCGAATCCTACCTGCGCGCGGAGGGCGAGGCCCTGCTCGGCTCGGTCGGTGCCTACCGGATCGAAGGCCCCGGCATTCAGCTTTTCGATGCGATTGAGGGCGAGCATAGCGCGATCCTCGGCCTGCCGCTGCTGCCGCTGCTCGGCTTCCTGCGGCAGCACGGGGCCTTGATTAGCTAGAGCCCCATCGGTTCGGATAGCCCCATCTGAACCGGTCAAGGCGCTCGCGAAAACAAGGAGCCGGGGCCTGATCGCGGCATCCGCCCGCACCGATCAGACCCCGGGACGACAATCAAACGGTTCCTGGCAAACGGTTCCTGGACCGTAGAACGGGGGAGAAAGAATGGCCGCCGAAAAAATCTATTCCGACGCGGGCACGGCGCTCGCGGGTCTGCTCAGGGACGGCATGACGATCATGTCGGGCGGGTTCGGCCTCTGCGGCATCCCCGCTGCCCTGATCGACGCGATCCGCGACAGCGGCGTGCGCGACCTGACCATCATCTCCAACAATGCCGGGATCGACGATGTGGGGCTCGGCCGCCTGCTGGCCACCCGGCAGGTGCGCAAGATGGTCAGCTCCTACGTGGGCGAGAACAAAACCTTCATGCAGCAATACCTGTCGGGCGAACTCGAGATCGAGTTCAATCCGCAGGGCACGCTGGCCGAGCGCATCCGCGCCGGCGGCGCCGGCATCCCCGCCTTCTTCACACGCACCGGCGTCGGCACGCTGGTCGCCGAGGGCAAGGAAGTCCGGACGTTCGACGGCAAGGACTACGTGATGGAGACCGGGCTCTTCGCCGATCTCGCGATCGTGCATGCCTGGCGCGGCGATCACGAAGGCAACCTCGTGTACCGGATGGCGGCGCGGAACTTCAATCCGGTCATGGCCACCGCCGCGCGCGTGACGGTCGCCGAGGTCGAGGAACTTGTCGATAACGGCGCGATCGATCCCGACCACATCGTCACGCCGGGCATCTTCGTGCAACGCCTGATCGAGGTGCGCGGCGGGACGAAATATATCGAGCAGAGAACGACCCGCAAGCGCCCGGAAGCAGCCTGAGGAAACGAAACAATGGCCTGGACACGCGATGAAATGGCCGCCCGCGCCGCGGCTGAGTTGCACGACGGCTTCTACGTCAATCTCGGCATCGGCATTCCGACGCTGGTGGCGAACCACATTCCGCCTGGCATGCACATCGTGCTGCACAGCGAGAACGGCATGCTCGGAATGGGCCCCTTCCCTTACGAGGGCGAGGAAGACCCCGACCTGATCAACGCCGGCAAGCAGACCGTCACCACCCTGCCGCATTCGAGCTTCTTCGACAGCGCCGCCTCCTTCGCCATGGTGCGGGGCGGGCACATCCAGCTTTCCATCCTCGGCGCGCTGCAGGTGGCGGAGAATGGCGACCTCGCCAACTGGATGGTGCCCGGCAAGATGGTGAAGGGCATGGGCGGGGCGATGGATCTCGTCGCCGGCGTGCCCCGCGTCGTCGTGCTGATGGAGCACACGGCCAAGGGCGAGCACAAGATCCTGAAGGAATGCACCCTGCCGCTGACCGGCAAGGGCGTCGTCAACCTGATCGTCACCGATCTCGGCGTGTTCGAGGTGGGCCGCCCCGGCCTGACCCTGGTGGATATCGCCCCCGACGTCACGGTGGAGGAAATCCGCGCCACGACCGGCGCACCCTTCACCGTGCATCCGGAGTTGGAAAAGCGCCTCGCCGCCTGAGGCGCGGCACACCGTCCGGCGCCATGCCCCGCCGCGGAGGGCCCCATCCCTCCGCGGTCCTGCCGCCGGCCGCGCCCCGGCCGGAAAACGCCGCCCCGCAAGGGCGTGAAAAAAATGCGCCAGGCCTCTTGATCAGTTTCCGATCTCCGGGATATATGCGGCCTCCCGATCGGGACGGCGGGGCCATAGCTCAGTTGGGAGAGCGCCTGAATGGCATTCAGGAGGTCAGGGGTTCGACTCCCCTTGGCTCCACCACGCCGAACCGATGCCGGGTGAATGCTCGATCATCTCCATACCCTCCTCGATCACTATAGCTACGGCCTGGTTGGCTTGATCGTGGGGCTCGAGTCCATGGGACTCCCTCTTCCTGGCGAAAGCACGATCGTCGGCGCCGCGCTTTATTGCGCGACGACCGGTAGGCTGCATATCGCCGGAATCGTCGCCGCGGCGAGCCTCGGCGCCATCGTGGGCGACAATATCGGTTTTCTGATCGGCCGCAGCCTCGGGGCACCCCTGCTCGCGCGCCATGGCGGCCGGATCGGCCTGACGCCAGCGCGGCTCCGGCTCGGCGAATACCTGTTCCGCCACCATGGCGCGCAATTCGTCTTCTTCGGCCGCTTTATCGCCTTCCTGCGCACCTTCGCGGCGCTGCTCGCCGGGGCCAGCGGGATGCACTGGCGGACCTTCCTGATCTTCAACGCCCTGGGCGGCATCGCCTGGACCAGCCTGTACGGCTTCGGTGCCTACACCCTGGGCAACGCGGCGAAGCGGGTCGCCGGGCCGTTCGGCACCACGCTCTGCGTGATCGCGGTCCTCTTGCTCGTCGCCGCGCTGACCTTCATCAAGCACCATGAAGGCGAACTGACACGAAAGGCGGAACAGGACATGCAGCGGGAGGCGGGACGGTGAGAGAGGACAGGATGCGGAGCCGGGTGCGGGTCCTCGCGACGGCGCTGCTCGCGATCCCGCTGCTGACGGCGGCGGCCCCGGTCACCCGCTCCATCGTCATGACCGCCCGCCCCGGCAGCGTGCTGGAGGCCGAGGCGCGCACGCTGGTGGCCGACGATCTGAGCGCGGCGAAAGCCAAGGGCGACCAGCCGCTGCTGCTGATCGGCACGGCGCGGCTCGGCGGCCCCACCCAGCCACAGGCGCTGTTCGTGCAGGTGCAGGCGCCGAGCTTCTGTGGCTCGGCCGGCTGCTCCACCACCGGCTATCTGCGCTCCCCGCAGGGCTGGAAGCAGGTGATGGACACGATCGCGGGCCCGATCCGTATCGACTCCCGGCGCCACAAGGGCATGCACGACCTGCTGGTGCATGATCGGGATCGCTGGATCTGGAACGGAACGACCTATGTCGATACCGTGCCGGCCGCGAAACTGCCGGCGAACCGGCTGGGAACGGCGCCGTCGCCCATCCCGCCGGCTCCGGCGACTCCGGCAGCTCCGACGCCCCTGCCGGCTCCGACGGCTCCGGCAGCTCCGGCCATCCAGACGGCTCCGACGCCGTCGAATATCTCCCCCCCGCCGAAAACGCCCTGACGCGGCGAGGGGCAGGCGGCGACCGCGCGGACCCGTCTGCCCTGGCCTTGCGAACACAGGGGAAATCCGGGAAACCCGCCGCCATGACGATCCACACCTTCCTCGCCATGCTCGCCGCGTGGTGCTCCCGCCGCGCCCTCCTGGTCGTAGCCGTCGGCCTGCTCGTCGGTGGCGGTTGCGGCCTGCTCGCTGCGAATCGTCTCGGCGTCAACACGGATACCGATCAGCTCTTCTCCGACCGCCTGCCCTGGAAGCAGCGCGAGGCGGAGATGTCGCGGCAATTCCCGCAATTCAACGACCTGATCGTGGCGGTGGTGGACGGCGCGACGCCGGAGCAGGCCGATCTGACGGCGGCTCAGCTCGCCACCGCCCTGGCCGCGGACCACGCGCATTTCCACGATGTCCGCCGGCCTGATGCCTCGCCCTTCCTGGAGCGGGAGGGCCTGCTCTTCCTCAAGAAGGATGAGTTGACCGGCCTGCTCAACCAGACCATCGACGCCCAGCCCTTCCTCGGCCAGCTCGTTGCCGACCCGAGCGCGCGCGGCCTGTTCTCCGCCCTCTCCCTGGTCGCGATGGGCGTGCAGCAGGGCCAGGCGAACCTCGCCCCCTTCAACGGGCCGCTGCGCGGCTTCGACGCCTCGCTCGCCGCCGCGGCCGCCGGGCATCCGAAGCCGCTCTCCTGGGAACGGCTGCTGAGCGGCTCGCTCGCCAATCTGGAACCGCCCTATCGCTTCGTGCTGGCGCAGCCGGTGCTGAATTACGGCGCGCTGCAGCCCGGCGGCGATGCCACCGAGGCGTTGCGCGCGGCGGCATCGAAGCTCGAATTCGTCCGCGACGGCTCGGCGCATGTGCACATCACCGGCTCGGTGCCACTCTCCGACGAGGAATTCGCGACCGTGGCAAAGGGCGCCGTCGCCGGGCTGATCGGCAGCGCCGTGCTGGTCGTGCTCTGGCTGTTCCTCGCCGTGCGTTCCTGGCGGCTGATCGTGCCGATGGTGCTGACCCTGGTTCTCGGCCTGTTGCTGACCACGGGCTTCGCCGCCCTGGCGGTGGGCACGCTGAACCTGATCTCGGTCGCCTTCGCGATCCTGTTCGTCGGCATCGCGGTCGATTTCTCGATCCAGTTCAGCGTCCGGTTCCGCGGGGCCCGGCTGACCCAGCCCGAGATCGAGGATGCGCTCTCCACCACGGCGGGGCGGGTCGGCATTCAGCTTCTCGTCGCCGCGACCGCCACAGCCGCCGGGTTCCTCGCCTTCGTGCCGACCAGCTTCCGCGGGGTCGCCGAGCTTGGCCTGATCTCCGGCGTCGGCATGCTGATCGCGTTCGTCTGCACCCTCACCTTCCTGCCCGCGGCGCTGACGCTGTTCCGGCCGCGCGACGAGAAGCGGCCGGTCGGCTTCACCTCCCTCGCCGTCATCGACGAGTCGCTTGCGCGGGTGAAAAAGCCGGTGCTCACGGTCTTCGGCGTGCTCGGGGTCGTCGGCCTCGCGCTGATCCCCGCGCTCAAGTTCGATGCCGATCCGCTGCACACCAAGAACCCCAAGACCGAATCGATGCGCACCCTCGCGCAGCTGATGAACAACCCGGTCACCAACCCGTTCACCATCGACATCATGCGGCCCTCGGTCGCGGAGGCCGGGGCGCTGGCGGATCAGCTCGGGAAGCTGCCGCTGGTCGGGCAAACGATGAGCCTGATGAGCTTCGTGCCGGACGATCAGCCGGCCAAGCTCGCCCTGATCGCCGACGCGGCCGGTATCCTCTCGCCGACGCTCTCCGCCACCCCCTCGGCGGCGCCGGTGACGGCCGGCGACCTCCGGCTCGCCGTGCGCCATTGCCTCGACCAGATCGAACAGGTGCTGCCGAAACTGCCGGCGAACGCGCCGCTCGTGCTTATCGCCGCGGATCTGCGCAAGCTGAGCGACGCCCCGGACGCGACGCTGCTCGCCATGAACACGGCGCTCACACGCTTCCTGCCGCTGCAGCTCGACCGGCTGCGGAATGTGCTCGCGGCGGCGCCGGTGACGGTCGCCAGCATCCCGGCCGAGATCGCCCGCGACTGGGTGCTGCCGGACGGGCGCGCCCGCGCCGAGATCGTGCCCGCGCCGAATGTCGGCAGCGGCCTCGGGCTGCGCGCCTTCGTCGATCAGGTGCAGGCGAAAGCGCCGGATGCCGGCGGCTCGGCGGTGACCATCGTCGCCACCAGCGAAACCATCCTCACCGCCTTCCGTGACGCGGCGCTCGGCGCACTGGCCGCCATCGCCGTCATCCTCCTGCTTGCGCTGCGGCGGATTCTGGACATGGCGCTGGTGATGGCGCCGCTCCTGCTCTCCACCGCCATGACCGTGCTCCTGGCGGTGGCGCTGCCGCTGCCGCTCAATTTCGCCAACATCATCGCGCTGCCGCTGCTGCTCGGCCTGGGCGTGTCGTTCAACATCTACTTCGTGATGAACTGGCGGGCGGGCGAGATCTCGCGCCTCGCCTCACCGACGGCGCGGGCGGTGATCTTCTCGGCGCTGACCACCGCCACCGCCTTCGGCTCGCTCGCCATCTCCAGCCATCCCGGCACGGCGAGCATGGGCTTGCTGCTGCTGCTCAGCCTCGCCTGCACCCTGGTGGCGACGCTCACCTTCGTTCCCACCCTGCTCACCGCGATGGGACCGCCGAAGAACTGACCGCACGCCCCCAGGCGCGGGGGAAAAGCAAGGCGAGGGGCGTCGCCCCTCGACCCCATCAAAGGCTTCGCCTTTGAAATCCATTTCTTTCCCTGGGTTTCTCGACAGAAAATAATGGTTTCCAAAGGCCTACGGCCTTTGGCGGGTCGAGGGCGGAGCCCTCGCCTTGCCTGCTCCCGCGCCTATGAGGCCGCCCACTCCGCCACCATCAGGCCGGCGGGACGGAACGCCCCGGCTGCCGCGGGATGCGATCCTCCCGCGGCGGCACCGCGCCGACCAGTTCACGCACGAAGGTCTGCACCAGCGGCCGCTCGGCGTCGCTGCTGCGATAGGCGACGTAGTGGTGGCTCTCGAAATGATAGGTTTGCGGCTTCAGCGGCCGCATCAGACCGAGATCGACCCAGCCCTCGCCGATATGCCGCGGCAGGAAGCCGATGAACCGCCCGGACAGGATCAGCATCACCTGCGCCTCCATGTGCACCACGCCGGCGCTCGCCCGTGGGTGCCCGACCCGGTAGAGATCCTCCAGCAGCCGGTAGCTGCGCACGGAGAAGGCGCAACGCTCGATCGCCGCCTGGTCGATGGCCGAGGCCGGCGCGGCGAACAGGGGATGGCCCCGGCCGCAATACAGCGCATGCGGCTCCCGGTAGAGCGGCAGGAAGACGACGCCCGGCGCCTTCTGCGCGAAGGGACCGACCACCACGTCCCGCCGCCCCTCCGCGATCGCCCGTTCGAGATCGTGCGGCGTGCCGAGTTCCAGATCGATGAACACGTTCTCGGCCTGCGCCATGTAGCGCCCGACGGCGCCCTGCAAGCCGAGCCAGGTGCTGCTGACGACCCCGTCCACCACCCCCAGCCGCAGCCGGCCGACCAGGGCGCCGTTGAACTCGCCGAGCCGCTGCTGAAACGTGTCGATATCGGCGAAGAGCTGGCGCGCGGCCCGCAGCGTCGCCTCGCCGAACGGCGTCAGCCGGAAGCCGCGCCGGCCGCGCTGGCAGAGCGGCCCGCCGCCGAGCGTACGCTCCAGCGCCGCGAGATGGCCGCTCAGGGTGGATTGGCTGAGGTTGAGCGCGATCTGGGCGGCGGAGAAACTGCCCGCCTCGACCAGCGCCACGAACACGCGCAGCAATCTGAGATCGATATTGTCCAGCCGCCGCATCGCTCGCCTCTTTCACCGGCGCGCCCGGCGGACCTCAGATGGCTGCCATGCGCGCAATCCGCGTTACATCGGTTTTGGCCGATATTTTGATCGGAATTTTTTGATACCTGCCGATACGCCGATGCTGCAACCTGTCGTCCTTGGGTCATGGCGAACGAGGATGACGATGAGCGGTATGCGTAGCCTTCTCGGGATCGGCCTTGCGGTCGGGCTGGCGGCATCGGTGGCGCCGGCCCGGGCGGACGACAAGATCCGCATCCTCTGCCCCACCTGGTCGGGCTACGCGCCGATCTTCGTCGCCAACGATCTCGGCTACTTCAAGGCGCTCGGGCTTTCCGTCGATATCCGCTTCGACGATGAGCGGCCGGACGTGATGGCGGCGATGGCGCGCAAGGACATCGAGATGGACCTGCGCACCGTCGGCGAATACCAGGGCCGGCCACGTGACGAGAACACGCCCGGCGTGATCATCGGCACGATCGATGAATCGCTCGGCGGCGATGGCGTGATCGCCGATGGCTCGATCGGCGGCGTCGCCGACCTCAAAAGCAAGACCGTCGCCTCCGAGCTGAACATCCCCGGCCGCCTGCTGCTCCAGCTGGAACTGCACAAGCACGGCATGACGCTCGCCGACCTGCACCTCAAGGAGATCGCGACCGGCGACACGGTGGCGGTGTTCGCCGACAAATCCATCAGCGCCGTCGCCACCTATCAGCCCTATCTGTCCCAGGCCTTGAAGACGGATAGCGCGCGCAACCCGAAGGAGATCGTCTCCTCCTCGGATTACCCTGGCTACATCACCGACGTGATCATCGTCCGCCGTGACGACCTGGCGCAGAATCCGGCCAAGTATCGCAACTTCCTGGCCGGCATCTACAAGGCGGTGGCCTACTACAACACCCGCCAGGACGATTTCATCAAGCTCGCCGCCAAGCACTTCAATCTCAGCCCGGCGGACTTCAAGGCGAGCATCGACGGCAGCCTAAAATACACCAGCCTTGCCGAGGCTTCGGCGCTGATCGGCAAGCCGGGCGCCCCCGGCACGCTTTACGGCATCTTCGACACGGTGATGCAGCTCAATCTCGAAAACGGCGCCGCCGACCACAAACTCTCCGCCGCGCACGCAATCGACAGCAGCATCATCGCCGGTGTCACGCAGAAGGATCTCCAGTGACCGAGGGCGCCTCCATCACCCACGCCGCGCCACTGGCCAAAGCGACGGAAGGCACCGGCCGTGCCGCTCCCTCGAACGGCACCCGGACGCCATTGCTCGCCCGCGTCTTCATCTTTCGCGGTTCGTTGCGCCGGCCGACGAGCCTCGCGATCTCGGCCGCCGCCAGCCTCCTCGTCATCGGCGGCTGGGAAGCCGCGGTGCGGTGGGGCTGGAGCGATCCGACCTTCCTGCCCGCCCCGAGCGATGTGCTCGCCACGCTCTGGCAAATGGCGAGCGACGGCGAATTGCTCGGCAATGCCCTGGTCTCGGCATTGCGCGTCTGGGCGGCATTCCTGCTCTCGGCCGTGATGGCGATCCCGATCGGCATGCTGATGAGCACCTATCGCCCGATCGGCGCGGCGCTGGAGCCGCTCGTCGATTTCATCCGCTACCTGCCGGTGCCGGCGCTGGTGCCGCTCAGCATCATCTGGTTCGGCGTCGGCGAGGAAACCAAGATTTTCCTGCTCTGGCTTGGCACCTTCTTCCAGCTCGTACTGCTGGTGGCCGAGGACATGAACCGGGTGCCGCAGGAATACGTGGAGATCGCCACGACGCTCGGCGCCCGCAACACGCAGGTGCTGACCGACGTCGCCTTCCGCGCGATGCTGCCGGGGCTGATGGATAATCTCCGCATCACCCTTGGCTGGTGCTGGACCTATCTCATCATCGCCGAGATCGTCGCCGCCGATAGCGGCCTCGGCTTCGTCATCTGGACGGCACGGCGCTACATGCAGACCTCGCAGGTGATGGCGGGCGTCGTCACCATCGGCCTGATCGGCCTTGTCACCGACCAGTTCCTGCGCGCGCTGAACCGGCGCCTGTTCCGGTATCTCTGATCATGCCCCCGCGCCCCCATTACCTGGTGTTCGACCAGGTGACCAAACGCTTCGGCGACCTGCCGGTCGTCGATCCGCCTTTCAGCCTGACCGTGCCGCAAAGCCAGTTCGTCGTCTTCCTCGGCCCTTCCGGCTGCGGCAAGACCACGCTGATGCGCATGGTCGGCGGCCTCGACACGCCGAGCACCGGCGCGATCCTGCTGGACGGCGATCCGGTCGGCAAACCCGACCGCCGGCGCGGCATGGTGTTCCAGTCCTACTCTTCCTTCCCCTGGCTCACCGTGGCGCAGAACGTCGCCTTCGGCATGAAATACCGGCTGGATCTCAGCCCCGAGCGCAAGCGGGAGCGGACGGAGCATTATCTCCGCCTCGTCGGCCTCAGTGATTTCGCCAATGTGTATCCGAAACGGATCTCGGGCGGCATGCGCCAGCGCGTGGCGATCGCGCGCACGCTGGCGGCGGGGCCGGACGTGCTGCTGATGGACGAGCCGTTCGGCGCGCTGGACGCGCAGCGGCGGGAGCAATTGCAGGTGGAGTTGCGGCGCATCCAGCAGGAGGAGGCGAAGACCGTGATCTTCGTCACCCATGATGTGGAGGAAGCCGTGTTCCTCGCCGACCGCATCATCGTGTTCTCGCGGCGCCCCGCCCGGATCGTCGGCGACGTGGACGTGGTCGCCCGCATCGGCACGGACCGCACGCTGGAATTGCGCGACAGCGCGGAATTCTTCCGCCTGCGCACGGAGGTCCTGCACATGGTGCGGGAAACAGTCGGAGTGGAAGCATGAGCTTGTGGGGGCCTGGGGCCTCAAGGCCCCGTCATGCGCAAGCACGCCTTCGCGTGACGGGAGTCCAGGGCAGAGCCCTGGCCTTGCCTTTCTCCTGTCCCCCAGGACGGCAATGATGCTGCAAGACCGCCGCGCACTGATCACCGGCGCGAGCCGCGGCATCGGCCTCGGCATCGCCCGCGGCTTCGCCCGCGCGGGCGCGGTCCTGCACCTGCTCGCCGACGACGCCACGATCCTCGACGTCGCGGCAACCCTCGGCGCCACCGGCCATGTTGCCGACATCAGCGACGCGGCCTCAGTGGAGACGGTGGCGCGACGTATCGGCGCGCTCGACGTGCTGGTGAACAATGCCGGCCTGGAACGCCTGACGCCGCTCGATGACGCGGGCGCGGCGAACGAGGCGACATTCCGCCGCATCCTCGAGATCAACGTCACCGGCACCTTCCTGATGACGCGCGCGGTGCTGCCGCATCTCGCGCGCGGCGGACGCATCATCAACACCGCCTCGGTCTGGGGCCGCGTCGCCGAGCCGTTATTCGGCGCCTATGTCGCCTCCAAGCACGCGGTCATCGGCCTGACCAAGACCTGGGCGCGCGAGCTTGGGCCGCGCGGCATCACCGTCAACGCGGTGGCGCCGGGCTGGGTGCGCACCGAGGCGTCGCTGCGCTCGCTGCGCCTGATGGCGGAGCGGAACGGCGTCGCGGAAGAGGTCCTGCTGCAACAGATCCTCGCCGGCCAGGCCCTGCCCGGCCTGATGGAGCCGGACGACATGGCCGGCCCGTACCTGTTCCTCGCCTCCGACCTCGCCGCCAACGTCACCGGCCAGACGCTCGGGGCCGACAGGGGAGAAGTGCCTTGGTAAACGGTCTCATCGGACAGCGCGTCCTCGTCACCGGCGCGGCGAGCGGCATCGGCCTCGCCATCACGCGGGCCTTCCTGGATGCCGGCGCGGTGGTAATCGGGCTCGACATCGCGCCCGCGCCCGCCGATATCGCCGCGCTGCGCGCGGATGTCACGCAGGAGGCATCGGTGCGCGAGGCGGTCACGATCGTCGCCGACCGGCTCGAAGGCATCGACATCGTCGTCAACAGCGCCGGCATCGAGATCGAAAGCACGCTCGCCGAACTCGCCATCGCCGATCTCGACCGGATGTACGCGGCCAATGTACGCGGCCCGATGCTCGTCACCCGCGCCGCCCTGCCGCATCTGCCGGCGGGCGGACGCATCATCAACATCGCCTCCGAACTCGCCTATCTCGGCCGCGCCGGCGCCTCCGGCTATTGCGCCACCAAGGGCGCGATCCTGTCCCTCACCCGCTCCTGGGCGCGCGAACTCGCACCGCGCATCCTGGTCAACGCGGTGGCGCCGGGACCGATCGACACGCCGCTGCTGCATTTCGACACCCTGCCCCCGGAGGCGCAGGCGCTGGAGGTCGGCAACCCGCTCCGCCGCATCGGCCGCCCGGAGGAAGTGGCGGCCGCCGTGCTTTTCCTCGCCAGCCCCGCGGCGAGCTTCATCACCGGACAATGCATCGGCGTCGATGGCGGCGCCGCGATGCGTTGAGGAACCCGTCCCCATGACCTCGTCCGTCCATTTCGCCGAACTGAGCTGGCCCGCCGCGCAGGAGCGCATCGCCGCCAACGCGCCGGTCTTCATCCCCGTGGGCGCCACCGAGCAGCACGGGCCGCATCTGCCGCTGAACGTCGATGTGATCCTGCCCACCGGCGTCTGCGAGCGCGTGGCGCGGCAGGTCGGCGGACTGGTGATGCCGCCCATCGCCTATGGCTACAAATCCCAGCCGCGCTCCGGCGGCGGGCAGCAATTCCCCGGCACCACCAGCCTCGACGCGCATACCCTCGCCCTGCTGCTGCGCGACATCATCCGCGATCTCGGCCAGCACGGCGTGCGCCGCCTCGTGGTGGTGAACGGGCATTTCGAGAATGCCTGGCCGGTCGTGGAAGGGCTCGATCTGGGCCTGCGCGAACTGCGCCGCGACGGCATCACCGATATGGCGACGATGCGGCTGGAATACTGGGACTTCGTCCGGCGGGAGACGCTGAACCGGCTGTTCCCCGACGGCTTCCCCGGCACCGAGCTTGAGCATGCGAGCCTGCTCGAAACCTCGCTGATGCTGAAACTGCGGCCCGATCTCGTCGATATGAGCCGCGTGCCCTCCGACGGGCCGGCGCAATTCCCCACCTATGACGTGACGCCGCTGCCGCCCGGTTTCGTGCCCGCCTCCGGGGTGCTCGCCGTGGCGCACGGCGCGAGCGCGGAGAAAGGGGAATGGCTGCTCCACGACCATGTGGAGCTGATCACCGCCGCGGTGCGCAAGGAATTCGGGGTGTGAGGCTGAACCGGAACAGGAGCCCAGGCTGATGTCCGACCACCCGCATCCGATCGACGCCTCGGTCGTGCCCCGCTTCGCCGGGGTGCCGAGCTTCATGCGCCTGCCCATCGCCGAGAGCGCGGCGGGGATCGATATCGCCCTGGTCGGCGTGCCGTTCGATGGCGGCACCACCAACCGCGCCGGCGCCCGGCACGGCCCGCGCGAGATCCGCAACCAGTCGAGCCTGATCCGCAGCACGCATCATGTCAGCGGCGTCGCGCCCTATGACCTTCTGCGCGTCGCGGATCTCGGCGACGCGCCGGTGAACCCGATCGACCTGTCCGACTCGCTCCGCCGCATCGAGGCGTTCTTCGCCGGGATCCGGCAGGCGGGCGCGATTCCGATCGCCGCCGGCGGCGACCACCTGACGACGCTGCCGATCCTGCGCGCGCTCGCCAAGGACCGGAAAGTCGGCCTCGTGCATTTCGACGCGCATTCCGACACCAACGACACGTATTTCGGCGACAACCCCTATACGCATGGCTCGCCCTTCCGCCGCGCCGTGGAGGAAGGCCTGCTCGACCCGCATCGCGCCGTGCAGATCGGCATCCGTGGCTCGATCTATCACAGCTCGGATTTCGACTACGCGCGGCAGGCCGGCTTCCGCATCATGTTCATCGAGGAGGTGATGGAGCGCGGGCCGGACCGCATCATGGACGAGGTGCGCGACATCATCGGCGACGCGCCGGTCTATGTCTCCTTCGACATCGACAGCCTCGATCCCTCGATGGCGCCCGGCACCGGCACGCCGGAGATCGGTGGCCTGACCACGCGCGAGGCCCAGCGCATGCTGCGCCGCCTGCAAGGCGCGAACATCATCGGCGCCGATGTCGTCGAGGTTTCGCCGCCCTTCGATCCGAGCGGCCTCACCGCCCTGACCGGCGCCACCATGATGTTCGAGCTGCTATGCGCCATCGCCGGCGGCAAGGCGGGCCAGCATGGCCTCGTCACCGGCACCGGCAAGCCGGAGCGGCACGCATGAGCCACGGCTACGAAAACGGCCGGCTCGACCTGCCCTTTGTCGGCCTGTGCACCTTCGGCAAGTATCCGGCCTGTCTCGACTGGGATGCGATCGCCGCCGACGTGGCGGTGATCGGCGCGCCCTTCGACCAGGGGACGCAATGGCGCCCCGGCACGCGCTTCGGGCCGCGCGCCATCCGCGAGGCCTCCACCCTGTTCGCCTTCGGCCATGCCGGCGCCTACGATCATGAGGACGACGTCACCTACCTGCCGCCGGGCACGCGCATCGTCGATGTCGGCGATGCCGACATCGTTCACACCGATACCGAACGGAGCCACGCCAATATCGAGTTCGGCGTGCGCAGGATCCTCGCCGCCGGCGCGCTGCCCGTGATGCTCGGCGGCGACCATTCGGTGAACATCCCGGCCATCCGCGCCTATGCCGGTCAGGCGCCGATCCATATCGTGCAGATCGACGCGCATCTCGACTTCGTCGATGAGCGGCACGGCGTCCGGCACGGGCACGGCAACCCGATGCGCCGGGCGATGGAGCAGCCGCATGTCAGCGGCATGACGCAGCTCGGCATCCGCAACGTCTCCTCCACCGCGCGGGAAGGATACGAGGATGCGCGGCGCATGGGCTCGGACATCCTGAGCGTGCGGCAGATGCGGCGCCTCGGCACGGAGGCGGTGCTGGCGCGGATTCCGGCCGGCGCGCGCTATTATCTCAGCATCGACATCGACGGCTTCGATCCGTCGATCGCCCCCGGCACCGGCACGCCGAGCCATGGCGGGTTCGCGTATTATGAGGTCCTGGAATTGCTGGCCGGGCTCGCGCGGCGCGGCGAGGTGGTCGGGGTCGATCTGGTGGAAGTGTCCCCGGCCTACGATCCGGCCGGAATCACCGCCATCCTGGCCGCGCAATTGCTGCTCAACCTGATCGGGCGGGTGCTGCACGCGCGCAGCGGCGGCGGCTGACATAATAGGCCAGGGGCTCCGCCCCTGGACCCCGCCAAAGGCTTAGCCTTTGGAATCCATTTTTTATTGGCTGCATCTACGATTTTCGGACGACATCGAGATACTGTCGTTCTTGGCTGACGCCATTAGGAAAAATGATTGGTTTCCAAAGGCCTCCGGCCTTTGGCGGGTCGAGGGCAGAGCCCTCGCCTAACCTTTGGATGCCTTATCCTGGCGTTTATAGGACTTTGGCATTCGCGTCTTTTGCACCAAACTCGGCGGCATGACCCACGCTTCCGATCAGGCCATCCGCGCCTTTCTCGCCGCCGCGCAAGACCGGCAGCGCGCCTTCCTCGCCGCGCTGGTGCGCACCCCGTCCGACAACCCGCCGGGCGATTGCGCCCCGCATGCCGCCCGCGCCGCCACCTTGCTGGAGGAGTTGGGCTTCACCGTCGAGCGGCATCCCGTGCCGGAGGCGCTGGTCCGCGCCGCCGGCATGGTCAGCGCCACCAACCTCGTCATCCGCCACCGCTTCGGCGACGGCCCGGTGATCGCGCTCAACGCGCATGGCGACGCGGTGCCGCCCGGCGAGGGCTGGACGCATGATCCGTATGGCGCGGCGGTGGCGGATGGCTGGATGTACGGCCGCGGCGTCGCGGTATCGAAATCCGATTTCGCCACCTACGCCTTCGCCCTCCTCGCCCTGCGGCAGGCGGGCGCGGCGCTCGGCGGCACGGTGGAGCTGCATTTCACCTATGACGAGGAAACCGGCGGCGAGATCGGTCCGGCCTGGCTGCTGCGCGAGGGCATCAGCCGGCCGGATCTCGCGATCTGTGCCGGTTTCTCCTACGGCGTCGTCACCGCGCATAATGGCTGCCTGCATCTGGAAGTGCGGGTGGACGGGCGCTCGGCGCACGCGGCGAAGCCGGAAACCGGGGTGGATGCGCTGGAAGCGGCGACCGGGGTGCTGACCGCGCTCTATACTTGGCGGCGCGGCCTCGCGGCGCGGATCTCCGCCGTGCCGGGCATCGGTCCTGCGCAGCTCACGGTCGGGCTGATCGAGGGCGGCATCAACACCAATGTCGTGCCGGACCGCGTCGTCTTCCGGCTCGACCGGCGGATGATCCCGGAGGAGCAGCCGGAGCAGGTGGAGGCCGAGCTGATCCAGGTGATCGAGACGGCGGCCCGCGCCTTCCCGGCGGCGCGGGTCTCGGCGCGCCGCATCCTGCTCGCGGCCCCGCTCCGGCCGCTGCCGGGGGGCGAGCGCCTGGTCGAAACCCTGTGCGCCCGCGCGAGCCAGGTGCTCGGCGAGCCGATCCAGGCCACCGGCGTGCCGCTCTATACCGATGCGCGGCATTACGCGGCGCGGGGCGTGCCGGTGGCGCTCTACGGGGCCGGGCCGCGGGATATCGAGGCCGCCAACGCCCACCGCGCGGATGAGCGGCTGCCGCTCGCCGACCTCGCCGCGGCAACGGAGGTGGTGGCGTTTAGTCTCGCTGACCTACTCCGGTCCTGAGAGGCCAGTCCTTGACCGTCGCAAGGCCAGGGGCTCTGCCCCTGGACCCCGCCAAAGGCTTAGCCTTTGGAATCCATTACTTAAATGATGGGGGTCTGGGGCCTCAAGGCCCCGTCGTGCGCAGGCACGCCGTCGCGTGACGGGTCCAGGGCAGAGCCCTGGTTTCGGCTTCGAAAGCGTTATCCTGGGCGCGTGTGGGGCCGGGCGCGTTATGGGCAATCGCATCCGTCGGTCGGGCTGCTGTCACCGCGCACGACGTG
>DATJWY010000325.1:0-3828 GCA_035500775.1 Acetobacteraceae bacterium
TTGAAATCATTCAACACCCGGTCTGGATCGTCTTCCGCCTCGACAACCGCGTGCACGTGGTTTGTCCGCGCGTGTGCCGCCAGCAGGGCCCAGTTTCGATGACGACAGACCGTACAGATGGATTCCAACACAATCTGCCGCCTCAGGGTGTCCAACGTATAAGGACCTTGCCTCATTCTTGCTGCGTCGGCATTCATCCATGCGGGCGATTCGGGCAGGATCGGTGTACGATACGCGCGATGTCTAACGTCCACGGATCCGCGTACATCCCCGTGCAAATGGCACCCGTAGCAAGAAAACGTGATTAGATAGGTCACAGCCCGCCGCAATTGTAACGTGCTGCGGTCAGAGCCGCGACCGTGAGGGAGCGGTGGCGAAAGCTTCGCCAGCGGCCTTCGCCACCGCTCCCTAACGGGCGCGGCTCTGTGTCGGCAGCGCTTCGTGCGCGTTTTCTTTCGTGATGAGCGTCTCCCCTGTGGTGATCAGCTTTTCGACGGGTTGGCCTTTCGCGGCCTGAATCGCGGCGGTCACGGCCTTGTTGCCCAGGACTTCGGGGTGCATCGCGACATCCGCCGACATGCGCCCGGCCTCAATCGCGTGAATCGCTTCGCCGGTGGCATCCACGCCGACCACGCTGATCTTGCCGGTCAGACCACGGGCGGCAATCGCCTCGACTGCGCCTAACGCCATCTGGTCGTTGGTCGCGAACACCGCGTTCAAGCCGGGGTAGGTGGTCAGCAGGTTCTCCATCACCGACATGCCGAGCGCGCGTTCGCTGTTGGCCGGCTGCACGGTGACCAACTGGATGCCCGGCGTCGCGGCGATCGCATCCCGAAATCCGGCCAGACGCTCTTCATGCGTGGCCACGCCGAGAATGCCGCGGATTACCGCGACCTTGCCCTTGCCGCCAAGCTGTTTCGTGATGTAGTCGCCGGCGAGGCGCCCGGCGTGCCGGTTGTCGGCGCCGACGAAAGCTACCTTGGATGGCCAGTTGATATCCGTATCCATGATGACCACCGGGATCCCCGCCGCCTTCGCCTTGTCGAGTACCGGAAGGATCTCCGAGACGCCGGCAGGGGCGACCGCCAGTGCGGCGACGTGACGCGTGATCTGATCTTCCAGAATCCCGACCTGCTGGTCGATATTGATCTCGCGCTCCGGTGCCAGAACCGCCAGGCGGACTCCCGGATTGGCGCGGGCGGCCTCTTCGGCGCCGGCTTTGACCCGCTGCCACCATTCGCTGTCGAGGGCTTTGACGACGAGGGCGACGTCGATCGTTTTGGTGGAAGGACCGCGGCTGCAAGAGACTGCGAGAAGGGCCGCGACGAGAACGGCCGGGAGCGTTTTCACAGTCGCTCATTATACGAAAACCGACCCGGCGGCTCGGTTTTAGGCCGGCAAGTAGCCCCGCGCCAGCTCCTCGAAGGCGGCGACCTGCGCCGTTTCCCACGCGGAATCGCGGCCCTGCTCCCTCGCCAGAACGCGTGCCACTTCGGGCGCTTGCGCCACGGCAGAACGGGCGTCCAGGAACAGTGCGCGGGTGCGGCGGGCCAGCACGTCTTCCACCGTTCGCGCCATCTCGTCTCGCACCGCGCGGAGCACAGCTGGTTGTTCCTCCGTCCAGCGGTGAATCGGGAGGTCCCGCGTCACGCACGGGCGGTGCGGCAGGCCGGCGATACCGGCTGCGCGATCGACGCAGTCCTCCGCCATGCGCCGATAGGTGGTCCATTTGCCGCCCGCGATGGTCAGAAGTCCGGAAGGCTCCACGCGAATGACGTGATCCCGGGAGACTTCGGCCGAACTCTGACCTCCCGAGCCTACCAGGGGGCGGATCCCGGCAAACACGCTGCGGATGTCGCCGCGCGTGGGCCGCTTTGCCAGATACCGGCCGGAGACTTCCAGAAGAAACGCGATCTCCGGCTCGAATGCCGTGGGTTCCAGCGGAGCCTGTGTCACGGGGGTTTCGGTGGTGCCGATCAGGGTGTGGCCCAGCCATGGAATGGCGAACATGACGCGGCCGTCCGGCGTCCGCGGCACCAGCAGGGCGGTCTCCCCCGGCAGGAAGCCGCGGTCCAGCACAATGTGGATGCCCTGGCTCGGGGCGAGGACGGGGTCCGCAGACGGATCGGCGAGCCGCCGAACGGCGTCGGAGAACGGGCCGGCGGCATTGATCACGATGCGCGCCTGGGCGGTGTGCTCCTCGCCGGTCTCGACGTCGCGGAAGCGGACGCCGCTCTTCGACGCTTCCGTCACCTGCGCGTAGTTCAGCAGCACCGCGCCCTGCTCAATGGCGGTGAGAGCCAGGTGGATGAGCAGGCGTGCGTCGTCGAACTGGCCGTCGAAATAGAGGATGCCGCCACGGAGGCCGTTGGCATTTGCGCCGGGCAGGCGCTCGAGTGTCTCCCGCCGCGAGAGGATGTGAGATCGTTCGAGCGCCAGCAGGCTGTACAGCTTGAGTCCGGCGCCGTAATACGGCACTTCCCACCAACGGTAGGCGGGCACGACGAACGGCAGCAGATGGACCAGGTGCGGCGCGTTGGCCTGCAGGCGCCGGCGTTCGCGCAGCGCTTCCATCACCAGCGGCAGGTTGCCCTGCTGCAGGTAGCGGACGCCGCCGTGGATCAGCTTGGTGGAACGGCTGGAGGTGCCTTTGCCGAAATCCGATTGCTCCAGGAGAAGCGTGGAATAGCCTCGGCTGGCGGCGTCCACCGCGATGCCCACACCGGTGGCGCCCCCACCGATAATGACCACATCCCAGGCGCCCGCGTGGCTCTGAAAACGGCGATAGAGTTCGGCTCGCGTTAGATTTTGAGCTCCCAACCTTTGCGGAAGACCGGCCTGACGTACTTATTGGCATCCGCGCTATTGGTGAAGCGCAGGTTCTTGCTGTCCCATTCCAGCTTGCCGGGAACGCGGTAAGCGATGGCGATCAGAGATAGCCATTCGGCGAACGGCGCGGCAATCGAGAAATCGGAGCAGCCGGGATCGCCGCCCTTGCAGGCGCGAACCCAGTCCAGCATGTGTCCGGGGGAGCGGGTGAGCAACTGCGGCGGCAACACGTAATCCTTCCAGCGCGCGGCCGGCAACAGTTGGACGCCTTCGCCGCGCTCGCAGGTGGACATGATGCCCTTGGTGCCGACGAATACCGCTCCGTTGCCCGTCAGGATGCCGGGCTGCGCCGGAGCGTTGGGCTCGCCGAATACCTTGACGCCCGCGCCGCCCGCGCCCTGCCGCGGCGCGTTGGCCGGCCGCGGAGGCCGCGGCGCGCCGCCGCCCGGTCCTCTCCCGCCGCCGAATCCCCGTCCGCCGCCGCCCATCGGCCTTCCCTTATCGCTCAGGTTGTTCGGCCGCGGCAGGATGGTTTCATTCTCCATCCCGGGAACGTGGAAAGCTTCGGGATCGGGCGGGCGCGCGGAATCGTGGAAGAACACCTTCACCGCCGGCATGGCGCCTCGCGCCGGAAAGTCCAGCCGCACCAGCCCGCGCTCCGGGAAGGTGATGGCGCTGTGGCCGATCTGGCTCACGCACTCCACGCTGACCGGCGCGCCGAGCTGCAGCGCGGTGTGCACCGGGCCCGCCGTGTGGGTCGCCCAGTTCCCCACCTGTCCCGTGCCGAAATCGAAAAAGCCGCGCCAGTTGTACGGCGTATACCAGTCGCTATAGGGACGCATGGCCGCGCCGCCGACCCATAAGTCCCAATCCAGCGTCGGCGGCACCGCCACTTCCGGCGGCTGCGATTGCAGGCCCGTGGGATGCGTGCCCGGCGTCGTGGAGAAGTGGGCCTCGGTGACGTCGCCGATGGCGCCGCTCCACACCATCTCCGCCGCC
>DATJWY010000326.1:0-13954 GCA_035500775.1 Acetobacteraceae bacterium
GACCGACGATGCCCGGGCGCGGTCGGAACTGCGCCGGCATCGTCTCTCGGCGCTGGTCAAGCGCTTCTCCCCCGCCGCCTGAGCCGGCGGGGCGCGGTCAGGGCGAAACCGCCCGGGCCAGCGCCGGGCGCGGCAGGCGGGCGAGCGCGCCGGCGCGCGAAAGCCCGGACGCCGGCGTCAGCAGGACCGCGGTGAGCGCCTCGCCAATGGTGCGGAAGCGGCCGACATCGGCCCCGGTGCCGCAGGCCCAGGCGAGCAGGGCGCCGCCCCGGCGGGCCAGGCACCAGGTCGCCCATTTCTCCCCGGCGCGATAAATCGACAGGAAATTGGCGACATCCGGCGGATCATTGGGCAGCCGCTCATGGATGATCATGCGGTCGTAGCCGAACAGGGCGGCGGTTGCCTCCCATTCGCAGGCGCCGATGCGATCCTCGACGGTCAGATGCTCGACAACGGGTCGGCGTAATGGAAACGGGATGATGATTGCACCGGATTCTGCGCGGGGGGCCGACATGAGCGCTCACTCGAAACAGCCGTTGATGAGGCTTCTTACCGCATTTGCACTGCAGCAGTACGTGACCCGTTTCACACACAGGGCCGTTTTCGAACAACCATAGCTAGTTTCCGCTCTGGGGGATTTTCTCCGAAAAGTGAAACGTCCTGCCGGCAAGGTTTGTCGCACACGGTGATTCAGATGATTGTACTGGCCCCGGCGCGGGGGGGCGTTTACGAGCCTCGCCGATCTGCTCTAAAGTCCGGGCCGCGCGGGTGTAGCTCAATGGTAGAGTTCCAGCCTTCCAAGCTGGCTGTGCGGGTTCGATTCCCGTCACCCGCTCCATCGCGCCACGTCGCGGATGCCGAAATGCCGCAGGCCCTTGACAAGGGGCGTCGCGGCATTCTTTTTACGGCCCCTGCGCGTGAGCGTTCCGGCGCGGGCCCGAAGGCCCTTGCCGGGTGGCTTCGGGCCAGTGCCGGGGGCCGGCTTGGCCGTGCAGGGGTGTAGCTCAATTGGCTAGAGCGCCGGTCTCCAAAACCGGAGGCTGGGGGTTCGAGACCCTCCACCCCTGCCAGCCGGCGCGTTTGTCTTGTCTCTTGTCTCTGAGGTACTCGGTGTGACGACAGGTCCGGCAAAGTTCGTGCGCGAGGTGCGCGCCGAAGTGACGAAAGTCACCTGGCCGACGCGCAAGGAGACGCTGGTGACCACCGGCCTCGTGCTGGGCATGGCGGCGATCAGCGCCATTTTCTTCTTCATTGCCGATCAGGTGATCGGGCTCGGCGTGCGCGCCCTGTTCAGCGGCACCATCTGAGGGATCACCGGGCATGGCCAAGCGTTGGTACGTCGTCCACGTCTATTCCGGATTCGAGAAGAAGATCGCGCAGCAGATCAAGGAGCAAGCCGAGAAGAAGGGGCTGGCCGAGCAGTTCGACGAGGTGCTGGTCCCCTCCGAGGAGATCGTCGAGGTCCGGCGCGGCCAGAAGGTGAACGCCGAGCGCAAGTTCTTCCCCGGCTACGTGCTGGTGAAGATGGAGTTGACCGACGACGCCTGGCACTTGGTGAAGGATACGCCGAAGGTCACCGGCTTCCTCGGCACCAAGACCCGCCCGAGCCCGATCGGCGACGCCGAGGCCGAGCGGATCATGAAGCAGGCCCAGGAAGGCGTGGAGCGGCCGCGGCCTTCCGTCATGTTCGAGGTCGGCGAGCAGGTGCGCGTGGCGGATGGCCCGTTCACCAGCTTCAACGGCACCGTCGAGGAAGTGGACGAGGAACGCGGCCGGTTGAAGGTCAGCGTCTCCATCTTCGGCCGCTCGACCCCGGTCGAGCTGGAATACGGGCAGGTCGAGAAGCTCTGACCCGCCGGGAAGGCCAGGGCTCCGTCCTGGACCCGCTGGGGCCTTGAGGCCCCAGGCCCCCGATCACTTAAGTAAAGGATTCCAAAGGCTAAGCCTTTGGCGGGGTCCAGGGGCAGCGCCCCTGGCCTTTTCTTCGCCTCGCGCCCCGCTCTCAGGACTGCGAGTCGGGCGAAACCACCATGCAGTTCCCGCGGCCATGGCTCAGCCGTTCGCAGGCCTGGATCGCGGCGGTGCGTGAAAGCCCGGTCAGGCGCGCGCGATAGAGCTTCGCATGCCCGCTGCTCACCCCGGCGACCGCCATATGCGCGGTGGCGACCACGCTGCGCGCCCTGGCGGCGGCGGCGCTGGCCTGGCTCTGGTTGCCGAACGCGCCGACCTGGATGGCCCATCCGCCGGTTGCGTCGGCATGGCCGCGCGGCAGCGGCGCTTCCGCCGCCTCGGCCCGGTCGATCAGGTGGAAGTCGCGCCGTTGCTGCGGCGAGAGATAGGCGACGGTCTGCACCCGGGCAGGCGGCGCCGCCGGCCGCGTCGGCCGCGTCAGTTCCGCCACCTCCACCGCCTGTGCGTGGCGGTGCGTTCCGGCCCGGCTGGCCTGCGCGTATTCCACCCGCGCCGCGCCGTGCCGCGTCCGCGCCACGGCATAGGCGCGGCGAACGAAGCGCGGGCCCGCCGGGATGTTCACCGGGATCTGGTTCATCGCCATCATGTCGGCGGGCGAGCGCTGGGACGGGAAGATTCCCTGGATATAGGGACCGATCATGGCGACGTAGCGCCGCGTCTCATCCGGCAGCGGGCGGTTGCGGGTCAGGTAGTCGTCGAGCCGCGCCGGGCCGCCATTATAGGCGGCGAGGAAGCCTGGGCTGCCATAGACGTCGTACATCTCGCGGATATAGGCGGCGCCGGCCAGGATGTTGTTGTGCGGATCATAGGCGTCATCGCTGAGGCCGTAGCGGGCGCGCAACTCGTCATAGGTCTCGGGCATGAGCTGCATCAGGCCCATGGCGCCGACCGGCGAGGTGGTGAGGACGCCGTCGTGATACATCTGCGCGCCGGATTCGACCCGCATGACCTCGCGGATCCAGCGTTCCGGCACGTCGTAGCGTTGCGACGCCTCGGCGATATAGGGGCCCCAGGGATCGTCCGGCGGGCCGGGCGGGGCGTAATTGTCGCGGGCGCGCTGCTTATAGACGGCGGCTTCCTGCGTCGCCGTCATCTGCGGCGGGTGGCTGGCGCAGGCGGAGAGCAGGGCGAGGAGGGCAAGGCCACTCCAGCCGCGCAGGGCCCGCATCCGCGTGGCCCGTGGAGTCGGGCCGGTGGCCCGCTGAGGCATCCGGCCCGGTATCCGAGCCGGGGCGCTGGCGGCCTGATCCGGGGCATGGTCGAGCTGCGTGGCGAACGGGCGGGTCATCGGCGTTCTGCCTCCGTCGTGGCGCGGCCGCAAAGGCCGGAGGGCACGACGACCGGGCGGGTCGCCGCTCAGGTGGATGTTCAGGAATTGCAGCTAAGTCCTTAACCTATGACGTGGAAGGCGGCAACAATGATCTGCCCGCCGAATGGCGCCGCATACGACCGCATGTGCGTCCAGCGCCGGATACAGGCTTCGAAACGCGCGGTTTTTCTCCGTCCCGGTGGGCGGTGCAGCAAAGATTAAGAATGAGTCAGGTGGATCCGGGGCGCGCGATACGGGAGGAATGGTTGCGATGGTCCCGTGGATCGGCTATCCGGCGGTCGCTGGCCGAGGCCGACTCATGCGCCGGGAAACCGGGGGCGGGCGGGCTCGTTTCCGCCGGGTCGCCTCTGGCCGCGCGCCGTGTCGGCCCGGCATCTCGCCGAATCCCCTGCCTGAGTTGGAGCAGCCTGTGGCTCGTGTCGTCGTCGAACACCTGGCGGTTGATTTCCCGCTCTATCACGGCAGCGCCCGCAGCCTGAAAAAGACGGTGCTCCGGGCCGCCTCCGGCCGGCTCGGCGAGGACCGGCAGCACCGCGTCGTTGTGCAGGCCCTGCGTGACATCTCCTTCAGCCTGGGCAGCGGCGACCGTCTCGGCCTGATCGGCGGCAACGGCGCCGGCAAGACCACGCTGCTCCGCGCCATCGCCGGCATCTATCAGCCGGTCGCCGGCCGGGTGATCGTGGATGGCAGCCTCAACGCCCTGCTCGACCCCAATCTCGGCATGAACCCGGATCTGACCGGCCGGGAGAATATCGGCCTGCGCGGCCTTTATGCCGGCTACACGCAGGCGGCGATCCGGACGCTCGAGGATGACGTGCAGAATTTCGCCGATCTCGGCGAGTTCCTGGACCTGCCGGTGCGGTTTTACAGCTCCGGCATGGTGGTGCGCCTCGCCTTCGCCCTCGCCACCGCCATCCATCCGCAGGTGCTGCTGATGGATGAGTGGTTCATGGCTGGTGACGCGCAGTTCCTGGAAAAGGCGCGGCATCGCCTGGAGGCCGTGGTGCGCGGCGCGGAGATCCTGGTGCTCTCCAGCCACATGACCTCGGCCATCCTCGAATGGTGCACGCGGGTGATCTGGCTCGACCAGGGGCGCATCCGCGATGACGGGCCGCCGCGCGAGGTGCTCTCCCGCTATCTCGGCAAGCCGCTGGACGCGGGGGCCGAGCCGCAATTGCTGCCGTCGCTATAGCGGTGGTCAGGGCAGGCGCCGTTCCGCGGCATCCTGCCCCGCGCGAGGGGGGCGGTTTTATTCGCCCGGTTTGATCCGGCGGAGCATGCGTTTCATCACGCCGCGATTCTGGCTCGGAAGGTCCGCCTTCCGCGCAAGCTCCGGCAGGGTCTGCGCCAGGCTTTCGATCTTCGGGTCGGCTGCTTCCATAAAAGAATGCACCTTGTGGATATAGGTGCGGATTTCCTCGGCCGCCGGCAGGGTTTGCGTCAGGCTTTCGATCTTCGGGTCGGCTACTTCCATAAAAGAATGCACCTTATGGATATAGGTGCGGATTTCCTCGACCGCTTGCAGGACGGGCCTGTTCTGCTCGGCCAGGATCGCGCGTAGCGCGTGGTCCTGGTGCGGCGTGCCGGGAACCTGACTCTCCGCTGCCGGTGCGGATAGGGAGGCTGGTGGCGGAGCGATCGTGGTATCGATGAGATATGCGTGGTCCGGCTGGCCGCGCAGGTTCCGCACCAGATCGGTGGGGGAATGCACGGCGAGCGACGCAGGGGCGGCCTCGCTATAGGACTGATAGAAGGCGGCAACGAGTTCATCGAGGCGGACGAAGCGCGTCGAACCGAGCGCGTTGATCTTCCAGCGCTGCGCCGTGCGATAGGGCAGATTGAAGTGCTCGGCCACGAGATCGAGGATGGGAAAGCGATCGTGGTGGTCCAGCGGATCGGGCAAGGCGGCGGCATTGACCGGGTGACAAGGGATTCCCGCGGCCTTGAGCGCGATCTCGAGATAGTCGGCCAGCAGCACGTTTGATGGATGATTCATCGTCAGGAAGGCGGGCATGCGCCGGCAGGCCGCTTCCATCAATGCAAGGCATGGAACGTCGATGAAGCCGTTCCGCTCGCGTGTCGCCATCTCATCGATGCTCGACTGCCACGCCGCGAAGAGGCCGAGGCGCTCGAACGTCTCCGGGGTGAAGGCCTGGATCGCGGCATCCTGGCTCAGCCCCCGGCGAAAGGCGTCGAGAATAACGACGCTGTGCACGGTGGAGGGGCGATCGAGCCGGTGCGCGAAATCCCCGACATAGCAATGGTCGGGGTGCAGCCCGCGAAAATAGAAATTGCCGATGGTCAGAACGCGGCCGGGGTAGGCCGCGCGCAGCTTTTCATCGTTGATGTGGTGAAAGTTGATGCGCTGCGCGAGGATGATATCCCGGTCCGCAAGTTGCTCAAGGAACTTGAGTTGGATCTGCTCCTCGCGGCTGCTCGGCTCCGAGGCATCAAACGTCACGAGATCGAGTTCGCGATCAACCATGAACGGCAGCAGAGCGCGGTAACTCTGCACTTGGCAGTTGCCGATCAGGGCGACCTTAATGCGGCTCATAACAATCTTGGGCTCCCTACGGGTTGGGCGGTCTTTTTACCTCCGGGTGTCATAGCCTTCCTTCCAGGGCGAGAATAGCGGTGCTCCTTGAAAATAATCGCAGCGGTCCATGCATCCCGTGCTTCGATGCAATTCTTGGAAAGCTGCGTCCTATATGCGACTTTTGTCGCAATGATGGTATTCGGGCCTAGCTATCTGACGGCGTGGCGCTGCGTGAGGCATAGGCCGTCGTCTCAATGGGGATCAGAACCTGTTCCGAATCGTTGGCGGGAGCCCCGGGATTGCCGACTCCGCATCGGTCAGGCCGCTTCCATAGCGTAGACCCGCGCGCTTATGGTGCGCGCGGGTAGTCGGATTCCGCATGGCAGATCCAGCACGGCTTCGAGCACCTGCTTGGAATTACGTCTGACCCGGCCACTCAACCCCTATGCCAACCATTCCGCAGTCGCTCCGGAATAGTCCCCTAGTCGGAATCAATAATTGGAGGATTTGTTCAATGAATGAGGATATCTCAGGAAGCCAGGGGGTGGCGACGATACGGTTCAGTGCTGGCCGGGAAATCAAGCAATTGACCGGGTTGCGTGGAATCGCTGCTCTGGATGTGGTGATCGGGCATTACAATATCCATGCCTCGCCGCTGCTGCGGCTGGTGAGTTTTGGTAATGTGGCTGTTGACCTTTTCTTCTGCCTGAGCAGCTTCACCCTGTGCCTTGTCTACGGCGCCGGACTACGGCAGGCGCTCAATCTTCGCCACTATGGGGTTGCCCGACTGGCTCGCATCTATCCGCTCTACCTTCTCGTTTTTGCGGTGAATGCGATGCTTGCTTTTGAATGGGGGTGGTCCAACGTTCACCTCTACTCGAAAGCTGGCGCGCTACTCGACGGTCTGCGGCAGGTGCTACTGATCAATGCCTGGCCAGTGCTTGGCAGCGGCGTATTCTGGGACGTGACGCAATGGTCGGTGTCGGTGGAAGTGTTCTGCTACATCGCGGCCTTTCCGCCGTTCTTCTACCTCACCCATCGCGTCGCCCGTGCCGGAGCCTCAATGCGCGCAGGCGTGGCTCTGGTGCTCTGCTTTCTGAACCTGCTTGCCTTCAAAAAAGCCTTCACGCCGGTGATTTGTACGTTCGGCTATCCGGCGGCGCCGGATATCGCTTACTGGGTGGCGCTGATTCGCGGACTGACCATGTTCGGCGCCGGTTGGCTCGCGTACATCTCCTGGTTGCGCCAGGATGATTGGGCAAAGGGCGCGGCCGGTATCGCCGACGCCGTGGCGCTGGCCGTGCTCTCCATCGTCGTCGGTTTCGGCTTCCGGTTGCTGGATGGGCCGCTGATGGTGCTGCTGTTTCCATCCTTCCTGCTCGCGCTGATGAATGGCAGGTCCAATGTCAGCCGCTTACTGTCGACGCGCCCCGTGCTCTTCCTCGGGCGGATCTCCTACGCGCTCTATCTCGTGCATCTGCCGGTCCATGCCGCGCTCTGGGCCTACTGGCCGACCGTGATGAATAATGAAACGATGCGCATTCCCGTCGCGCTGGTGACGAGTCTGTTGGTGGCGACCGTAAGCCTGTACGCCCTGGAGGTGCCCGCGCGGCGGGCGTTGCGCTCCTGGCTCGCCGATGGGCGCGGAGCTGTCCAGGCGTCCCTCGCTCCCATTTCGGGGGGCGATGGCGTTGCGGCCGAGGCGTTAGAACGGGTTTCCGTCTGAGGCGGCGCCGGCAGCATGGCGATCTCGTTCAGCGGACCTGGCGCGACGCTCGGCTTAGCTTCCATGTTGACCGGCATAAGCACTCCGGAATCATGTATCCGAGGCACCATCGGTTCAGGTGGAACCGCCTGAACCGATAAAATCGCCAAAGCAAAGGCCCAAGACCTGATAGGGGCTTCAGCCGGCACCGATCAGGCTGAAGGGGGGCATACATCCGGCTCGGTCGGCGCATCGCGCGCTGGGTTGGCGCGCAGGCATACCGAAGGGTGCCCGTGGAGGCGAACGCACCAGGGCCCTTCTGAGGAGGGCGACGGGCGCAAGCCGAAGCGGGCCGGCTTGCGCGTCTCCCTGGCAGGTCAGGCCTTGCGTTGTTCCGGCGAGGCGGCGGCGGCCCGCCGCTCCTGTTCGTGCGCCAGCCAGTACACCGCGCCCAGCGCCAGGACGGAAGCGGCGAGGCCGATCACCATCAGCGGCGTTTCCTTCTCGACATCGAGCAGGATGAATTTTCGCACCAGCGCCAGCAGGGCGATCAGCACCACCGTGCGCACCTGCACGATGCCGTGCTTCCGGTCGAACACGCTCAGGATGGTGTGGTTGAACTCCAGCGCGATCAGGACCGTCATCACCGTGCCGAAAGCGGCCTGGAAAATCTCGGGCACCACCGCGCTGGACGGATTGGACAGGAGCAAATCCCCCACATCCAGCGTGAGATGGATCAGAGTGACGACGATCAGCGCCGAGAGCAACACGGTAAGGAGCAGCGAGACCGCCTGCTCGAACCGCTCATAGACGGTGACCATCGGCCAGAGATGCCCCTGTCTCCGCGGCGTGCCGGGCTGTTCGGGGCGGGGCTGGGCGGGGGGCGGGGGCGCCATTGCCGAGGGGGGCTCGGTCTGCGGGGCGGGGGATGTGGTCATGCTGTGGCGTCCGGTCGGTGGGCGGTGTGTCCGGCCGCGCGGCGTGCGCCGGGCGGTTGGGCAACGGGATGCCGCGCCGGTTGCCGGGGGGCGCGCGGTGCGGCCGCCGACATTGGTGCCGTCGGCGGCCGATGCGTCAACCTGGCGGCGACCAGGGCATCCTGGCCCAGCGCCTCGGGTCGGTCCATCCGCGACAGTACGATTTAAGGGATGGCATGTCCGGTGGAAGCGGGAACACTATGTCTCCGGTAGAGGAGGAGCCCGCATGCCCCACTCCGTTCACGCCAGCGTGGCGCGGAATCTGGTCGCCTTCCAGGACGCGGACGCGGCCGTTGCCCGCATCCAGGCCATCTACGCGGCGAGCGCCACGGCGCTGCGCGATACGTTCCGCGCCGTGCTGCATGGGGCCGACGCCGTTCCCGCCCCGGACGCGCCCTATCCCTATATCGGCCTCAGCGTCGGCCGGTCGCAGCTGCATGTCGATGCCAGGCTTTCCTACGGCGTGGTGCTGGAGCCTGGCCCCTACGGCGCCACGCTCACCCGCCCCGACATGTTCGGCCGCTATTACCGTGAGCAGATCGACCTGCTGCTGCGGCATCACGGCGTTCCCGTGCTCATCGGCGAGAGCAACCGGCAGATTCCGCTGCCCTTTGTCATGGAGGAGGCGGTCACCGATGTGTCCGAGGCCGATCTGCGCGCCTTGCAGGATCGGTTCGTCCTGCCGGACCTGCACGTCACCGACGACGCCATCGCCAACGGCACGCATCAGACGCCGCCGGGCGCGCCCTATCCGCTCGCTTTGTTCACGGCCGAGCGGGTCGATTACTCGCTTGCCCGCCTGCACCATTACACCGGCACCTCGGCCGAGCATTTCCAGGGCTTCGTGCTGCTGACCAATTATCAGCGCTACGTGGACGAATTCATCGCCTACGGCCATCATCAGGTGCGCACGGGTGGGGATTACGAGGCCTTCGTCGAGCCTGGCGATACCGTCACCATGCGTGAGGACGGCCCGGCTTCGGTGGAGCCCCGGAGTTTGCCGCAAATGCCCGCCTATCACCTCAAGCGCGCGACGGGCGACGGCATCACCCTGATCAATATCGGGGTCGGACCGAGCAACGCGAAGACGATCACCGATCATGTCGCGGTGCTGCGGCCGCATTGCTGGCTGATGCTCGGCCATTGCGCCGGGCTGCGCCGCAGCCAGCGCCTCGGCGATTACGTGCTCGCGCACGGCTATGTCCGCGACGATCATGTGCTGGACAACGATCTTCCGACCTGGGTGCCGGTGCCGCCGATCGCCGAGGTGCAGGTGGCGTTACAGGAGGCGACCACGCGCGTGACCGGCCTGCATGCGCACGAGCTGAAGACGCGGTTGCGCACCGGCACCGTGTTCACCACCGATAACCGGAACTGGGAGTTGCGGCTGCGATCGATGTTCGGTCAGCTCAATCTCAGCCGCTCGATCGCGGTGGACATGGAAAGCGCGACGGTGGCGGCGAACGGATTCCGCTTCCGGGTGCCTTACGGCACGCTGCTCTGCGTCTCCGATAAGCCGCTGCATGGCGAGCTTAAGCTGCGCGGCATGGCGAACAGCTTTTATCGCGAGCGGATCAGCCAGCATTTGCGGGTGGGGATCGAGACGATCGACCTGTTGCGCGCCCAGGGCGTGCAGCATTTGCATTCACGCAAGCTGCGCGGCTTCGAGGAGCCGGCGTTCCGGTAAGGGGGAAGGTGAGGGGCTCTGCCCCTCAACCCCGCTGGGGCCTTGAGGCCCCAGACCCCCCATTCGTTTGATGGGCGGAGCCCTGGCCTAATGCCCGTCCACCGGCACGGCGCTGACGCTGTTATAAGGGCTGCCGCCCGGGCTGAGTGCCTGTGTGGACCAGACGAGATAGACCAGCACCCGCTTCTCCGCATCCCAGAGACGGGAGACGCGGATTTCCTTGAACAGCCAGTTGGCGCTGGCGCCGAACACGACCTCGTTGGCAGGGAGTTGCCCATGCGGCGTAACCGGCCCGGTGGCGCGGCAGGCGATGGAGAAACGGCTGGGATCGGTGGCGAGACCGAACGTGCCCTTCATTCCGCCGGTCTCGGCGCGGGAAACATAGCAGCTCACGCCGTCCACCTTCGGATCGTCGTAGCGATCGACGACGATCCGGTCGTTGCGGCCGAGCAGGCGGAAGGTGGTGTCCACCGTGCCGATGCGGGACGGCCTGGGATCGGCAAGGGCGGGCGCGGCGCCGGCGATCAGCGCGGCGGCCAGGCAGAAGCGGATAAATCCAGGCATCGTTGCCGCCGTATGGCGTCGGCCGTTCCGTCTCACCTGATCCCCTCCAGCAATCGTTCGGCGAAGGCCTTGCGGAATTTCAGGACCTTCGGCGCCACCACCGCCTGACAATAGCCGCTATCGGGGTAGCGGGCGAAGTAGTCGTCATGCTCGGCCTCGGCGGGCCAGAATCGGTCCAGAGGCACGATCTCGGTGACGATCGGGGCAGTCCAGATCCCGGCCTCGCTGATCTCCCGTCGCGCCGCCTCGGCGTTTTCCCGCTCGGCCGCGGAAGTGGTGAGGATGATGGAACGATATTGCGGGCCGACATCGTTGCCCTGGCGGTTGGGCGTGGTGGGATCATGGATGGTGAAGAAGACGCGCAGCAGGTCGGCATAGCTGATGATCGCGGGGTCGTAGGTGATCGCCACCACCTCGGCATGGCCGGTGGTGCCGGTGCAGACCTCGCGATAGGTCGGGTTCGGCGCATGCCCGCCGGCGTAGCCGGATTTCACCCGCGACACGCCGCGCAATTCCTTGAATACCGCTTCCAGGCACCAGAAACAGCCGCCGCCCAGCACGGCAGTGACCTCATTGCTTTCCGCCATCGCCTTTCTCCTTCCTGCAAGCCGCCCGGTGCGCGTCGCCCGCGTGACAAGGGGTGGTCCGGGTGCCGCGGGGGAGATGGCGATGCCGTTCCCGGAGCGAAACCCCCGGCGGTGCGTGCGGGCAAGGGCGAGGGGGCTGATAACAGTGATTGGGGCGCGGTCCTGAAACGCGAAACGTCCCGGCCAGGGATCTGACCGGGACGTTTGTTCAGGCGCTGGGGCGTGGTCGGCGCGGAGAACGCGCCGGAACGCTCCGGAGTCTGTTGGGCGACATCAGCCAGACCATGTGCATGGCCTGCTCATGTCGGCCCTGTGCGTCAGTCGACGCGGACCGAGGCGGCTTCCGGACCCTTCGCGCCCTGCACCACCTGGATGGCGACGCGCTGGCCTTCAGCGAGTTCGGTCAGCCCGGCGCGGCGCAGCGCGGAGGCGTGGACGAACACGTCCTTGCCGCCGTCTTCCGGCGCGATGAAGCCGAAGCCCTTCGCCTGGTTGTACCACTTCACCGTGCCGGAGACTTCCGGACCGGAGGGAACCTGATCGTAGCCGCCACGGCGCGGAGCGCCACCCATGCCGCCCGCGCGGGGGGCACGCGGCGGCGGCGCTTCGCTGGCCGTGCTCTCATCCACTTCCAGGACTTCGGTGATCTGCGGGCCCTTCTGACCCTGACCGACCCGCACGCGGAGCGTGGCGCCCGGATTGACGCTGCTCACCCCGATCCGGGTCAGCACGCTGGCATGCAGGAACACGTCGCCTGCGCCTTCGGTCAGCTCGACGAAGCCGAACCCCTTATCCGGGTTGAACCACTTCACCACCGCGGTGGTGTCGGGCCCCGAGGAGATCGGGGACGGCGATGGGCGCCGTGCGAAGGAAGGCTGCGGCTCCGGGAAGGACGGAAAATCGTCAAACCCGCGGTCCTGACGTTTCCGCCGCTGCCAGTTGTCGGTCTTGGCCATACTGTAGGTCGTCCGAAATCGATTGTTTAAGGCCGTACTTGTCTTGTAGCACACACGGTCCGGCGCATGCCCGCCTGTGCGAGTCCTTTATCCGTAAGCGGCAATCGGCGGAACTGTCTGCTCCTTATCTCGCACCGCCATAGGCAGGGCGGCGAAAGTGTAAAGCCAAGCAAAGCACCGTCTTACCTGTGGGCCTCTTTCGCATCATCGCCCATTTCCCGACGGCTGGCAACCGTTCGATCATCCGCGTCGTCTGGAGGATCCGCGTCAGACGGTAAACACGCATGAAAACAGGCCGGTATGTCCAGCGGTTCCGATGTCACCGAAAGTCTCTGTAATCCTTTGTCTGATATCCATTTGCATTCGGTCGAATGTCTCCATTCGATGTGCGCCGACGCATCTTTGCCGAAACAGGGGAAGTGAACGACCGAATCCGCCGCGCGGTGCCTGATTCTCAGAAACCCGCGAGGCTGACACGGGCGATCCGGCACGCAACCCCGTTCCGGTGCCGCATACGGTCTGGACAAGGCGGCGTATCCTCCGCGCCGGCTGGCGCGAGATGCGCCGGAAGCGGCAATGTCCTGCGCCACCATGGCTGGTTCGCATGGTGGAAAAAGGGCAGAGATCGCGCCGCCGCCGTGTCGCCCCTTGCCCGGCGCCGGAAAAACCGGCGCGGTTTTCCCGCCCCCCTGGCGCGACCGGACCGAGCCCATGATGCTTCGCCTCTGCTCCTTCCTCGTCCGAGAGTCCCATGCAATTCGCCCCGTTTCCGTTCGGCAGCGTCGAAGGCGGCTTTCTGCTCGCCTTTCCCGCCTTGTTCTCCATCGTCAACCCGCTCGCGTCGGCGCTGATCTTCAGCCAGGTCACCTATGACCGCACCCATCCGGAGCGGCGGCTGCTGGCCAAGCGGGTGGGCGTCTTCTCGCTGCTGGTGCTGCTGGTCTCGCTCTGGATCGGCTCCTACGTGCTCAATTTCTTCGGCATCAGCCTCGCCGCCCTGCGTCTTGCCGGCGGGGCGGTGGTGGCGAGCAGCGCCTGGGGGCTGCTGAACGCGCCGGACGAAGTGCATGCCCGCAAGCAGGAGCAGGCGGCGCCGGCGACATCGGCCGTGGATGCCGCCTTCTATCCGTTGACCATGCCGTTCACGACCGGGCCGGGCACCATCGCGGTGGCCATCGCCCTCGCCTCCGAGCGGCCATCGAGCGGGGTTGGGGTGCTCCCCTTCTTCATGGGCACCACTGCCGCGGCGGTGGCGGTCGCGCTCTGTGTCTGGCTGCTCTATCGCTCGGCGGACCAGGTGATCGCGCTGCTCGGCCAGTCCGGCGCGCGGGTGCTGACCCGGCTCGCGGCGTTCCTGCTGCTCTGCATCGGCGTGCAGATCATGTGCAACGGACTGGAGGGTCTGGTCGGGCCGCTGATGCGCGCGGCCGCCCTGACGCCGGAAGCAGCCTGATCCCGGCTTCCGCCTTGGGGGATGATAGTTTTAAATTGATCTATAGGAAGGCCAGGGGCGCCGCCCCTGGACCCCGCCGGGGCCGTACGGCCCCGGACCCCATTACTTCGTGGGGGTCTGGGGCCTCAAGGCCCCAGTGGGGTTTGGGGCGGAGTGGCCCAAGGTTCCGCCGCTCCGCAGGAGCGGTG
>DATJWY010000327.1:0-10154 GCA_035500775.1 Acetobacteraceae bacterium
AAGGCAAGGCCAGGGGCGCTGCCCCTGGACCCCGCCGGGGCCTTGAGGCCCCGGACCCCCGACACTTAAGTAATGGATTCCAAAGGCTTAGCCTTTGGCGGGGTCCAGGGGCGGCGCCCCTGGCCTTTCAGCTAAAGCCCCAACAAATCCAGCGTCCGCTCCACCACCCGCGTCTCGTCATAGAGCGCCACCGCCCGCTCGCGCCCGGCCGCTCCCATGCGCGCCCGGAGCGCCGCATCCCCGGCCAGCCGCGCCAGCGCCGCCGCCAGTTCCGGCACACGACGCGGCGGCACCAGAAGACCCGTCTCCCCCTCCATCACCTGCTCGCGCGGCCCCCGGATCGTCGTCGCCACCACCGGCAGCCCGGTGAGCATCGCCTCGATCACCGACATCGGCAGGCCCTCGAAGTGGCTCGGGAGGCAGAACACATCGGAGGCGGCGAGGATCGCCGGGATGTCACGCCGGTAGCCGAGGCGGCGCAGGCGCGGCCCGAGCCCGGACTCGCGGAAATACGGCTCCAGATCCTCGCCGTGATCCGAGGCCAGCCGCTCGCCCACCACCCAAAGCTCCGCCTCCGGCACCGCACGCATCGCGGCGAGCAATTCGGGATAGCCCTTGTGCCGCACCAGGCGGGAGACGGCGGTGATCACCACCCGCTCCTCCGGCACCCCGAGTTCAGCCCGCAGCCGCGCCCGCGCCGCCGGATCGGGGCGGAACGCCGCGGGGTCCCGCCCATTGCCCACCGGCACGGCGCGCGCATGCAGGCCGAGGCGCCGTGCATCCGCCGCCTCCTCGGTGGAGACGGTGAGGTAGATGTCGGTGAACCGGCCGCCGATCCATTCCATCGCCAGCGCGGCGGCCCGGCGGGGCCGGGGGCCCGGCTGGTTGAACAAGTAGCCATGGCAGGTATAGGCGACGCGCGGCACCCCGGCGACGCGGGCAGCCAGCCGGGCGAGGAAGCCGCTGATCGGCATGTGCGCGTGCACCAGGTCCGGCCGCTCGGCGCGGAACAGCGCGACCAGGGCGCGGAAGGCCCGCCATTGCGCCCGGGGCGACAGGCTGCGCGCCATCGGCACCTTCTCGATCCGGAACCCCTCGGCCCGCGCCTCGTCCAGCAGCGGACCCTCGGCGCAGACGCCGATCACCTCATGCCCGCGCGCCCGCGCCCCGCGCATCAGCGGCAACAGGAAGTGGCGGAGGGAGAAATCGACGTTGGTGACTTCGATGATCTTCATGAACCCCGCCAGGGGGAGCAAGACGAGGGGCTCTGCCCCTCGACCCCGCTGGGGCCTTGAGGCCCCAGGCCCCCGATACTTTAAGTAACGGATTCCAAAGGCTTGCCTTTGGCGGGAGTCCAGAGGGTGGAATGGCCACGGAGGGGATGCCCCTGGCCTTGACGTCACGCGACCTTGGTGATCGCCCACTTCACCTGCTGCGGCCCATCCATCGTGCCGGTCAGCACCACCTGCTCGCTGCGCCGCGGCTCCATGCCGCCGAGATAGACGCTCTCCTCCAGGGAGACCTGCGCCCCCTCCCCGCGCAACCGCCAGCCGCCGCCACTGGCCAGCCGCAACAGCACCCCATCGCCGTCCTTCAGCATCGCGGCCTGGACATTGGGATGCAGATGGAAACGCACCGTGTAGGGCTGCGGCGAATCCGCCTCCACCGCGTCCTCGCCGCGAATATCCTCGCCGGTTTCGGCCATGTAGAGGCGGCGGCGATGCACGGCCCCGAACGGCCCGGCATAGCCGTCATGGCTCGCCTCCAACCAGTGCGCGCCGTTGGCCTCCTGCCGCTGCACATCCACCTTCTCCGGCCGGCGACCAAGCCCTTCGACGCGCAGCTCGGAGGAATTGATGTCCGCCACCACCAGGGTGGAATGGGCAGCGGTGGCGCGGCTCGCCGCCTGCCATTCCGGCCCGGCGGCGGGGGCGCCGCCGCAATTGACGATCATCCGGTCTCGCCCGACCGAAAGCTCGAAGGCGAGGGTGCCGGCATGGGCGTAGCGATCGAGGCCGGGCGCCGGCGGCACGCCGCAATCGATGATCAGGGTGCTGCGCCCGGCCTGCATGCGCTGGAATCCGCCTTCGTTCAGCCCCACCGGCGGGCGGCCGGCGCGGCCTGCCTGGCTCAGCACCAGCTCGATCAGTGCCGGCAGTTCCTCCTTGGCGCCATTGAACAAAGCGAGGCCGCCATCGCCATGCCGGAGCACGCGCAGCGCGAGCGCCATGCGTTCGATCGCGGCCGGCAGCGCGGCGGGCGGCTGCGCCTGCGCCGCCTGCAACATGGCGCGGATCTCCGTCAGGTCCTGCAACGCCGAAAGCTGCGCCGCCGGGCTGCGCTCCACCTGACAGCCATCGGCCAGGAGTTGCCGGGCGATCTCCTGCGGCAGAAAGCGAAGGGCGCGGGTGAGGTAGGCGGCATTGTCGGGCAATGCCACGGCGGCGGCGATCAGGCCCTTGAGCGCCGTCAGCGCCCGTGCGTCCCGCTCCTCCGCCGGCAGTTGCGCGGCCAGGGCGCGCGCATCCGCGACCAGGCGAGCCATCAGCCTCTGCCGGAAATCATCCTCGGCCGAGGCGGCGAAGAAATCGTAATGGCCGAGCCAGGCGGCGATGCGCGCTCCGGTGACGTCCGGCCGCTGCGCCAGAGGGTCGGCGGAGCCGTTCGCGATCCAGTCTGCGACCAAAGCGCGGGCGCGCATGCGGGCGCTGTCCGTACCGAGGGCGCGCAGATCACGCAACCAGGTGAAGCCATGTGCCTGCGCGCGCAGGAAGGTGGAGGCGGCATCCGCCCAATTGCCGGGCTGGAGCAGGCAGAGGCTGCCCGCCTGTTCCATCTCGCCCTTGAGCAGCCGTCCGCCGCGGGTCGGGTCGCCGGGCCAGGGATCGCGCACCGGCAGCGCCGGGGCATCCGGCACCCGGCCCATGCCGATGCTCTCGCGCAGGCTCGGCAGGCGCGCGAACCGCAGGCGGGCATCCCGCATCCAGCTCGGTCCGGCCATTATCGCGCTCCTCTGAGGCCGGCGATCGCGCGGCCATAATCGGGCTGGCCGAACACGGCGGTGCCGGCCACCAGCGTATCGGCGCCGGCGGCGATGCAGAGCGGCGCCGTCCGCTCCGTCACCCCGCCATCCACCTCCAGCGCGATCGGCCGCCCGGTCGCGTCGATCATCCGGCGCAGGGCGGCGATCTTCGGCAACTGGCTCTCCAGGAAGGCCTGGCCGCCGAAGCCGGGATTCACCGTCATCACCAGGATGATATCCACGAGGTCGAGCACATGCTCGATGGCGTTGACCGGGGTCGAGGGGTTGAGCACCACCCCGGCCTTCTTGCCGAGACCACGGATCATTTGCAGCGAGCGGTGCAGATGCGGCCCGGATTCGGGGTGGACCAGGATGTGGTCGGCCCCCGCCTCGGCGAAGGCCGCGATGTAGGGATCGGCCGGCGCGATCATCAGATGCACGTCGAAGGGCAGCTTCGTGCGGCCGCGCAGCGCCTTCAGCACCAGCGGGCCGTAGCTGATGTTGGGGACGAAATGGCCGTCCATGACGTCGAGATGCAGCCAGTCGGCGCCGGCCGCCTCCACCGCGGCGACTTCCTCGGCGAGGCGGGCGAAATCGGCAGCCAAGAGGCTCGGGGAGATGATCACGGGACGAGCGGACATGAGAATGGTTCTACGTGCAGGGATCGCGCCGAGACAAGCGTGCTTGTACCAACAACATCGGGGGAGATCGCTGGCTTTTGCATTGCGGCATCGAAAGGAGCCTCAAACGCGGATGAAGCGCGCGGCGAAAAACCCGTCCATGCCGCCCCGTTCCGGCCAGAAACCCGGGTGGGTGCGCAGCCAGCCCTCCGGCGTGCGCGCTTCCGGCAGGGCGGCGAGCTCCGCCTCGGTGAACGGCGCGGGCGCCAGCCCGGCGCGGCCGGCGGCGGCACGGGCCTGCTCCGGCCCTTCCTCCGGCTGCAAGGAGCAGACGGCATAGACCAGCCGCCCGCCGGGGCGGAGCATGGCGGCGGCGGCCTCGATCAGCGCCGCCTGCTGCGCGGCGAGCGCCGGGATGTCGCGCGGGCGCTTCAGATGCGGCACGTCCGGATGGCGGCGAATGGTGCCGGTGGCGCTGCAGGGCGCGTCCAGCAACACCGCGTCGAGCGGCGCGGGCGGGCGCCAGGCGGTGGCGTCGGCGGCGATGGTGGTGGCTATGAGGCCGAGCCGGGCCAGGTTCTCCCGCAGCCGGGCGAGGCGGGCAGGCTCACGCTCCACCGCGATCACCTCCGCCCCGGCGGCGGCGAGCTGCGCCGTCTTGCCGCCGGGCGCGGCGCAGAGATCGGCGATCTTCTCCCCCGGGCGCGCGGCGAGCAGCCGCGCCGGCAGGGCGGCGGCGGCATCCTGCACCCAGAACCGGCCCTCGGCGAAACCGGGCAACTCGGTCACGCGCGTGCCGGACGGAAAGCGCACCGAGCCGGTCGGCAGCATCTCGCCGCCCAGCGGCGGCGCGGCGCCGGGGGCGAGGGTGAGGTCGAGCGGCGCCTCGTGCTGATGCGCCTCGGCGATCGCCCGCGCCTCCTTCCCCCAGGCGGACCAAAGCCAGGACGGCGTATCCAGGCGCGGCCCGTCGAGCGCCTCCAGCGCCGCCGCACCGGCCTCCGCCACCCGGCGCAGCACCGCGTTCACGAGGCCGGCGAAGGGCACGAAACCCTGCGACCGCGCCAGCGCCACCGAGGTCGCGACGGCGGCATGCGGCGGCGTCTCCAGCAGCAGGAGTTGCGCCGCGCCGAGACGTAGGATCAGCCGCACCGGCTCCGGCGGCGCACGGCGCAGGAACGGCTCCAGCACCGCGTCCAGCGAGCCCGTCCGGCGCAGCACCGCGGCCGCGAGGCGATGGCCGGCGGCGCGGTCGCGCGGCGGGATGGCGGCGGGGATCTGGTCCAGCGCCTCCTCCAGCGGACGGCGGCGCTCCAGCACGGCGCGCAGAAGGGCAAAGGCGGTATCTCGCGTGGGGTCAGCCATGGCGGGTTCATGGCAAGGATCGGGGGAGCGTGCTAGAGGCGCGGCTGCCGGACCGAAAAAAGCCAGGGGCGCCGCCCCTGGACCCCGCCAAAGGCGAAGCCTTTGGAATCCATTTGTTTTCCGCACTCCTGGGGCGACGTCGGAAGGCTGTCCTCCACACCAGAGAGCCCCAGAAAAACGATTGGATTCCAAAGGCTTCGCCTTTGGCGGGGTCGAGGGGCAGAGCCCCTCGCCTTGCTTATGCAGGAGATTCCCCCCGCCATGGACTTCCCCGCGCGCCGCCCGCGCCTTGCCCTGGCGCTGTTCTGCCTGCTTTGCTGGCTACCCGGTTTCTTCACCCTGCCGCCCGGCGACCGCGACGAGAGCCGCTTCGCCCAGGCCACCAAGCAAATGACCGAGACCGGCGATTACGTGCGGATCATGAACGGCGACGTGCCGCGCAACCGCAAGCCGATCGGCATTCATTGGGCGCAGGCGCCCTTCGCCCTCGCCGCCCAGGCCGCTGGCCTCGCCCGCGCCAATCCGATCTGGCCCTATCGCCTCCCGTCCCTGCTCGGTGGCCTCGCCGCGGTGCTGGCGACGTTCGAGCTGGGCGCGTTGCTGATCGACCGGCGGGCCGGGCTGCTCGCCGGCGCCATGCTGGCCGCCTCCGTCATCCTCGTGACCGAGGCGCATATCGCCAAGACCGACGCGGCCCTGCTCGGCGCGACGACGCTCGCCATGCTCGGCCTGGCGCGCGCCTGGCTCGGTGTGGCGCGGTTGCGGGACGCGTTGCTGTTCTGGGCCGCGCTCGGCGCCGGCATCCTGCTCAAGGGGCCGATTACGCCCATGGTGGCGGGGCTCGCGGCGCTCGGCCTCGCGCTCTCCGCCCGCCGGGGGCGCTGGCTCCTCGCCTTGCGCCCAGGGTTCGGCCTGCCGCTGCTGCTGCTCATCGTGCTGCCCTGGTTCGTGGCGATCGGGCTCGCGACGCATGGCGCCTTCTTCCGCGACGCGGTCGGCGGCGATCTCGGGCGCAAGCTCGCCAGTGGCGACAACGCGCATGGCGCGCCGCCCGGCCTCTATCTGCTGCTGCTGCCGCTGCTCGGCTTCCCCGGCACGCTGCCCATCCTGCGCGCCCTGCCGGATGCGTGGCGGACGCGGCGGGAGGCGGTGACGCGCTTCCTGCTGGCCTGGGCGGTGCCGTCCTGGCTGGTGTTCGAGGCGGTGCCGACCAAGCTGCCGCATTACACCCTGCCGCTCTACCCGGCGCTCTGCCTGCTCGGCGCCCGCTGGGCGCTGGACCCGGCACGAGGGGCCCCACCACGCTGGCTGGCCTGGCTCTCCGCCGGCGGGCTGGCGGTGGCCGCCTGCGTACTCGGGTTCGGCGCGGCGGCGCTGCCGGTGGCGCTGCATGCAGCATGGTGGCTCGGCCTGCCGGCGCTGGCCGCCGCCGTATTGGTCGCATCCCTCGCCTGGAACCGGCGCGTGCCGGCGGCGGCCCTGGTCGCGGCGCCGCTGCTCTATGCCGGGGTGCTCGGCCTCGACCTGCCCGCCGTGCCGGCGCTCTGGATCGCGCCGCGCGTGGTGGCGACGCTCACGCGCGTATGGCCGGACCGGCCGGCCGACGGCACCGGCCTCGCCGCCGTGGGCTTCCACGAGCCGAGCCTGATGTTCCTCGCCGGCACGCACACGCAATTGCTGCCGACCGGCTGGGACGGGGCGCGGGCACTGGCGGACGGCGCGGCGCGGGTGGTGCTGGTGGGCGACCGGGACATGGCGGCGTTCGGCGCGGAAGCAACGCGGCTCGGCCTCGCGCCGCGCCGGCTTGGCGAAGTGGGCGGCTTCAACTACTCGCGCGGCCGCCCGGTGGTGCTGACGCTGTTCGGCCGCTAGAGTATGATAGTTTTAGGTTAATCTACAGGAAGGCCAGGGGCGCTGCCCCTGGACCCCGCCGGGGCCGTACGGCCCCGGACCCCATTACTTCATTCGTTGTAAAAACATAGTGGGGGGCTGGGGCCTCAAGGCCCCAGTGGGGTTTGGGGCAAAGCCCCAAGTCAGAGCGACCATGGACAACCCCATGCCCCTTGGCGGCACCGAGGCTTCCGAAGCCGCCTGGCTCGACGTGCTGCGCAGCATGGACGAGACCTATAACCGCCTCGTCGCGCATCAGAGCGAGCTGGCCCTTGCCGCACGCGACGAGGCGGTCCCGGTGACAGTGAATTTCGCCCCCCGCTACGACCGGCGCGGCCGGTTGATCGGCGCCCTCAACGTCCTTTGGCTGCAATCCGGCGGCTGCACCATGTCGATACTGTGCGCCGAATCGCCCGGACTGCTGCAAACGGCGCTGGTCGGGGCGCCGGTGCGGCGGGGGGAGCATACGCCAATCACGGTGCATTAGGCGGATGGTGGAGCATGCAAAGACCAGGGGCGCCGCCCCTGGACCCCGCCAAAGGCAAGCCTTTGGAATCCATTACTTAAAATATCGGGGGTCTGGGGCCTCAAGGCCCCAGCGGGTCCAGGGCGGAGCCCTGGGATAAATGGCAACCCAACTCCGCATCCGCGGACTGGTGCAGGGCGTCGGATTCCGCCCCTTCGTGTTCCGCCTCGCCACCGAACTCGGCCTCGCCGGGGATGTGCGCAACGACGCGGACGGCGTGCTGATCCGCATCAGCGGAGACACCCCCGCCATCGAGACCTTCGCCGCCCGCCTCGCCGCCGAGGCCCCGCCGCTGGCCCGCATCGTCGCGATCGCCCGCGCGCCCTGGCCGGAGGGCCGCGCCACGACGGGCTTCCGCATCCTGCCGACCGAGAGCGGCGCGGCGCGCACCGGCATCGTGCCGGATGCCGCACTTTGCCCCGCCTGTGCCACGGAGATCGCCGACCCGGCGGCGCGGCGCCACTTCTACGCCTTCACCAACTGCACCGATTGCGGCCCGCGCTTCTCCATCGTGCTCGGCATTCCCTATGACCGGGCGAACACGACGATGCGCGGCTTCCGCCTCTGCGACGCCTGCCGGGCGGAATATGGGAACCCGGCCGACCGGCGCTTCCATGCCCAGCCCATCGCCTGCCCCGCCTGTGGTCCCCGCCTCTGGTTCCGGGCGGCGGCGGGGGCGGAGGAGCATGAGGCGCCGATCGCCCGCGCGCGGGATCTGCTGCTGGCGGGTGGCATCCTGGCGCTGAAGGGTCTCGGCGGCTTCCATCTCGCCTGCGATGCGCGGAACGACGCGGCCGTCGCCACGTTGCGCGCCCGCAAGCGCCGGCCGGCCAAGCCGCTCGCGCTGATGGCCGCTTCCCTCGCCGCCGTGACGGAAGTCTGCGCCCCCGATCCGGTGGAGGCCCGGCTGCTCGCCTCCCCCGCCGCGCCGATCCTGCTGCTGCGGCGGCGGGAGGGGGCAGCGCTGGCCGCCGGGGTGGCGCCCGGCCAGGCCCGGCTCGGGGTGATGCTGCCGGCGACGCCGCTGCATCAATTGCTGCTCGACGCGGCGGGCGGCGCGCCATTGGTGATGACGAGCGGCAATCAATCCGACGAGCCGCCGGCCCTGGAGAACGAGGAGGCGCTCGACCGGCTCGCCGGCATCGCCGACGGGTTCCTGCTGCATGACCGGCCGATCGCCCGGCGGCTCGACGATTCCGTCGCCCGCGTCGCCAATGGGCGGGCGCGGCTGCTGCGGCGGGCGCGCGGCTATGCTCCGGCGCCGCTGCCCTTGCCGCCCGGCTTCGCGGCCGCGCCGCCGACCGCCGCCGCCGGGGCGGAGCTGAAATCGGCGCTCTGCTTCGCCGCGCGGGGCGAGGCGATCCTGACGCAGCATCTCGGCGATCTCGACGCGCCGCTCGCCGCCGCCGCCTTCGGCGCCGCCGCGGCGGATACCGAGGCGCTGTTCGACCGCGCGCCGCGCCAGCTCGCCTGCGACCTCCACCCCGGCTACCGCGCGACTCATTGGGCAGAGGCGCGCGCGGCGCGGGAAGGGCTGCCCCTGCACCGCGTGCAGCACCATCACGCGCATGCGGCGGCGGCGATGGCGGAACATCTCTGGCCGGAGGATGCCGGGCCGGTCGCGGCGATCGTGCTGGACGGGATCGGGCTCGGCGCGGACGGCACCGCCTGGGGCGGCGAGATCCTGCTCTGCGATTACCGGGACGCCGTGCGCGCCGCGCATCTGCGGCCGGTGCCCCTACCCGGCGGCGACGCGGCGGCGCGGGAACCCTGGCGCAACCTGCTGGCGCAGCTCGATGCCGCCTTCGGCCCCGGCGCCTGGGAGGAGCGGCTGCGCCCGACCCCGGCCGGCACGGGGCTCGCGGCGCGCAACCTCGCCTTGCTGCGCCAGGCCATGGCGCGGGGGATGAACGCGCCGCTCTCCTCCTCCTGCGGCCGGTTGTTCGACGCCATGGCGGCGCTGCTCGGCCTCTGCTTCGAGCGGCAATCCCATGAGGGCGAGGCCGGCACCGCGCTGGAGACGCTCGCCGCCGCGAGCAATGATCCCGGGGCCTATGCCTTCGGCACGCAAGCGGGCGCGGCGCGCATCCTCGACCCGGCGCCGATGTGGGAAGCGGCGATCACCGACCTGCTCGCCGGGGTGCCGGCCGCCGCCATCGCCGCCCGGTTCCATCGCGGCCTCGCCGCCTGCCTCGCCGACACGGCGGCAGCGCTGGCGCGGCGGGCGGGGGTGCGCGCGGCCGCGCTCGGCGGCGGGGTGATGCAGAACGCGCTGCTGCTCGCGGCGCTGGAACAGCGCCTCACGGCGGCGGGCCTCATTGTGCTCGCGCCGGCGATGGTGCCGGCCAATGATGGCGGGCTCGCCTTCGGCCAGGCCGTGATCGGCATGGCGCGCGCCCTGCCGGCGCGGGAACCGGGGTGGAAGGAAGCTTTCCGCCCGGATGGGGAAACTGGCTTCCCCGCATCCAGGCCAGAGCCGGCAACTCTTCCATAATACATTGTAATACCAGCGAGCATAATGATTGACCTATGCGGGCAAGCCACGGAGAGAAAGCCCCTGAACCCCACTGGGGCCAATGGCCCCAGACCCCTTTTCATTAATGATTCCAAACTTGTGCGGGTCTGGGGGCGCTGCCCCCAGCGGGTCCAGGGCAGAGCCATGGCCTTTTCCTCGATCGGTCAAGACTTACGACGGTTGGTATCAGCTCGTGCACAATAACCGGCCGGGAGT
>DATJWY010000328.1:0-12273 GCA_035500775.1 Acetobacteraceae bacterium
TCGGCAATACTCACCGCGCCTTGCTCAGCCAGACGAACAAACTCCCGACGGCTCTCCATGATCGATAGCGCCTTCCAGGGCATCGCTCCGCTCCACGCAGATCAAGCCCAAAAGCGTCAACCATGTCTCCGAACGTACGTCAGGGATGTCTCCGGTCTATACAGGGCCTCCAGGCCCCAGCAGGGTCCAGGGGCAGCGCCCCTGGCCTTCCTTATCCCCCCGCCACCCCGCTCAAAGCATCAACCAGCGACGTCAAAGAGATACCCAGGAACAAATCCAGCGCCACGATCGCGCACGCCCCGACCGCCCCGATCCCGAGCGTCACCCGTGTCGCGAACCATTCCAGCCAGAGCGCCCAGCCGGCGACGACGAGGCTGCTCGTCTCCGCGGCCCAGGACGGCGCGCCGAGCAATTCCGGCACCGCCCCCGCCAGCAGCAGCACATACTGAATAACGTTGCACCAGTTCCAGGCGACGATGAAGCGCGGCCAACGCGCCTCCTGCTCCATGCCGGCGACGACCTGCCGGGAGGCCAGCGCGAACCCGGCCCAGCCGATCACGTAGGCGAGCAGTTCCAGCCCCGCCGCGTGCAGCGGCCGGGGCGGCCAGCCGGCATCCGCCCAGTCCAGCAGGCGCAGGGCGATGAAACCGGGCAGGCAGATCGGCGCCGCCCAGAAGCTGCGCGCCACGGCGGCGCCTTCCCCCGCCATCAGGCGCGCGCCTTCCGGCCGGCCCTTGGCCAGCAGCATTGCGCCCTGCAGCCCGGCGGCGAAGCTCATGCCGGTACCGTGAGGGCCGGCATCCCGCCACCCGCGAGCCAGGTCGGCCCGAACGTGACCGCAGCGGTGGCGATGCCCACCACCAGCACCAGCAGCGCCGCCCGCGACCGCGACAGCCCCAGCCCGTGCCGCGCCAGGAACCATTGCAGCCAGAGCCCATACCCGGCGACCAGGATCAGCCCGATGCTGAACGCGATCTGCGGCGGCACCCCGCCATGCAGCGCCAGCGCCATCCCCGGCAGCAGCAGCGCCAGGGCCAGCGGCACCACCCATTGCGCCCAGTTGAGCGCGGTGGCGTAGCGCAGCCAGCCCGCCTCCCGGCCCCAGAGCCAGGCCAGGAATTGCGAGACGACCGGCGGCATCAGCAGGGTACAGAGGGTTTGCAGGAAGCCGGCGGCGGCCGCCCGCGCGTTACCCTGCATCAGCAACAGCCCGGCCTCGACCAGCGGAAAGGCGATCAGCGGCGCGAGACTGGCCAGGAAGGCTTGCGACGTGTCGCCGAACGCGGCGAGGCCACGCGCCCGGCCGCGCGCGAGCAGCAGCATGCCCGCAAGGATATTGCCGCCGGGGCCGTCGCCGCGCCGGCCGGAACGCACCGTCACGCGAAGAAATCCTCCAGCACGGCGCCATAAATATCCGCGAGCGCCCGCAGATCCGCCACCGGCACACACTCATCCACCTGATGCATCGTGGCGCCAACCAGGCCGAATTCGGCCACCGGACAGAGCTGGGTGATGAAGCGGGCATCCGAGGTGCCGCCGCCGGTATCGAGGCGCGGCGTGATGCCGGTCATGCGCGCGATCGCGCCCCGCACCCGCTCGACCAGCGCGCCCGGCTGGGTCAGGAACGCCTCGCCGCTCACCGCCACATGCAGGGTGAAGGTCTCGGCATGACGCGCGATCACCTGCCGCAGCCAGCTCTCCAGGGACGCGCCGGTATGGCGGTCATTGAAGCGGATATTCAGCCGCGCCTCGGCCTGGGCGGGAATGACGTTGGTCGCCGCGTTGCCGACATCGACCGAGGTGATCTGCAAGGTCGAGGGCTCGAACCAGTCGGTGCCCGCGTCGAGCGGGTCCGCGATCAGCGCGGCGAGCACGCGGACAAGACGATGCACCGGGTTGTCGGCGCGCTGCGGATAGGCGCTGTGGCCCTGCACGCCCTGGATGGCGATGCGCGCGTTCAGGCTGCCGCGCCGGCCGATCTTGATCACCTCGCCGAGGCGGCTCGGGTTGCTCGGCTCGCCGACCAGACAGAAATCCGGAACCTCGCCCTGCTGGCGCATCCAGTCCAGCACGCGCACGGTGCCGTCCGTCGCCGGTCCTTCCTCGTCGCCGGTGATCAGCAGGCTGATCGAGCCCACCGGCCGGCCGCGCGCCAGATGCGTTTCCACCGCGGCGACGAAGGCGGCGATCGCCCCCTTCATGTCGCAGGCGCCACGGCCGTAGAGCACGCCGTCGCGCAGTTCGGCGGCGAAGGGACCGGCGGTCCAGCCAGCCTCGCCCGGCGGCACCACGTCGGTATGGCCGGCGAAGCAGAAATGCGGCCCGGCCTCGCCCAGCCTTGCATAGAGGTTGGGCGTGCCGCCGAATTGCAGCCGGGAGACGCGGAAGCCGAGCCGGGTCAGCGCCGCGTCCAGCACGTCGAGCGCGCCGTCATCCGCCGGCGTGACCGAGGCGCAGCGCAGCAAGGCCCGCGCGAGCGGCAGCGGATCGGCCGCTGCCGCCGGCTCAGTCGCGCAGGAGCTCATTGATGGATGTCTTGGAACGGGTCCGCTCGTCCACGCGCTTGACGATCACGGCGCAGGCGAGGCCCGGCCCCGGCGTGCCGTCCGGCAAGGGCTTGCCGGGCATCGCCCCCGGCACCACCACCGAATAGGCCGGCACGCGGCCATAGAACACCTCGCCCGTCGCGCGGTCGATGATGCGGGTGGAGGCGCCGAGGAACACGCCCCTCGACAGCACGCTGCCGCGCTCGACCACGACGCCCTCCGCGACCTCGGAGCGCGCGCCGATGAAGCAATCATCCTCGATGATGACCGGCCCGGCCTGCAACGGCTCCAGCACGCCGCCGATGCCGACGCCGCCGCTGATATGGCAGTTGCGGCCGATCTGGGCGCAGCTCCCCACCGTGGCCCAGGTGTCGATCATCGTGCCGCGATCGATATACGCGCCGACATTGACGAAGGACGGCATCAGCACCACGCCCGGGGCGACATAGGCGGAGCGGCGCACCACCGCGCCCGGCACGGCGCGGAACCCGGCCTCGGCGAAGCGCGCCGCGTCCCATCCCTCGAACTTCACCGGCACCTTGTCGAACACCGGCGCGCCGCCGGCGCCCGGCATGGGCACGCTGTCATGCAGGCGGAAGGAGAGCAGCACCGCCTTCTTGAGCCACTGGTTGACCACCCAGCCCTCATCCTGGCGCTCGGCCACGCGCAGGCGCCCGGCATCGAGGGCGTCCAGCGCGGCCAGCACGGCGTCGCGCGCGGCACCGCCGGTCGCGGCGGAGAGCGTGTCGCGCCGCTCCCAAAGCTCTTCGATGGTGGCGCGGAGGGTATCGTCGGTCATGCGGCGCTGCTTCGGTTCTGGCGGAAAACGGTGGCGGACCATGGGCACGGGGCGCGGTTCTGTCAACGCGCGCGAGAGGACTCCAGCCCCCGCCAGCCAGCGCAGGGTAGGACGAGAAAGGCCAGGGCTCCCCCTCCATGGCCATTCCACCGCTCCTGCGGAACGGCGGAACCTTGGGCCACTCCGCCCTGGACCCGTCACGCGCAGGCGTGCATTCGCACGACGGGGCCGTACGGCCCCAGACCCCATGATTTTAAGAAAATCAAACAGTTGATGGTCTGGGGCCTCAAGGCCCCAGTGGGGGTCCAGGGGCAAAGCCCCCTGGACCTAAGGCCGCCGGCCTCATGCCTTTGCAGCGGGGCTGGGCGCGCCGGCTCCTTTCAGGATAGCCGACACGCGCTCGACAAGCAGCGCGCCCTCGACGGGCTTGCGCAGCAGCGAGAAGGCCCCGCTGATCGCGCCGCCGACGGCGATCTCCGCGGCATTCGTGGCGAAGCCCGTAAGCAGGATGGCGGGCAACTCCGGCCGGCGCCGCTGCGCCTCGCGGATCAGCCCGATGCCGTCCATCCCGGGCATGGACAGGTCCGACACGATCAGGTCCACCGGCTCCCCCGCGTCGAGCAGCGCCAGCGCCGTGCTCGGGGAGTCCGCGGGGAGAACGGCATAGCCCGCCGCCTCCAACTGCTCGCTGAGGACCTCCCGCACGTTCCCGTCATCATCCACCAGGAGGAGACGGGAGCGTTCCCCGCCGTGACCGGAGGCGCCCATGGTGTCGGACGGCGCGGCCGTAACGGAGCGCCCTTCCGCGGCGACCGGAAACCAGAGCCTGACCACCGTGCCATGCCCAGGCGCGCTCTCGATATGCAGGCCGCCGCCGCTCTGCTCGGCGAAACCGCGCGCCATGGCAAGCCCGAGCCCGGTGCCCTGGCCGACCGGCTTGGTGGTGAAGAACGGTTCCGATGCCCGGGCCAACGTCGCGGCGTCCATGCCGATGCCCGTGTCGGAGACCGAGAGCCTTACATACTCCCCGGCCCGGAGCGAGCCCGGATGGCCCGGATCGTCGTGCGGCACGGTTTCGGCCGCCGCCGACAGGGTCAGGATTCCCCCCCCTTGCATCGCGTCGCGCGCATTCGTGGCCAGGTTGACCAGCACGGTCTCCAACTGCCCCTTGTCGGCTAGCAGCGACGGCAATCCGGCGGGCGCCTCCCTCCGGACCTCGATCCCGGCACCGAGCGTATGCACCAGGATCTCCTGCATGCCGGCGAGCAGGATCCCGGCATCGATCGGCTCCGCCCGCAGGTCGCCCTGGCGCGAGAAGGCGAGCAGGCGGCGCGTGATGGCGGCGCCGCGCCCGGCGGCCTCCAGGATCATGCGGGCGAGGCGGCGCACCCCCTCCGTGTCGCCGGGGCGACGTTCGATCAGCGCCCCACCGCCCTGCACCGCCTGGAGCACATTGTTGAAATCATGCGCGATCCCGCCGGCGAGCTGACCCAGCGCCTCCATGCGCTGCGCCTGCGCGAGCCGGGCCTGCGTCGCTTCCAAATCCCGCGTCCGCTCCGCAACCAGGCGCTCCAGATCCCCGCGCGACCGCGCGAGAGCCTCGCGCGCGGCGACGGTCTCCTCGATATCGGTGCAAGTGCCGAACCAGCGCGTGACCGCCCCCGTCTCCGGGTCGCGGACCGGCAGCGCGCGGCAGAGATTCCAGCGATAGCCGCCACCCGCCTGGCACAGCCGGAACTCGACCTCGTACGGCTCGCCGGTGGCAACCGAATGCCGCCAGCGCGCCATGGCGCTGGCGCGGTCATCCGGGTGTAAAGCGATGGGCCAGCCGTGGCCCAGCGTCAGCTCCTGCGCCATCCCGGTGCGTTCATACCAGCGCTGGTTGGCGTAATCGACAAATCCGTCCGGCCTGGCCGACCAGACCACCTGCGGCATGGCGTCGGTAATGGCGCGGAAGCGCGCCTCGCTCTCGGCCAGCGTCGCCTCGGCGGCCTTGCGGGCGGAGATGTCCTCGACGATGGAGATGAAATTGCGCGGCCGGCCGGCGTCGTCCCGCATCAGCGAGACGGTCAGGTTGCACCATAACAACGCTCCGCCCTTGCGGATGTAGCGCTTCTCCAAGCTGTAGGTGCAGATCTCGCCGGCGAGCAGACGGCGCATATTCTCCAGGTCGGGTCCGAGATCCTCGGGATAGGTCACGTCCTGGAACGTCATCTTCAGGAGTTCGGCCTCGCTGTAGCCGAGCATGGCGCAGAGCCGGCCATTGACCCGCAGCCAGCGTCCATCGAGGGCCACATGGGCGACCCCGACCGCCGCCTGGTCGAACGTGCCGCGGAACCGCGCCTCGCTCTCGCGGAGTTCCGCCTCCGCCTGCATGCGCTCCGCCTCGACGGCGGCCAGGGCGCGCGCGACCTCCTCCACCTCCCACACGCCGCTCCGGGCCGCGACCGCGGGCCCGCCGGCCAGATCCCGCACGGAGATGGCGATGCGGTGCGCCTGGTACAGCGCGACAAGCAGGCCGGTCAGCAGCAGGGCGCTCCCGCTGGCCACGGCGGCCAGCCGGACGTTCCATGGCTTCGCATCGACGGCGGCCCTGGCGGTGGTGACGATCACCCCCCAGTTCGATCCGGGCAAGCGGCTGAACGCGGTCAGGGCCGGCTCGCCGTGAAGGAAGGAAGACGCGATGGCGCCGTTCGCCGTGCCCTGGGAGAGGGCGCGCCATGCCTCGGCCGGCGGCGCGCGGCCCATGAATTTGTCCATGTCCGGGGTGCGCGCCACGATCAGGTTCCGCCCGTCGGGGAACGTGGCGATCCACGCGCTCCCCGGCAGCCCCAGCCACTCCAGCACCCGGCCCGGATTCGCCGGGCGGAGATCCGTGCCGAGGGCATAGACCATGCGGCCATTCCGCATCACCGGAACAACGATCGTCAGCCCCGTATCGCTCGCCGCGCCGGCCCCGGCGCAGAGGCCGGAAATCCGGATCCCCCCGCTCGCGAGAACGCCCCCGGCCACACCGCCGTCATCGCGCGGCGGCAGCTTCGCCCCGAAGGGCAGGTCGGAGTTCACGAGCATCCGCCCGGACGGGTCGAACAGCACGAAGCACACGCCCTCGGGGTGGGGCACGCGCGTCAACAAGCGGTGGAAGCCTTCCAGATCGCCCGTTTCGAGCCGAGACGAGAGGGCCAGGGTCTGCAACGTCGCCCTGGCCGTTTCCAGTTCCTGCTCCACCACGGCGCCCAAGGCCTGCGCCCGGACAAGCAGATCCCGCCGGGCCTCGGCCTGGCTGGACCGCCACACCAGAACGGCCCAGCCGGCCGAGACCGCGACAAGCGGCAGCACCATCGCGAGCCCAAGGGCGACAAGGCGCGCCCGGATCGTCGGGGGAGACCTCGGCATGGCCTTATGTAAACCTCGATCTGCATTTATTTCAAATCGTCATGCCGCTTCGTCCAGCGAGAGGCGGACGGATATCGCCGTGGTCATGGCGCCGAAATCCCTGGCCGCCGCCCGGCGTCCCATGCCACGGTACCCGCCATGCCGGATACCGCCCTTTCCCCGGCTTTCGACCGCGCCGCCCTCCGCGCCCTGCACCGCGCGCCGGAGGAAGCGGCTATCGCGCCCCTGCTGCAAGACGCCACCCTGCCGCCGGAAACCGCCGCCCGCATCGCGGCGCGGGCCCGCGATCTGGTGCGGTCCGCCCGCGCCGCGCATCGTCCCGGCGCCGAGGTCAGCGATTTCCTGCGCGAATTCGGCCTCGGCAGTACGGAAGGCATCGCCCTGCTCTGCGTCGCCGAGGCACTGCTCCGCATCCCGGATACGGCGACGGCCGACCTCCTGATTGAGGATCGGCTCGGCCATGCCGACTGGGGCGCGCATGTCGGCGGCAGCGACCGGCTCGCGGTCAATGCCTCCGCTTTCGCCCTGCTGCTCACCGGCCGGGTGCTCGGCGCGGAGGAGACGCGGCGCATCCCCGGCCTCGCCGGCCGGCTGCTGCGCCGCCTCGGCGAGCCGGTGATCCGCGCCGCCTTGCGCCAAGTGATGCGCCTGCTGGCCCGCCGCTTCGTCCTCGGCCGCACCATGCCGGAGGCGCTCGCCCGCGCCGGCACGGCGGAGGGACGGCGCTGGCGCTACAGCTTCGACATGCTGGGCGAGGCCGCCCGCACGGAAGCCGACGCCGCGCGCTATTTGGGTGCCTATCAGGAGGCGATCGATGCCGCCGGAACGGCCGGGGGCGGCGCGGAGGCGGGGCCGGGCGTCTCGGTCAAGCTCTCCGCCCTGTATCCGCGCTACGAGCCCTTACAGGCCGGGCGCGCGGTGCCGGCGCTGATCGCGGCGCTCACGGCGCTGGCCCGCATGGCGCGGGGGCGGGATGTCGGGCTGACGGTGGATGCCGAGGAGGCCGACCGGCTGGAAATCAGCCTCGACATTTTTGCCCATGTGCTCGCCGATCCGGCGCTCGCCGGCTGGGACGGGCTTGGCCTCGCCGTGCAGGCGTATCAGAAGCGGGCGCCGGCGGTGATCGACTGGACGGCCGGACTCGGCCGCGCCACCGGCCACCGCATCCCGCTGCGCCTGGTCAAGGGCGCCTACTGGGACAGCGAGATCAAGCTGGCGCAGCAACGCGGCGATGCCGATTACCCCGTCTTTACCCGCAAGGCGGCGACCGATGTCGCCTGGATCGCCTGCGCCCGGCGGATGCTGACGCGGCTGGACGCGCTGCGCCCGGCCTTCGCCACGCATAACGCGCGCAGCCTCGCCACCATCCTGGAACTCGCCGGCGATACCGATTTCGAGGTGCAGCGCCTGCATGGCATGGGCGAGGCGCTCTACGAGAGCGTAGTCGGTCCCGCCTGCCCGGTGCGGGTTTATGCGCCGGTCGGCACGCATGAGGATTTGCTGGCCTATCTGGTGCGGCGGCTGCTGGAGAACGGCGCGAACAGCAGCTTCGTGCACCGGCTGCTCGACCCCGCCGTGCCGGAGACGACGCTCGCCGCCGACCCGGCGACACGGCTGGCCGTCCAAGGAGACGCCCTGGGAAGCACCCCGGGACGCAACAACCGGGACGGCGCCGGGCGCAATCCGCGCATCCCCCTGCCGCGCGACCTCTACCCGGACCGGCAGAACTCGGCCGGCATCGACCTCGCCGACCGCGTCACCGCCCCCGCCTTGCTCGCCCGCATCGCCGCCGCGACCGCTCCGCCCCCCTTCGGCACCGGCCCGGCGCGGGAGATCCGCGACCCCGCCGACCGCCGCCGCCGCGTCGGCGTGGCGCGTGACACGACGCCAGCGGAGATGGACGCGGCGCTCGACGCCCTCACTTGCGCCTGGCGCGACTGGGACGCGGCGGGTGGCGCGCACCGGGCCGCGGTGCTGGACCGCGCCGCCGGGCTGATCGAGGCGGCGCGGGAGGATCTGCTGTTCCTGCTGGCCCGCGAGGCCGGGCGGACGCTGGCGGACGGCATCGCCGAATTGCGCGAGGCGGCGGATTTCTGCCGCTGGTACGCCGCCCGCGCGCGCGAGCAATTCGCCGCCCCCCAGGTGCTGCCGGGGCCGACCGGCGAGCGCAACACCTGGGCGCTCGGCGGGCGCGGCGTGTTCGCCTGCATCTCGCCGTGGAATTTCCCGCTCGCCATCTTCGTCGGCCAGATCGCGGCGGCGCTCGCCGCGGGCAACGCGGTCGCGGCCAAGCCGGCGGAGCAGACGCCGCTCACGGCGACCCGCGCCGTCGCCCTGCTGCACCAGGCCGGCGTGCCCACCGACGTGCTGCGCCTGCTGCCCGGCGACGGCGCGCTCGGCGCGGCGCTCACGCGGGATGCGCGGGTGGCGGGCGTCGCCTTCACCGGCGGGACGGAGACCGGGCGCGTCATCGCCCAGGCCATCGCCGCGCGGGAGGGGCCGCTCATCCCCCTGATCGCCGAGACCGGCGGGATCAACGCGATGATCGTCGATAGCTCCGCCCTGCCGGAGCAAGTGGCCGGCGACGTCATCGCCAGCGCCTTCGGCTCGGCCGGGCAGCGTTGCTCGTCGCTGCGCCTGCTCTGCCTGCAGGAGGAGATCGCCGACCGGGTGCTGACCCTGCTGCGCGGCGCGGCGGAGATGCTGGTGATCGGCGATCCGCTGGACCCGGCGACCGATATCGGCCCGGTGATCGACGCGGAGGCCCGCGACGCGCTGCAAGCCTACGCGGACGGGATGGGCGAGGCGCTGTTCACCCTGGATCTCCCCGCCGGCACCGAGCACGGCACGTTCTTCGCCCCGCGCGCCTATCTGGTGCCGGACGCCAGCGTGCTGCGGCGCGAGGTGTTCGGCCCGGTGCTGCACGTGCTGCGCTATCCGGCGCGGGAGCTGGACGCCGTGCTCGGCGCGATCGAGGCCAATGGCTACGGGCTGACCCTCGGCGTGCATTCCCGCATCGAGGCGGTGCAGCGGCGCGTGGTGACGCGGCTGCGGGTCGGCAATGCCTATGTGAACCGCAACCAGATCGGCGCGGTGGTCGGGGTGCAGCCCTTCGGCGGACGGGGGCTTTCCGGCACCGGGCCGAAGGCGGGCGGCCCGCTGACGCTCACGCGCTTCGCCGAGGAACGGGTGGTCAGTGTCAACACCAGCGCCGCCGGCGGCGACGCGGCGCTGCTCGCCGCCGGGGAGGACTGAGCCGGACGGAACGGCCGCGCCGCCTCAGGCCGCGAGCCCGTGCGGCGCGCGGTTTCGCTGCGCGCGACGCTGCCGGGGTTTCGATGCCCCCGGCAATGGCGACGGCACGGCGGCTCCGGCGGCAGGCGCCCCGGCAGCAGGAGCGGGCATTCCGGAGATGGCCGGTCCCCGGGTGGGCGCTCCTGGGGTGGACGCTCCCAGGACAGGCAATGACACGGCACCGCCCACCGGGGGCGCAAGCGGCATCTCCACCGCCATGGCCGGCGATGGAATGCCGACTCTCACGGCCGGCGCCGGCACGCGCAGCATGATCCGGGACGGGACCCAGGCGGGCGGCAGCGACCGCGGCAGATCACGGACGAGCGGCATGCCCAGCAGCGTGGTCAGGAACGGCGTCCCGGGCGGCACGGCCGGAAGCGAAACCAGCCGCGCCGGGGCGGGTTTCAGCACGGCGACGGTCGCGCTCTCCGGCTGCTGCGCCAGGGGGACGAGCAGATGGAACAGCAACGCCCCGGCCAGCAACCCAAGCGCCGGCCCCCAGACCAGTGGCCCGAAACGCCACGGCCCGCCCCGCGCGGCGGTCGCCGCCTGCTGCGCCAGCCGGGCATATTCCCGCCGGAGCTCACGCAGCCGCAAATCGGCGAGTGAGAGCGAGAACCGCAACTGCCGGTTCTCGGCCCGCAGCGCCGCCTGCGTCTCCAGCAGGCGCCCGTTCTGCGCCTGCATGGCGCAGAGCGCGCCATAAAGGGGGGACCGCTCGGCGGCCGGCCTGGGTTCCGGGGGGCGGGGCGAGGCGGAACGCGTCGCCAGGGCGGAGACCAGGTTCTTCAGCGCCCCTCCGGTCACGCCGTCCTGCCGCGCGCGCTGGCGAACCTTCAGCAGGGCGGATTGCGAGATGTGCTCGTTGTCATCGACAACGAGGGCCAGCATGTCGGCAAGCGCCTTCACTGCTTTCTCATCCATTGTCCGTTTGGCCCCCGCCGCGCCTGTTTTTGTTCCTTCTGGAGAATGACCAGCCTGCGCCGGAACGGCAGCGCGGCGCCAGCCACATCTCACGCCTCAGCGCTTACGTTATTTTGAGACGCAGAGCAGTTTTTAGGAGTTGTTCGCCCGCTTTTCGCCACACACCCCCGTGACGACATGCCAATCGCGGACGGCCCGCGACCAGGCGGCGGATTGTCCCGCTCCGCGCGCACCACGCATGTTTCCGCGCCGGAGACGCTTGGCAGGCCAGGCCGGCGAGGGCACATGCGAGCCATGACAGACATCACCGTCTTCGACCGCCGCGCGGTCCGCCTCCACCGGGAGCGAGGCGCCGCCACCGTGCACGGCGTCGCCGACATCCTGCGCGACACCGCGGAGCGGCTGCTGGACCGGCTGGATGACACCACACACCGCTTCACCCAGGCGCTCGACATCGGCGGCCGCGGCGTGGTCGCGCCGCTCTTGCGCCAGCGCGGCATCGCCACGGTGAGCTGTGATCTCTCGCCGCGCATGGCGGCGCTGAACGGCGGCCCGGCGGTGGCCGCGGACGAGGAATGGCTCCCCTTCGGCCCGGGCAGTTTCGATCTCGTGGTGGCGAACCTGTCGCTGCACTGGGTGAACGATCTCCCCGGCGCGCTGATCCAGATCCGGCAGGCGATGCGGCCGGACGGGCTGCTGCTGGCGAGCCTGCCCGCACTCGGCACGCTCGGTAGCCTGCGCACGGCGCTGGCCGAGGCCGAGGCCGCGCTGTCGGGAGGCGCCTCGCCGCGCGTCTCGCCCTTCCCGGACCTCCGGGATTGCGCCGCGCTGCTGCAGCGCGCGGGCTTCGCCTTGCCGGTCGCGGATGTGGAGGAGGTCCGGCTGCTTTACGCCGATCCGTTCCGGCTGTTGCGGGATTTGCGGGACGCGGGCGAGGCCAATGCCGTGATGCTGCGGGACCGGCGCATCCCGGATCGCGAACTGTTCCCGGCGGCGCTCGCCGCCCTGCCGGCGGAGAACGGGCGGGTGGAGGCCCGGTTGCGGCTCGCGGTGATGACCGGCTGGGCCCCGGCGGCGAGCCAGCCCAAGCCGCTGCTTCCCGGCAGCGGCCAGATCAGCCTGGCGAGCGTGCTTGGCGACAAGAGCACGTAAGACCAACGGCCTTATTGATTGACCTTTTCAGCGAAGCAGCGGGGCTCTGCCCCGCACCCCGCTGGGGGCAGCGCCCCCAGACCCGCGCAAGTTTGGACTCCTTCATGAAAAGGGGTCTGGGGCCCTACGGCCCCAGCGGGTCCAGGGCAGAGAGCTTGAGAA
>DATJWY010000329.1:0-12487 GCA_035500775.1 Acetobacteraceae bacterium
ACTTAAAAATATTGGGGGTCTGGGGCCTCAAGGCCCCAGTGGGGTTTGGGGCAAAGCCCCAAGTCTCTGCGCTTCAACATCAAGCAATCAGGCTCTAAGTAATGGATTCCAAAGGCCCAGCCTTTGGCGGGGTCCAGGGGCGGCGCCCCTGGCCTTATCTTTTGATCACACCACGGCTGGCCGCCGCCGTGCGGCCCAGGCCATCAGCCCGATCCCCCCGACCAGCATGGGCAAGGAGAGCAGCTGCCCCATCGTCGCCCCGCTCCACAGATAGCCGAGGAACGGGTCAGGCTGCCGGAAGAACTCGCCGGTGATGCGCGCGACGGCGTAACCGGCGAGGAACAGCCCGGTGAGCAGCCCGAACCGCGCCCGCACGGCGGCCGAGCGGGAGGCGATCCACATCACCAGGAACAGCACCAGCCCTTCCAGCAGCGCCTGATAGATCTGGCTCGGATGGCGCGGCTCCGGCCCGGCATTCGGAAAAATCATCGCCCAGGGCAGCCAGTCCGGCGCTGGCCGTCCCCACAGCTCGCCATTGATGAAATTGGCGATCCGCCCGAGCCCGAGCCCGATCGGCACCACGATCGCGAGCCGGTCGGCGAAGCCGAGCAGGTTGATCCGGTTCAGCCGGGTGAAGATCAGCAGCGCGACGATGACGCCGAGCGCCCCCCCATGGAAGCTCATCCCGCCCTGCCAGACGGCGAGCAGCGCGGCCGGATGCGAGAAATAGAGCGAGGGCTGGTAGAACAGCACATAGCCGAGCCGTCCCCCGAGCACGACGCCGAGCGTGGCCCAGGAGAGGAAATCGTCGGTCTGCTGCTCCGTCGCGACCACGGGGGTCGCCCGCACCAGCCGCCGCATCACCCGCCAGCCGGCCACCAGCCCCACGATATAGGCGAGGGCGTACCAGTGGATGGAGAGCGGCCCGAGCCGCACCAGCACCGGGTCGAATTGCGGGAACAGCAGGACCGGGATCATCGATACGGGTCCGCCTGCCGCAGATAATCCTGCACGTAGCGGCGGATGCCTTCCTCCAGCGGGGTGAACTGCCCCTGGTAGCCCGCCGTTCGCAGGCGCTCCATGCTGGCCTGGGTGAAGGACTGGTACTGGCCGCGCAGCGAGGCCGGCATGTCGATGAACTCGACCCGCCGCTCCACGCCCGCCGCGTCGCAGACCGCGTGGGCGAGGTCGAGATAGGTCCGCGCCTGGCCGGTGCCGAGATTGAACAGGCCGGAGGCGGCGGGCGTCTCCAGCAGCCAGAGCATCACATCGACCACGTCCCCGACCCAGATGAAGTCGCGCGCCTGCGCGCCGTCGGCCAGGCCCTCGCGGTCGGAGCGGAACAGCCGGGCCGGCTTGCCGGCGATGACCTCGTCGTATTTCACCTTCACGACCGAGATCATGCCGCCCTTGTGGTACTCGTTCGGGCCGTAGACGTTGAAGAACTTGAGCCCGGCCCATTGCGGCGGGGCCGGCGTCCGCCGTGCGAGCGCGGCCATCACCTGCAGGTCGAACACGTGCTTCGACCAGCCATAGAGGTTCAGCGGCCGGAGCTGGTCGAGCAGCGCCGGATCGTCGTCGAACCCCTGCGCGCCGTCGCCATAGGTCGCGGCCGAGGAGGCGTAGACCAGGCGCACGTTCCGCCGCGCGCAGTAATCCCAGAGCTTGTGCGACAGCTCCACATTGGTGCGCCAGACGAGGTCGCCGTCGCGCGCCGTCGTCTCGCTGATCGCGCCGAGATGGAATACCATCTCCAGCGGAGGGTGGCCCGCGAGGAAGGCGTCAAGATCCTCGGGGCGGACGATCCGGGCGGGCGGATGCGCGGCGAGGTTGCGCCACTTCCCTTCCGCGCCCAGCCAGTCCACGATGATTGTCTCATGCCCGCGGGCCGTAAGCTCCGCTTGCAGATATGAGCCGATGAAGCCGGCGCCGCCAGTGACCAGAATCATGGCGGCAGGTTATAGGCAGGGCGGGCCATCCGAAATAGTCCGCCGGGTTAATCATTGTTGACGGAGAGCGCGCATGCGCGAGAAACCTCGCTTCTTCGACGATCTGGCCGGCGTCGCCGGCGGGGCCTTCTCGGCCTTCGCCGGTCTGCGTGAGGAGGCCGAGGCCCTGGTGCGGGCGCGGGTGGACGAGACGCTGCGGCGACTCGACCTCGCCCGGCGCGAGGAACTGGACGCCGTGCAGGACCTCGCCGCCAATGCCCGCGCGGCGCAGGAGGCCGCGGAGGCACGGCTGGCCACGCTGGAGGCGCGGGTGGCGGTGCTGGAGCAGGCGCTCGCGGGGCGGGCTAGCACCGAGGGGTAAGTAGGGCGAGGGGCTCTGCCCCTCGACCCCGCCGGGGGCGAGCGCCCCCGGACCCGCGCAAATTTCAGTCCAGCAGCTTCGCGTCAAGCGTGATGGCCGCGTTCAGCAGCTTGGAGACGGGGCAGTTCGCCTTCGCCTTGGCGGCCAGGTCCTCGAATGTCGCGGGATCGGCGCCGGGCACCCGGGCGGTGAGCGTCAGATGCACGGCGGTGATCACGTAGCCGCCATCCACCAGCTTCAGCGTCACCGCCGCCTTGGTTTCCATGTGGTCGGCGGTAAGCCGCGCCTCGCCGAGGATCATCGACAGCGCCATGGTGAAGCAGCCGGCATGGGCGGCGCCGATCAGTTCCTCGGGATTGGTGCCGGGCTTGCCCTCGAAGCGGCTGCCGAAGCCGTACGGATAATCCTTGAGCGCGCCGCTCCCGGTCGAGATCGCGCCCTTGCCGTCCTTGAGCCCACCCTGCCAGACGGCTGATCCGAATGCTGCCACGCGTTGCCTCCCCCCGCTCATGCGAGTCGTTGGCAGTGAGAAGAGCGCAGGGTGGAAAAGAGTTCCCGGGGCGCCCAGCCGCAAGGGTGAGCAAGGCGAGGGGAGGCTGTCGTTCACGGCTGGCATGTCAGGAAAAAACGATTGGTTTCCAAAGGCCGCCGGCCTTTGGCGGGGTCCAGGGGCAGAGCCCCTGGCCTTGCCTTTGAATGCCTGCCCCCACCGCTTATAGAGCGCCCCCGCCGTCACCCTTTCCGGGCAAACCCGGCGAAATCCCGCGCCACTACCTCGTAGATCGGCCGCCGGAAGGCGACCGTCAGCGCCGGGACCGCTTCCAGCCGCTCCCACCGCCAGGCGATGAACTCGGGGTGCGGATCGAGGTCGAGCCGGATATCCGCGTCGGTGCCGGTGAAGCGCAGCGCGAACCAGCGTTGCTTCTGGCCGCGATATTTCCCCCAGCGCCCGTGGCCGAGCACCTCCGGCGGCAGATCGTAGGTCAGCCAGTCCGCGTGCTCGCCGATGATCTCGGCGCGGTCGGTGCCGATCTCCTCGCGCAACTCGCGCAACACGGCGTCGCGCGGTTCCTCGCCCTTGTCCAGCCCGCCTTGCGGCATCTGCCAGGTGCCGGGGGCGTCGAGCGGCCCGGGGATGTCGGCGCGGCGGGCGATCAGCACGCGCCCGTCGGCGTTGAACAGGGCGGCGCCGACATTGGCGCGGTAGGGCAGGTGCGCGTAGGGATCTTCAGCCATTGCCGTCTCCAGGACCGTCTCCCGTCCGGGGCGGGAGGATGAGGGCGCTGGCCGGAACCAGCTCGATGCCGCGCGCCGGCAGGGTTCGCGCCCAGGCGGCGATGCGGCGCACCACGGCGGGGCGGGGCGGGCCGGCAAGGCCGAGCGCGGCGCCGCCCCGGCGGGCCGCCTGCTCCAGCGCGTCCAGCTTCGCGTCGATGGCGTCGGGCGGCTCGTCGAGCACGAGGTCCACCGCCCGGCCGGCGAGCAGGGTGGGCAGGCCCGCGCCCGGGCGCGGGTCGATATAAAGCAGGCCACGCGCGGCGAGGGTGCGCGCCACCTCGTCGAATTCCGGGGCGTTGGCGGCGAAGCGCTCGCCGCGCAGCCCGTCCGAGGCGCCGGTGGCGCCGATATAGCCGGCGATCCGGCTCAGCGCCCAGTCCAGGTTACGCCGGTTCAGCCCCGGCCCGGCGCCGGTCAGCAGCGAGCGGAACCCGGCATCGGTGCGCGGGAAGCCGGCCGGTTCCATCGGGATGGAGATGAGGAATTCGTGCCCGGCGCGGCGGGCCGCCTCCAGCGCCGGGCCGGTATCGACGGCATAGGCGGAGAAGGCGAGATCCACCGGCCCGGGCAGCAGGCGGATCGCCTCGTCGGTGTCCCGCTCCGCGAGGCCGATGCCGCCGATCAGAATGGCGATGCGCGGCTTGCCGTCCGGCGGTGGGGCGGGGCGGGCATAAGCGCGCATCGGCGTGATGCCGAAGGCGCTGATGCGCGGCAGCGCGCCGTCCGGGAAGGCGGAGGCGGGTTCGAGCAGCGCCGGATCGGGGGGCGGGATCGCGCCCGGCATTGCGTCCGGCCGCGCCACCACGCTGTCGGGCGGCAGGGTGGCGTCCGCCATGCCGGCGCCGGCGGGGTCGGCGCCTTGCGCATCGGGGGCGGACGCGGACACGCCGGTCCGGGATGCGCCGGTCCTGGGCGTGGCGGCGTGGGCCGCGACGGGTTTGCCGGCGCCCCGGCCCGGTCCGGACGGGGCCGGCGGGCCGAGCAGTTGCAGGGTCAGCCCGCCGCCGAGCAGCAGGGTCGCGGTCGCGCCCCAGAACCAGGCGAGGGCGCGCAGGCCGGGGTGCGGGGGCGGTGATGCCGACACAATGCCCGCCTCCGCCGCCCCGGTTCCCGATGCCTCAGTGCGAGTCGGCGCGGCGCTGCTGCGCCATCCCGTGGACCAGCGCCAACCCCTGCTGGAGCTGGAAATCCGTCTCCGGCTTGGCCGGGTCGAATTTCGGCCAATCCGTCGGCGGCGCCTTGGGGATGCTGGCCGCGACGGGCGGCAGGTCGTCGCGCGGCGCCGGCGGCTTGGTCGGCTGCGAGGCGCCCTCGTTCTTCAGCGCGTGGGTCAGATCCGCCTCGCGGTCCGGCAGGAAATGCTGCTCCGCCTCCCGGCTCTCCGAGACCTGCACGTCCGGCGCGATGCCGAGGCCCTGGATGGAGCGGCCGGAGGGCGTGTAGTAGCGCGCGGTGGTGAGCCGGATGGCGCCGTCGCCTGGCATCGGGATGACGGTCTGCACCGAGCCCTTGCCGAAACTGCGCGAGCCCAGGATCACCGCGCGGCGATGATCCTGCAGTGCGCCTGCGACGATCTCGCTGGCCGAGGCCGAGCCGCCGTTGATCAGCACCACCATCGGCAGGCCGTTCAGCAGGTCGGTGCCTTTGGCGTCCCAGCGCTGGCTTTCCTCCGGGTGGCGGGCGCGGGTGGAGACGATCTCGCCATCCGCGATGAAATCCTCGCAGACATCGACCGCCTGATCGAGCAGCCCGCCCGGATTGTTGCGCAGATCGAGGATCACCCCGCGCAGGTTGCCCTTGCTGTCCTGCCGCAGCTTGTCGATCGCGTCGCGCAGGCCGGGATCGGTGCGCTCGTTGAAGCTGGTCAGCCGGATATAGCCGATGTCGTTGTAGAGCGCGGACTTCACCACCTGGATGTGGATGATCTCGCGCGTCATGCTGACGTCGATCGGCTTGTCGATGCCTTCGCGCTTGACGGTCAGGCGGATCTTGCTGTCCGGCGGGCCGCGCATCCGGTCCACCGCGTCGTTCAGCGACAGGCCCTGCACGGTTTTGCCGTCGAGCGAGAGGATCAGGTCGCCCGCCTTCATGCCGGCGCGGGCGGCGGGGGTGTCGTCGATCGGGCTCACCACCTTGATCAGACCGTCATCCTGCGTCACCTCAAGGCCGAGGCCGCCGAACTCGCCCTTGGTCTGCACCTGCATGTCGCGGAACTGCTTCGCGTCCATGTAGCTGCTGTGCGGGTCAAGGCCGCTCAGCATGCCGTTCAGGGCGTTGTTGATCAGGTCCTTGTCCGGCACCGGCTCCACATAATCGGAGCGGACGCGCTCGAACACGTCGCCGAACAGGGTCAGCAGCCGGTAGGTTTCGGCCCGGGAGCTCTCGTCGGCGAGCGCCACAGGGATGCCGAGTCTCTGGGTCAGCAGGCCGGAGACGGGGCCGGCTGCCACGCCCGCCGTGAAGGCGGCGCCAAGCAGCAGGCCGGTGCGGAATTTCATTCTGTCATCCCTCTGTCGCGCCCCCGCCCCCGCGAGGCAACGCACTACGACATACGCCATGCCGGGCAAAAATCCCGTTTACGCCAGCCCCGGAGCCCATGCCCTTTTTGGGCGTGGACATCGGGTCCGAGGCTGCCGATCCGGATGCCGGGCAGACCACGACTCTGCCGGCCCGGAGGCAAACCTGGGAAAATCGTAGAGCGGCAACGGCCCGGATGCAAATACCCGCGCCTGGACAGCCGTGCGTGAAAACAAGGCGATAGCGTAATAGTTAACGACCGGATCGAGGGACTCATCCGTAAGGGCAGGGGCGCCGCCCCTGCACCCCGTCAAAGGCTGAGCCTTTGAAATCCGTTACTTTTTTTGCGTACACCCGGCTTCATTGGCCTAGCCGCTCCAGGATCGCCGGGACATGCACCTGGTCGCCTTTGTAGTTGCCGGTCAGCGCGTACATCACGAGGTTGACGCCGAACCGGTAGGCAAGGGTGCGTTGCCGCTCGCCGCCGGGAATGGCGGCGTAGGGGTTGGCACCGGCCTCGTCGGTCGCCCAGGCGGCGGCCCAGTCATTCGTGCCGATGATCACCGGGCTCACGCTGTCATTCGAGCGGTCCTGGTCCCGCTGCACCCAGACAGTGCCGCCATCGTAGCGGCCGGGGAAGGCGGGCAGCAGGTAGAAAGAGCGGGCGAGCACGTGGTCGGCGGTCAGCGGCGCGAGGGGGGGCACCTGCAGGCCGCGCGCCGCCCGGCGCAGCGCCGCCCCGGCGCCCGGAGCCATGCCGGCGCCCGAACCGGACTCCCCGGCATCGCCGCCGCGCGTGTCGATCAGGATGATCCCGCCATGCGCCATGTAGTCGTTGAGCGCCGCGACCGCGCGCGGCCCCGGCGCCGTTCCCTCCGTCACCGGCCAGTAGAGCAGGGGATAGAAGCTGAGATCGTCCTCGCCCGGCGTGACCCCCACCGGGTCGGCCAGCACGGCGGCGGTGCGCCGGTTCACATAGGCGGAGAGGCCGGCGAGGCCGGCGCGGGCGACGCCGTCCACCTGCTCGTCGCCGGAGAGCACATAGGCGAGATGGGTGGCCAGCGCTGGGCTTTCCGCCGCCCGTGCCGGCGCGAGCGGCAGCAGGAGCAGCAGGGCGGCGGTGGCGGCCGGGCGCAGCAGGCCGCGCACGAACAGGCTCGCCAGCAGATCGAGCAGCAGCAGCAGGAGTGCCGCCGCGAGCAGCGCCGGACCGAGCGCCCGTTCCCGCGCCGCGCCGTGCAGTGTCCGTTCCGCGGCGCCGGGGATCGAAGCCGCGGCGACGAGCGGCGGTTGCGCCGTGCCGATATTGAGCGCCCGCCGCTCCTCCGCCTTGCCGTAGAGTCCGGGCGGGTGGCGGGGCGAGACCGGCGTGGTGGCGAAATCCCGCGCCGCGAGGCCGCGCGCCGCCTGGGGGGGCGGGCCGAGCATGCCGGCGCCGTCCAGCGTTTGCGCCGGCGCCAGCAGCGCCGCCGCGTCACCCGCGTGCACCCCGGCGGAGAGCCGCACCAGCCGGCGCAGCATGTCCACGAACAGGCCGGAGAGCGGCAGGTTCGACCAATCGGCATTGGCGGTGACATGGAACAGCACGATCCGCCCCTGGCCGAGCGCCGCCTCGGTGACGAGCGGGGTGCCGTCGGCGAGGCGGGCCCAGCTATGCGCGGCGAGGCCGGCGGAGGGTTCCGCCAGTACCTGCCGCCGCACCGTGACCTCTTCCGGCACGGCGAGGCCGGCGAACGGGCTTTCGGGCGGGAAGGGGGCGAGCCCGGCCGGCTTGCTCCAGGACATGCTGCCGCCGAGCTGGCGGTCGCCATCGAGCAGGCGCACCGGCAGCAGCGGGTCGTCGTCGCCCGCCTCTGCGGTGCGCGGGCCGGCGAAGCGCACCAGCAGCCCGCCTTGCTCCACCCAGTGCCGCAGCGTCTCGGCCTCCGCCTCGGAAACCGGGCGGTCGGCGAGGACCAGCACGGAAACCGGCCGGGCGAGCAGCGCCGGGATATCGCCGGTGCGCAGCTCCGTCTCCGGCGCGAGGGCGCGGTCCAGATAGAAGAGCGGGCCGGTCAGCGGCGTTTGCGCCCCCGCCTCCTCCCCGGCGAGCAGCCCGACCGGGTGGCGGCGCGCGCTCTCGTCCAGCAGTGCCACCGCCCCGGCGCCAGCCCCGCCTTCGAGGGTGAGCCGCGCGAGCTGGTTGCGCAATTCGAGCGGCAGGGCGACCGGCGCCTCGCCGATCCCGGCGCCTTCCGGCAGGGTAACGGTGGTGCGGGCGAGCACCCGCCCGTCGCCGGTCTCCGCCTGCACCTGCGCCTGTTCCGGGACGGGGAGCGGCAGGCGGGCGACGCGCAGCCACAGAGCATCCGCCGCCGGGCGCGGCGGGAGCAACAGGCGCAGGCGCGGCATTTCGGCGCGGATCTCCGTCACCGGCCCGTGCGCGGCGAGGGCGGCGGCGAAGGCGGGGTCGGCCTCGGTCGCGAGTCCGTCCGCGATGTAGAAGGCGGGGCCAGGTGGGGCCGCCCGGATCGCCGCGGCGGCGCTGGCGCGGTCCACCCCCCAGGGAAGCGGGTGCAGCGCGCCGAGCAGCGGGCGGAGCTCCGGCGCCGTCATCGGCGGGGTGGCGCGCGGCGGCGCATCGGCCTCGTCGCGCGCGGTGGCGAGCAGGGCGACGCGCCGCCCCGCCGCCTCCGCCCGGTCGAGCACCGCCTGCGCCGCGCCGAGCCGCTCATCCCAGTCCGAAGCCGCGGCCCAGCCCGTGTCCAGCACCAGCAGCACTGGGCCGGACGCGGTGAAGACTTCCGGCCGGCCACCGAGCACGGGGCGGGCGAGGCCGAGAACCAGCAGCGCCGCCGCCAGCAGGCGCAGGGCGAGCAGCCACCACGGGGTGACGGCGGCCGTCTCCTCCGTCCGGGGCAGGCCTTCGAGCAGGCGGATCGCCGGGAAATCCTGGGTGCGTGGCGCGGGCGGGCTCGCGCGCAGCAGCCACCAGAGCAGCGGCAGCACGATGAGGCCAAGCAGGGCGTAAGGGGCGGCGAAGACCATTCAGCGTCGTTCCTCGCCCCTGTGCGCGGAAGATGCGGGGCTCTGCCCCGCGCCCCGCTGGGGGCGAGCGCCCCCAGACCCGCACAAGTTAAGGGGTCTGGGGCCGATGGCCCCAGTGGGGTCCAGGGGCGGAGTGGCCCAAGGTTCCGCCGCTCCGCAGGAGCGGTGGAATGGCCACGGAGGGAAAGCCCTTGGCCTTTCTGGTGGATTAATCAATTTCATTGGCGATCGCCCGGCCTGCTGGCCAGCGCCTCATAAAGCGCGAGCAGCGCCGTTTCCGGCGGCCGGTCGGTATGATGCACGGCGAAGCCGAATCCGGCGGGGGCGGCGATGCGGGCGATCCCTTCCTGCCGCGCCGCCAGTGCGGCGGCGTAGGAGCCCCGCACCGCCTCCGTGCGCGGCAGCAGGGTTTCGCCCTCGCCCTCCAGGCCACGGAAACGGACCCGGCCGGACCAGGGCAGCGCCGCTTCCGCCGGGTCGAGCACCTGCACGAGCTGGCCCGTCACCGGGACGGAGGCGAGCCAGGCGAGGCAGGCCTCGATGTCCGGCAGCGGGGCGAGGAAGTCGCTGATCAGCACGATCTGGGCATGACGCGGCAGGGCGACGCGCGGCGGCAGGCCGGCATCGCTTCCGGCGGCGGCATTCGGTGCCGTCTCCAGCGCCATCGCCAGCGGTTCCAGCGCCGTCCGCCCTGCGAAGCGGCGTGACGAACCCGGCAGCCGCACTTGCTCGCCGCCGCGCAGCAGCAGCGCCGCCAGCGCCAGCAGCAGCAGCCGCGCCCGCTCCGCCTTGGTCGGCAGCGCGGCATGCGAGCGCCAGCGCATGCTCGGCGAGGAATCATGCCAGAGGAACACGGTCTGCGCCGCTTCCCACTCCGTCTCCCGCACATAGGCGCGGCCGGACCGGGCGGAGGCGCGCCAGTCCACGCGGGCCAGCGGGTCGCCGGCGACGAAGGGGCGGTATTGCCAGAAACTCTCGCCGAGCCCGGTCCGCCGCCGCCCGTGCACGCCCTGCGCGACCGTGCTCGCCACCCGCTCGGCGGCGACCAGCAGCGGAGGGAGGCGGGCGCCGAGCGCCTCCGCCAGGCGGGCGACGCTCATGCGGCGGGCGCGGCGCGCCGCGCGCGGGCGGGCGGCGTGCGTATGGGCGCGGCGTTCACCCGAGCCGGTCCACCAGCCCGGCGATGATCCCGTCCAGGGTCACGCCGTCGGCGCGGGCGGAGAAGGTCAGCGCCATGCGGTGCCGGAGCACCGGGCGGGCAAGGGCGGCGATGTCCTCCAGGCTCGGCGACAGCCGTCCGTCCAGCAGCGCCCGCGCCCGGCTGGCCAGCATCAGCGCCTGCGCCGCGCGGGGGCCGGGGCCCCAGGCGACATGGCGCCGCACCGCCTCCTCGGTGGCGCTTTCCGGCCGCGCGCCGCGCACCAGGGCGAGGATCGCGTCCACCACCCGCTCGGCCACCGGCAGGCGGCGCACCAGGGCCTGGGCCGCGAGCAGCGCCTCGGCGTTCAGCACCGGGCGCGGCGTCGCCACGTCGCTGCCGGTGGTGGCGAGCAGCATGGCGCGCTCGGCCGCCTCGTCCGGATAGGCGATGTCCACCTGCATCAGGAAGCGGTCGAGCTGCGCCTCGGGCAGCGGATAGGTGCCTTCCTGCTCCAGCGGGTTCTGCGTCGCCAGCACATGGAAGGGGCGGGGCAGTTGCTGATCGATGCCCGCCACCGCCACCTTCCGCTCCTGCATCGCCTGCAGCAGCGCGGATTGGGTGCGCGGGCTGGCGCGGTTGATCTCGTCCGCCATCAGCAACTGGCAGAAGACCGGGCCGCGCACGAAGCGGAAGCTGCGCCGGCCGCTGCCGTCCTCGTCCAGCACCTCGCTGCCGGTGATGTCAGCCGGCATCAGGTCCGGGGTGAACTGCACCCGCCTTGCATCGAGCCCGAGCACGGTGCCGAGCGTCTCCACGAGCAGGGTCTTGCCGAGGCCCGGCACGCCGACGAGCAGCGCATGGCCGCCGGAGAGCAGGCTGACCAGCACCTGCTCCACCACCGCTTCCTGGCCGATGACGATGCGCCCCGTCTCCGCCCGGGCCGCGGCGACGCCGGTGCCCACCGTTTCGACTTCCGCCAGAAGATTGTCCCGCAAGGCCGCTCCGCCTGTCTGGTCGGGGCGCGGATCAGGCGCCGGCCCCGAACAAGGTCAATGATTTGCGCCCGCCCGGTCTTTCATCAAGGCAGGGAAGCTCCCTATATGGCACGCAAAGAGAAAAGCGGCACACTGCCCGGAGGCCCAGATTTGGACGAGGCCCAGCGAAACAGCCAGCCTCCGCTCGACGAGCACCGGTCGGGCTGCACGGAGACGGGCCTGCGACTCAAGGGTTTCCGTGGCGGGGCCTCCGCCGCGCCACGCCAGCGCATCGAGTGCGGCGATCTGCCGTTCCTCATCAAACGCGACGGCACCTGGCTCTATCGCGGCACCCCGATCAGCCGGAAGGAGCTGGTCTGCCTGTTCTCCAGCGTGCTCAGCCGCGACGCGGCCGGGGATTACTGGCTGGAAACGCCGGTCGAGCACGGCCGCATCCAGGTCGAGGAGACGCCCTGGCTCGCCGTGGAGCTGGATTGGCGCTGCGATGGCCGGCACCAGGCGCTCTCCTTCCGCACCAATGTGGATCAGGTGGTCACGGCGGGCGCCGAGCATCCGATCCGCATCACGCATGATTGCCTGACCTGCGAGCCGACGCCCTACATCATGATCCGCCAGGGCGAGGGCGCCTTGCCACTGGAGGCCCGCATCATCCGTCCGGTTTATTACGAACTCGTGGCGCTCGCCGTGCCGGAGACCGTGCGCGGCGTGCGCAAGTTCGGCGTGTGGAGCTGCGGGCATTTCTTTTCGCTCGGCGACCTGCCGCCCGGCGAGGACTGAGGGGCGGTGGAGGCGGCGGAACTCCGGGCCCGGCTGGCCGGGTGCGGAGGGGATGAGGTGTCAGAGCTGCCGGCCTCGCTCGCTGCTTCGATCGGACTCGATCCGGCGGCGCTAGTGCCGGCCGCGGTGCTGGTGGGCATTGTTCCCGGCCCCGGCGCCGGCGTGCTGCTCACCCGGCGCATGCCGACGCTGCGGCAGCATAGCGGTCAGGTGAGCTTCCCCGGCGGCCGCATCGATCCCGGCGATGCGAGCCCGGAAGCGGCGGCGCTGCGCGAGGCGCGGGAGGAGGTGGGGCTCGACCCGGATTCGGTGGAACTGCTCGGCCGCCTGCCCGACCACATGACCGGCACGGGCTACCGGGTGACGCCCGTGACCGGCCTGCTGTCCCCCGGCTTCCAGGTGGCCGCCGCGCCCGCCGAGGTGGACGCGGTGTTCATGCTGT